>JBKPSJ010000248.1:0-40699 GCA_046765875.1 Actinomycetota bacterium
CGGCCTGACGCTCGCAGTGATGAATCTGTCGTTCTACGAGGCGCTGGACCGGCTGCCGCTCGGTGTCGCGGTGACGATCGAGTTCGTCGGCCCGCTCGGCCTGGCCGCCGTGATGTCCCGCCGCCGGATCCACCTGCTCGCGGTCCTGGGCGCCGCGATCGGCGTGCTGCTGGTCAACGGGCACCAGCTCGGCGCGGTCGACTGGGTCGGGGTGGCGTTCGGCCTCGGCGCCGCCGCGGGCTGGGCGGCGTACATCCTTCTGAGCGCGGAGACCGGACGCCGGTTCGCCCAGCTCGATGGGCTGGCGCTGGCGATGGTGGTGAGCACGCTGGTGGTCGGGCCGTACGGACTCGCGACGGCGGGCACGGAGCTGTTTGCCGGGCACGTGCTGCTGGTCGGTGCGGGCGTCGCACTGCTGTCGTCGGTGCTGCCGTACTCAGTGGAGCTGCTCGCGCTGCGCCGGATGAGCCCGGCATTCTTCGGGGTGCTGATGAGTCTGGAGCCTGCGCTCGGCGCGCTGGCCGGGCTGCTGGTGCTCGGCCAGCGGCTCGGTATCGTGCAAATCATCGGCATGGCCTGCGTCGTCGGCGCCTCGATCACGATCAGCCGTACGCGGGAGACCGAGCCCATCGACGTCTGAAGAGATGCCTCAGCGGTGCGTACGTTGTCAATGACACTCCGTATAAAGTATTTGACATATGTAACGCACAGTATTAACACTGCGATGTGATGGGGGATAAGGAAGGAAAGTTCCGGGGGGAACGACGATGATGCGCGGAGAGAGAGTATGACTGCGACCGAGGTCCGGCTGAGGGCCCGCGTCTTCCGTTGTGACTTCGAAGGCACGCCCGCACCCTGGTACGTCGACATCGACGACCAGGACAGTCCGCAGCCCGACCGGCCGTACTGGTACGCGTACTTCGAGACCCAGGAGGCGGCGCTCGACGCCGCGTGCATGCACCTGGCCGCGCACGACCTCGAGCCGTCGCGCTAGCGGTTAATCAGTCACATTCCACGCCGGGCACCCGCTGACAACGGTGCCATGCTCTGACCAAGCCCTGACAGATGTCACGGGTATGTCGTGAGGACCGGACCGGGGCCGCGTACCCGCGCGCCGGGATCGTCATCGGTATGACGAACACGAACGCGGTCCGCCTCACCGGCGTGACCAAGAGATACGGCGAGGTCCAGGCGGTCGCCGGCGTCGACCTGACCATCAGGTCCGGCGAGGTGGTCGCGATCCTGGGGCCGAACGGTGCGGGCAAGTCCACCACCATCGAGATCCTGCTCGGCCTGGTCCGGCCCGACGGCGGGACCGTCGAGGTGTACGGCAACGCGCCCACCGAGGCGATCGCGGCCGGCAAGGTCGGCGCGATGCTGCAGAGCGGCGGGATCATCGAGGACGCCAAGGTCGGCGAACTGGTCAGCCTGGTCGCCGCGCTGCATACGCACCCACTGCCGATCGACGAGGCGCTCGAACGGGCCGGCATCACCGATCTGTCGGACCGGGTCTTCAAGGGCCTGTCCGGCGGCCAGAAGCAGCGGGTCCGGTTCGCGATGGCGATCGTCGCGCAGCCCGACCTGATCGTGCTCGACGAGCCGACCACCGGGATGGACGTCGAGTCGCGGCGGGCCTTCTGGCAGTCGATGCACGCCGAGACCGCCCGCGGCCGCACGGTGCTGTTCGCGACCCACTACCTGGACGAGGCCGACGCCTACGCCGACCGGGTGGTCTTGATGCGGCACGGCCGGATCGTCGCCGACGGCACCGCCGCGCAGATCAAGGCGACCGTGTCCGGCCGGACCGTCCGGGCCACCGTGCCGGACGCCGACCTGGCCGCCCTCGCGGCGCTGGACGGCGTACGGAACGTGGAGACCCGCGGCGACGTGGTTGTGCTGCAGTGCGCGGACTCCGACGCGGTACTGCGTCACCTGCTCAACCGGACATCCGCTCACGACATCGAGGTGAGGTCCCCCGATCTGGAGGACGCGGTCCTCGCGATCGGCGACGCCGAGACCAACGAGGGAGCCCTGGCATGAACACGAACTACCTGCTCTTCGACATCCGGCGCACGATGCGCAACCGCCGGGTGATCATCTTCTCCATCCTGATGCCGCTGGTGCTGTTCCTGATCTTCGGCACCAACCTCAAGGGCCAGTCGATGGACGACGGGATGTCGGCCGCGGCGTACGTGATGATCAGCATGGCGATGTTCGGCTCGATGTCGGCCGCGATGAGCATCGGCGGAGCGATCGCGATCGAGCGCGACGGCGGCTGGAACCGCACCCTGCGGCTCACCCCGCTCAAGCCGCGCTCGTACATCCTCAGCAAGGTGCTGCTGTCGCTTGCGCTGGCGGTCCCGCCGATCGTGGTGGTGTTCCTGGTCGCCGTGCTCGGTGCCGACGTACGGATGGGTGCCGGCGACTGGGCGACGGTCGCGCTGACCGCGTGGCTCGGTGCGCTGCCGTTCGCTGGTATCGGCCTGATCATCGGCTACCTCGCCAAGCCGGACAGCGTCCAGCCGATCAGCGCCCTGATCACGATCCTGGTCGCCGCATTCGGCGGACTGTGGGTGCCGATCCAGAACATGCCGAGTCTGATGAGGCACATCGCCGAGCTCACCCCGGCGTACTGGACCGGACTGACGGCACGCAGCCCGCTGACCCACACCGGGTTCGACTCCAAGGCGCTGCTGGTGGTGCTGGGCTGGACCGTGCTGCTCGGCCTGATCGGGTTGCGCCGGTTCCGCGCCGACACCGCCCGGGCCTGAGGACCTGAGCATTACATTGACCAGCATGAACGACCTGCCGGCGGTCGAGGCGTCACTCCGAACCGAGGAACGCCGCGGCCGCTGGCTGCTGGCCGGGATCTGGCTGGTCTACCTGTTCAAGCCGCTGCAGATCATCTGGAACCACGACGATCAGGTGGAGCGGATCGTCGGCATCGTCTCGCTGGGCCTGTTCTGCGTGGCGTACCTGTCCTTCTTCGCGATCACCCGGCAGCAGCGCCGGCTCGGCATGGTCGGGCCGCTGTGGCAGCGGGTCTCATACCTCGTGGTGATGCTGATACTGGCCGCGGGGATGGTCCCGGCCGCCGGCGAGTCGGCGCTCAACGCGCTCGTGTACATCGTCGCGATGGCGATGATGACGCTGCCGCTGGCCTGGGGCGCCGCGGTCACCGCGGTGCTGTTCCTGACCGCGGAGGTCCTGCTGAAGGTCGTACCGGGCTGGCACGAGGACGGCGGGTACGGGTTCGCCATCGTGCTCGCGGCGCTGGCGGTGTTCGGGCTGCGCCGGGCGATGCAGCGCGGCTGGGAGCTGGCCGAGGCGCGCAAGGACTTCGCCGAGCTACGGGTCCAGGAGGAGCGCACCCGGTTCGCGCGCGACCTGCACGACATCCTGGGACACTCGCTGACCGTGATCACCGTCAAGGCCGAGCTGGCCGGCAAACTGCTGCCGAACAACCCGTCGCGCGCCGCGGCCGAGGTCGCCGATGTCGAGCGACTCGCCCGCGCGGCGCTGGCCGATGTGCGGGCCGCGGTCGCCGGCTACCGGGAGCCGAGCCTGGCCGGTGAACTGGTCTCGGCCCGATCCGCGCTCACCGCGGCGGGAATCACGCCGGAGCTGCCGACCGCGGTCGACGATGTGCCGGAGGATCGGCGCGAGTTGTTCGCCTGGGTGGTCCGCGAGGGCGTCACCAACGTGGTGAAGCATTCCAAGGCCAGCCGCTGCACGGTCAGCCTCGATGCCGACGGCGTCGAGGTCGCCGACGACGGCGCCGGCGCGAACCCCGCACCGGGTGTGGGCGGACACGGGCTGATCGGGCTGCGTGAGCGCGCCGCGGCCGCGGGTGCCGTACTACAGGTCGGCAGCCTGCCCGGCGGCGGATTCCGGCTCGCAGTGCGGATGGGCGGATGATCAAGCTTCTGCTGGCCGACGACCAGGCGCTGGTCCGCGGCGCACTGGCAGCACTGCTCGACCTGGAGCCGGACCTGACGGTCGTCGCCGAGGTCGGCCGCGGTGACGAGGTGGTGGCCGCAGCGAAGTCGGCCGAGCCGGACGTGGCGCTGCTCGACGTGGAGATGCCCGGGCTGGACGGCATCGCCGCGACGGCCGCGCTGCGGGCCGCCGTACCGGGCTGCCGGGTGCTCGTGGTGACCACGTTCGGGCGGCCTGGATACCTGCGGCGCGCGATGGAGGCGGGCGCGTCGGGCTTCGTGGTCAAGGACACGCCCGCCGCTCAGCTCGCGGATGCCGTGCGCCGGGTGCATGCGGGGCTACGAGTGGTGGACCCCACGCTCGCCGCGGAGACGCTGGTGGCCGGCACGAGTCCGCTCACCAGCCGGGAGACCGACGTCCTTCGCGCCGCGCGTGAGGGCGGGACCGTGGCCGACATCGCGAGGTCGCTGCACCTGTCCGAGGGCACGGTACGCAACCACCTGTCCGCGGCGATCGGCAAGACGGGCGCCCGCACCCGAGCCGAAGCGGTACGGCTGGCGATGGAGAACGGATGGCTATGAACCACTGACGAGGGCTTAGATTCGTACGTATGACAGTCGAGTCGTTCAGCACCGGCGCACGGATCGCCGGGTCCGGGGAGGGGATCGGCGCCGACGAGCTGCAGCTCGCCGCCCGCAATCACGGGCTGCCGTTGGAGGCGCTCCGGTACGACGTCACGCCGCCGGGGTTGCACTACGTTCTGATCCACTACGACATCCCGGAAGTGGTGGCGTCGGAGTGGCGGCTGACCATTGGTGGTTGCCTGGAGCAACCAGCAACAGTGGACCTGGACGAGCTGCGCGCGCTTCCCTCCCGGACGGTCCGGGTGACGATGGAGTGCGCCGGCAACGGCCGGGCCCGGTATCAGCCCCGACCGGTCAGCCAGCCGTGGCTGGTCGAGGCCATCGGCACCGCCGAGTGGACCGGCGTACCGCTGGCCGATCTGCTCGACTGGGCCGAGGTCCGCGGCAATGCGGTCGACGTGGTGTTCACCGGTGCCGACCACGGGTTCGAGCGCGGGGTCGAGCAGGACTACCAACGCTCGCTGTCGCTGGCGGATGCGCTGTCGGGCGACGTGCTGGTGGCGTACCAGATGAACGGAGCCGCCCTGCCACCCCAGCACGGGTACCCGGTTCGTCTGGTCGTGCCCGGCTGGTACGGCATGGCGCATGTGAAGTGGCTGACGTCGATCGAGGTGCTCGACCACGAGTTCGAAGGATTCCAGAACGCGGTCGCGTACCGGCTGCGTACCGAGGCCGAAGAGGACGGCACACCGGTGACGCGGATAGAGCCGCGGGCGCTGCTGGAGCCGCCGGGCTTCCCCGACTTCATGAGCCGCAACCGGTTCCTGCACCCCGGCCCGGCGACGCTGCGCGGCCGCTGCTGGTCGGGCTGGGCGCCGATCTCGTCGGTCGAGGTCAGCCCGGACGGCGGTACGACCTGGCTGCCGGCAAAGCTCGACCCGGACGGCGGTCAGCGCTGGGCCTGGCGCCGGTTCTCCTGCGCCTGGGACGCGACACCCGGCGAGTACGTCCTGACCGCCCGCGCCAGTGATGAGTCCGGCCGGGCCCAGCCGCTCGAGGCCGACTGGAACCGCGGCGGCTTCGCCAACAACTCCGCCCAGCGAATCCCCGTCCTCGTCCTCTGATTCCGCTTGGCCATGGCCGGACTTGGCGGTGGGGTCAAGGATCGTTGGCGGGGTCGTGAGCAGGGCGCACCTCGTCCGTCGGCGAGCCGGACGATAGACAGCCTGTCCGGCAGGTCGGTCGCGACCCGGCCGATGGCCGACATGCTCCCGCGACAGGGGGCGACTACTTGACGTATCCGATCGGCATCGGGGCCGGCGGCTGCGGCAGCGGCTCGGAGACGTATTGGGAGCGGATGCCATCGATGTAGCGGCGGCTGCGCCTGGTGAGGCCCTCGGCGGTCTGCATCCGGCCCTTACTGACCAGGATGCCGAGGTCGGCGCCCTTGAACCGGAAGTCGCCCGGCCCGTAGACGCGCAGGAAGAACGCCTCGTCCTCGTGGGTGACGTCGTGCCAGTCGTTGCTGACTCCGGCGAAGTCGAGCTTGCCGTCCTCGTCGAGGTGCCAGATGCCGGTCCGTGGCGCCGACAGGATCCGCTCGACGCTGTCCGACGGCTCCTTCATGATCAGCTGGGCCCACACGTCGACCGCAGCCAGAT
Organism: Actinomycetota bacterium; assembly: GCA_046765875.1. Classification (GTDB taxonomy): domain Bacteria; phylum Actinomycetota; class Actinomycetes; order Propionibacteriales; family Kribbellaceae; genus DASRHY01. The sequence continues at coordinate 6,185 of JBKPSJ010000248.1, forward strand.
CGCGCCAGCGCTCGTTCAGCTCCTCGACGTCGATCGTGTAGTCGACGTCCATGAACTCCAGCAGGTGGAACAGGAACAGTGGTACGTCGGCGTACGCCCCGGCTGTCACGTTGGTCATCGACGACGCGCCGGAGATCCGTGGGTTGAGCTCGCCGAGATACACCTCGTCGGTGGCCAGGTCGATCAGCACGTCGATCTCGAGGAAGCCGAGGTAGCCCTCCCGGGCGAGCCGGTCGCCGAGTCGGCGCACGTGCCCGATCGCGGTCGTTCGCTGCTCCGGCGTGAGCGCCTCCGGGAACAGGTCGTTGCCGCACCAGCCGCCCTTGTACGGAGTCAGCTCCGGGTAGCCGGTCAGGTCGGTCATGAATGGCCCGACGATCGTGCCGTGCCGGGTGATGCACGCCTCGACCGCGGCGGCCGTGTTGTCGATCCGCTTCATCACCTTGAGCTGCTCGCCGACGATGTCGTCCGCGTAGTTGTCCCAGTCCTTCCTGCCGGTGATGAAGAACGTGGTCTTACCCGAGTCGCCGTACGGCGTCTGCACGACCAGGTCGCGGCCGAGTTCGTTGCCGGCTGCAAGCGCCTTGAGTTCCTTCCAGGACGACGCGGTGCCGAGCACGTTCGGCACCGAGGGCGCGCCGGCCTCGTCACCGAGCTGGGTGGTGACGATCTTCGAGTCCAGCCGCCGGCGCAGCTCGTCGGCCGGGAGGATCAGCCGGTAGCCCAGTTCGCGGCAGATCTCCTCGGTCTCGGCGTCGAAGAACACCAACACGATCATCGGCGTACCGCCGCGCTTGCGCAGGTACGCCTGCACCTCCGGGTCTCGCAGGAGGTAGTTGTTGATCTGCTCGCTGGACTCGAACTCGACGTAGGGCTGGTTCTTCGGCGCGATCACCCGCGGATGTGCACCGTCCCATGAGTCGTAGTAGACGACGTATTGGAAGTTGCGCACCCATCGGTCGATGCCGAGCAAGTTGAATGCGGTCGGTCCGAAGAAGTAGATCGGCTGCCGGTTGGTGCGGAAGAACGTGCGGATCTCGGCGATGCCGTTCAGCTTCTGGACCATGACGCCTCCCCTGTCCTGACCCTGCTGACAGGCTAGGACCGCGCCGACTCAGATGACAGAGCCTCTTCTCCTCGACGCCGTGCCGCCGCGATGCAGCCCGGACACCACCCCGGGCAGATGCCGCAGGTCGCCGGTCGACGGCTCACCGATCAGCGCGCCACCGATCGCGTCCAGCGCCCGCAGGGTGTCCTGCAGATAGGCCGGCTGTTGCGCGTCCGGCCAGCTCGACAGCTTCACGCACACGGTTCCGGTGCGCCGGCTCACGTGCAGCATCTGGCCGTGGATGCCGAGGCAGAGCAGGACGTCTCCGTGCTCGCCCGGGCGGAACCAGAACTGGTTGCGGTACCAGCCGCCCGGCATCGCCGCCTCGGCGGGTGACGCGAGGAACGCGCCCCGGCTGTCGGCGTCGACGGCCCATGCCCTGCGCAACCACTGCGGCGGGATGACCTGGGTACCGCCGGGAAGCGCGCCGCCGGCGAGCAGCAGTAGGCCGAAGCGCACCAGGTCGCGCGTCGTGACCGCGAGACCGCCGTCGTGGACGGCCGTGCCGAGCGGGTCGCAGAGGAACTCGGCGTCGCGTTCCGCGCCCATCGGTGCCCACACGAGGGTCGACACGAGATCGGCCATCCGGGTGCCCGCGGCCCGCTCACAGACCCAGCCGAGCACATCGGTCTCGGCCGAGCGGTACAGGAACCGGCTGCCGTGTGGCGCCTCGGTCCGCAGTGTGGTCAGAAATGGGTAGAGCCCGCGGCCGGTGACCCACTTGTCCAGCCGGCGCACATCGGACCGGGGGTTGGAGTATTCCTCGCGGAACCGGGCGCCGCTACGCATGTCGAGCAGATGCCGCACGGTCGCACCGTCGTACCCCGTGTCGCGCAACTCCGGTACGTACTTGGTGACCTCGGCATCGACGTCGAGCAGACGCTGATCGGCCAGTCCGCCGGCGACACAGCCGACCACGGACTTGGTCACCGACAGGATGGCGTGCGGTTGGTGTGGTCCCCCGCTCGGTACCCAGCCCTCCGCGACGAGTTCGCCGTCGTGCGCCACCGCGTATGCGTCGGTGAAGGTCGACTCGAAGATCTCGCCGACGGTCGAGCGTGTCCCGTCGTACCGGGTCACCGGCACCGCCTGGACGTCCACCTCGCGTCTCACGAGCTCGCGGACCGGACCGGTGCCGCGGGAGACCCGCTGGGTCGGCAGCAGCTCGCGGACATGCCAGAACGACCACCGGTTGAACGGCGCCTGCTGCCAGTTCGCGGCAGTCACCGCCGGGTCCCGGTGCAGCCGTTCGCCCGGCAGGAGCATGGCGGCATCGTAGTCTGGCCGCCATGCAGAGCAGGCAGGATCGGATGGCGGGCTTCCCGCCATCCGCCGGCAACCTCGTCACGCTGGCGACCTGGCAGGATGCGCCCAACGTGAACTGGGCCTTCCAGCACCTGCGCGAGCTGATCCCGTCGCACCCGATCCCGGCGGACCCCGCGCGGACCGCGCCGCTCACCGCGGCGCTCGAACAACGGGTCGGCCAGACCCGGGTCACCCGGCTTGACGGCTCGGTCGCGACCGCCGACGAGGTGTTCGCCGACACCCACACCGACGCCGTGCTGGTGCTGCACGACGGGGTGGTCGTCGAGGAGCGCTACGTCGGCGGGATGTCCGCGCGGACCACGCACCTGCTGATGTCTGTGTCGAAGTCGATCGTCGGCTGCGTGACCGGCATCCTCGTCTCCCGCGGCCTGGTCGACCCCGACGCACCGGTCGCCGAGTACGTACCCGAGATCGCGGGCTCCGGGTATGACGGCGCCACCGTGCGGCACCTGCTCGACATGCGTACCGGGGTCGCGTTCCGGGAGACCTACGATGCTGCCGACGCCGAGGTCCGGGTGATGGAGCGGTCGATGGGCTGGCGGCCGGTCCGCGACGGCGACCCGGTCGGCGCCTACGCGTACCTGACCACGCTCGGCACGTCGGCGTCGCACGGCGGCGACTTCAGGTACCGGTCCGCCGACACCGACATGCTCGGCTGGGTCTGCGAACGCGCGGCCGGCACCCGGATGGCCGACCTGATCTCGACGCTGTTGTGGATCCCGATGGGCGCCGAGCACGACGCCGAGATCAGCTGTGACGCGGTCGGTACGGCTATCCACGATGGCGGCATCTCGGCGGTCGCGCGGGACCTGGCGCGGTTCGGCCAGCTCCTGCTCGACGACGGGGCCGGGATCATCCCGGCTGACTGGCTGGCCGCGTCCTGGCAGCCGCCGAGTGACGTCCGGGACGCGTTCGCCGGTACCGACAACGAGGCCGTGCTGCCCGGCGGCTGGTACCGCAACCAGTTCTGGTTCGTGCCGAACCAGCACGGCCCGTCGCTGGTCTGCCTGGGCATCCACGGCCAGATGGTCTACGTCAACCGCGCGACCAGGACCGTCGGCGTCAAGCTCTCGTCGTGGCCGGTGCCGCAGCACGCGGCGTACCTGGTCGACACGCTGCGCGCGTTCGGGTCGATCGGCGGCACGCTTGACAGCGGTGAGCGGGGTGCGACACTCCGAGCATGACCCGCTATGGGCAGCAGTTCGGGCCGGACTTCACCTTTCTCGGCGTGCCGATGTGCGACCTGGACGACCCGGGGACGTACGCCGACGCGCAGGTCGTGATCCTCGGCGCGCCGTTCGACGGCGGCACGTCGGCCCGCCCGGGCGCACGGTACGGGCCGATGGCGATCCGGGCCCGCGACTACCTCGGCCACGACGGGTCGCGGCCGAGCCTGGCGCTGCGTACCGACGGCCTGGTGGACCTCGGTGTCGTGGACGCCGGTGACGTCGAGATGTATTCCGGCGACATCGAGACCGCGCTGCCCGCGCTCGAGGCGGCGGTCGAAAAGGTGAGCCGGGCCGGCGCGATCCCGGTGGTGCTCGGCGGCGACCACTCGATTGCGTACCCGGATGCGAAGGGCGTGGCCAACGTGCTAGGCCATGGCCGGGTCTCGATGCTGCACTTCGACGCGCACGCCGACACCGGCGACATCGAGTTCGGCTCGCTGTGGGGGCACGGGCAGCCGATGCGCCGGCTGATCGAATCCGGCGCGCTGCGCGGCGACCGGTTCCTGCAGATCGGGCTGCGCGGGTACTGGCCGCCGCCCGACACGCTGGACTGGATGGCCGCGCAGAACATGCGCTCGTACGAGATGACCGAGATCGGCCTTCGTGGACTGGAAGCCTGCCTGACAGAAGCGTTCGCGATCGCCACCGACGACTGCGACGGGGTGTTCCTGTCGGTCGACATCGATGTGTGCGACCCCGGCCATGCGCCGGGCACCGGAACCCCGGAGCCGGGTGGGATGACGGCCCGTCAGTTGCTGGACTCGGTTCGCCGGATCTGCCTCGAACTGCCTGTGGTGGGCATGGACGTGGTCGAAGTCAGCCCGCCGTACGACCACGCCGACATCACCGCGGCGCTGGCCAACCGTGTGGTGCTCGAGGCGCTGTCGGCCATCGCGCGCAAGCGCCGCGACGCGGACGACGGCACGACCTGGGACCCGGGGAAACCGTTGCTCGCCGATCGAGAGTCGCCGCAGGGCTGACAGCCCGGGCCGTGTGGTGCCACACTCCGAAAAGGGGGGTGCGGGCCGCGGCGCCCTCCGCCCTGGGAGGAACGATGGCCACTCTGCAGCAGTTGTTCCGCCGCAAGCCGGTTCCAGAGATGTCGCAGGAGACCGGCTCCGACACCGGCCAGAGCGAACTGGCCCGCTCCATCGGTCTGTTCCAGCTCTCGATGTTCGGTGTCGGCGCCACCATCGGCACCGGTATCTTCATCGTGCTGACGCAGGCCGTTCCGAAGGCGGGACCCGCGGTCATCCTGTCGTTCGTGATCGCCGGCGTGGTCGCCGGTCTGACCGCGATCTGCTACGCCGAGCTGGCCAGCGCGGTGCCGGTGTCCGGCTCGTCCTACTCGTACGCCTACGCGACGCTCGGCGAGCTGCCGGCGATGGGCGTCGCCGCCTGCCTGCTGCTCGAGTACGGCGTGTCGGCGGCGGCTGTCGCCGTCGGCTGGTCGCAGTACCTGAACGAGTTCCTCGACAACGTCTTCGGTTTCACCATCCCCGACAACCTTGCGCAAGCGCCCGAGCAAGGCGGTGTGTTCAATCTGCCCGCCGTCATTCTCATCGCGCTGTGCACGCTGCTGCTGATCCGTGGCGCGAGCGAGTCGGCGAAGGTCAACGCCGTGATGGTGCTGATCAAGATCGGCGTGCTGGTGCTGTTCATCATCATCGGCCTGCAGGGCTGGAACTCCGACAATCTCAGTCCCTTCGCACCGTTCGGGCTGACCGGCATCACCTCGGCGGCCGGAATAATCTTCTTCTCCTACATCGGGTTGGACGCCGTCTCGACCGCTGGCGAGGAGGTGAAGGACCCGCGCCGGACCATGCCGCTGGCGATCCTGATATCGCTGGTCACTGTCACCGGGTTGTACATCCTTGTCACCCTCGTCGCGGTGGCTGCGCAGCCGTACAAGGAGTTCGAAGGCCAGCAGGCCGGGCTGTCGGCGATCCTGGAGAAGGTCACCGGTTCGACCTGGCCCGCCACGGTACTCGCCGCGGGTGCGGTGGTCTCGATCTTCAGCGTCACTCTCGTGGTGCTGTACGGCCAGACCCGCATCCTGTTCGCGATGTCCCGCGACGGCATGCTGCCCGAACTGTTCCACAAGGTGAACCGGCGCACCCTGACCCCGGTACCGAACACCCTCATCGTCGCGGTCGTCATCGCCCTGCTGGCCGGACTGATCCCGATCGACTTCCTCGCCGAGATGACCAGCATCGGCACGTTGGTCGCCTTCCTGGTGGTCTCGATCGGTGTGATGGTGCTGCGGCGTACGCACCCGGAGCTGCCACGCGGGTTCAAGGTCCCGCTGTACCCGATCACGCCGATCCTCTCGATCGCCGGTTGTATCTGGATCATCAAGGACTTGCGCGCGGTGACCATCTGGGTGTTCCTGATCTGGGTCTCGGTCGTGCTCATCTGGTACGCCCTGTACGGGTTCCGCCACTCGCACCTCGGCCGGCACGAACACGTCGGGCTGATCCACGACTAGGCGCCGACGATGACCATGATCGTGGGCTACGCGCCCGAACAACGCGGCAAGGCCGCATTGCACCTGGCGGCCATGCTGGCGCGGTCGACCGGCGAGGACCTGGTGGTCTGCTCGGTCGTGCCGGCGCCCTGGGTGCCCGGCATGGCCCGGGTCGATGCCGAGTACCAGGCATACCTCGACGGCACCGCCGACGAGGCGCTGAAGGTTGCCCGGAGCAACTTGCCGGAGGACGTACCGGCCCGGTTCGTCCGGCACAGTGCCCGCTCCGCGCCGGCCGGCTTGCTCGAACTGGCCGAGCAGTACCACGCGAGCATGATCGTGCTCGGTTCGTCCGCGGCCGGCATGTTCGGCCACATCGCGCTCGGCAGCGTCACCGATCGGCTGCTGCACAGTTCGCCGGTGGCGATCGCACTGTCGCCGCGCGGGATGCGGCGCAGGCCGGACATGGTGGTGAGCCGGGTGACCGCGGCGTACGGCGGCTCGGAGGAGGCCGCCGACACTCTGGTCATCGCCGCGGCCCGGATGGCGGCACAGGTGCACGCCGCCGTACGGATCGCATCGTTCGCCGTCTGGTCACGTCCGGCGTACACGACCCGGCTGGGCACGGACCGCGAGGACCTGGTGCTCGAGGAGTGGACCGCCGATCTCGAACGGGACGTACACGCGGCACTCGAGCAGGTCGAGGAACTCGCGGACGCGCCGCACAACGTCGAGGCGGTCGTCGGCCAAGGCACGAGCTGGGGCGATGCCATCGAGGACGTCGCCTGGGACACCGGCGACGTGCTGGTGATCGGATCGAGTCGACGCGGCCCGGCCTCGCGCGTGTTCCTCGGCTCGCGGGCGGCCAAGATCGTGCGGAACTCGCCGGTCCCGGTCGTCGTGGTGCCCCGCGAACAGGCTGAGGAGCTCGCCCAGGGGACGGAGTGACCATGCACCAGGTCGATCAGACGACCGAGCAGATGGTGCGCAGCGTGCTGGCCTACGCCGAGAACCGGCTGCGGATGGACCCGGTCCCGCTGGACCAGGGAGTGCTACCGGCCGGCCAGTTGTACAAGCGGCTCGACGGGCTGATCCGGGAGGCGCCGCGGCCGCCGGACGAGGTGCTCGGCGTGTACACGTCGGTGATCGCGCCGAGCGTGATCTCGGCCGACAGCCCGCGGTTCCTCGGGTTCATCCCGGCGGCGCCGACCAAGGCCAGCCTGCTGTTCGACATGCTCGTGTCGTGCGCCTCGATCCAGGGCATCTCCTGGCTGGAGGCGTCCGGCGCGATCGCGGCCGAGAACAGCGTGCTGCGGCTGATCGCGACACAGGCCGGGCTGCCCGACACCGCCGGCGGCTGCTTTGTGTCCGGAGGCTCGGCGGGCAACCTGTCGGCGCTGGCGGTGGCGCGTGAGACGGCCAAGAAGCAGGGCGCGACCGGTCGGCTCAGCGTCGTCGTGGCGTCGGACGCGCACTCGTCGATCGTCAACACGCTGCGGTTGCTGGAGATGGATGCGCTGGTGGTCGAGACCCCGGAGCACCGGCTCACCGCCGAGACCGTCCGCGCGGCGGTCCCGGCCGACGCGACCGGCGTCGTCGCGGTGGTGTGTACGTCAGGGACGACCAATGCCGGCATCGTCGACGATCTCGCCGGGGTCGGCGCACTCGCCCGGGAGCGCGGCTGGTGGTTCCACGTCGACGGAGCTTACGGCGGGTCCGGCATCTTCGCCCGCTCGATTCGGTCCAAGTACGACGGCATCGAACTGGCCGACTCGTTCATCCTCGACCCGCACAAGTGGCTGTTCACGCCGTTCGACTGCTGCGCGTTGCTGTACCGGCGCCCGGAGCTGGCCCGCGCCACGCACACGCAGGACGCGTCGTACCTCGACGTCATCCATGTCTCCGACGGCGAGTGGAACCCCACCGATTACGCGTACCACCTGACCAGGCGAGCGCGTGGCCTGCCGTTGTGGTTCTCGCTGGCCGTGCACGGCGTGGCGGCGTACCGGGAAGCGATCGAGGCGGCGCTATGGCTGGCCCGCGAGACCGCCGAGCTGGTCAGGGCGGCCCCGCAGCTAGAGCTGATCCGCGAGCCGGACCTCGGGGTGGTGCTGTTCCGCCGGGTCGGCTGGAAGCCGGAGGACTACGACGAGTGGGCCCGGCGGCTGCACGACGACGGGGTGGCGTTCATCCCGCCGACCAAGTGGGAGGGCGAGACCGTCGGCCGGTTCGCGTTCCTGCATCCGCACACGAGTCTCGACCTGGTCCGCGAGATCCTGGCCCGGACCGAGTGATGAGCGACCTGCTCACCTTGTTCCCGTCCGGCAGTACGCTCGATCCCGACGGCGTCCTGACCATCGGCGGCTGCCGCGCCGACGGGCTGGCCGAACAGTTCGGTACGCCGGTCCTGGTGGTCGCAGAGCAGGCCGTGCGAGCCCGCGCCAGGGAGTATGCCGACGGGCTGGCCGAACGCTGGCCGGACTCGCGGGTGGTGTTCGCCTCGAAGGCGTTCCCATGCACGGCGATCCAGCGGGTGATGGTCTCGGAGGGACTCGGGCTCGACGTCGCCGGTGGCGGTGAGATCCTGACTGCGCTCAAGGCGGGCGTCGACCCAGCGCTGATCGTGTTGCACGGCAACGCCAAGAGCGACGAGGAGATCACGCTGGCGATCGAGCACGGGATCGGGCTGGTGGTGGTCGACAACGCCGACGACGTGGACCGGCTGGAGACGCTCGGGACCGGTGTGCAGGACGTGCTGGTCCGGATCATCCCGGGCGTCACCGCGGACACCCACGCACACGTGCTGACCGGCCACGAGGGATCGAAGTTCGGCCTGTCCCCCGCCGACGCGGCGCCGCTGATCCGCCGGATCGAACGCAGTCCGCGGCTCCGGATGCGTGGGCTGCACGTCCATATCGGCTCGCAGATCCTCGAGGTCCAGCCGTTCGCGGACTCGGTCGCGCCGATCGCCGCGCTGGGCGAGTTCCCCGTGTTCGACCTCGGTGGCGGACTGGGTGCGCGGTACACGTGGGCCGACGAACCACCTGCCGTCGGCGACTATCTCGACGCGCTGATCGGAGCGGCGCGCGAACATCTGCCGGCCGAGGCGCACCTGATCCTCGAGCCGGGCCGGAGCATGGTCGCCTCGGCCGCGACCACGATCTACCGCGTGACGACGGTCAAGCCCGGCGCGATCACCTTCGTCGCCGTCGACGGCGGGATGGGCGACAACATGGAGGTCGCCCTGTTCCACCAACGTTTCGAGGCGGGCGTCGTCGGCCGGTTCGACGGACCCGATCAGCAGACCGTCACCGTCGTCGGCCGGCATTGCGAGAGCGGTGACATCCTCATCGACGGCGTACCGCTGTCCGGCCCTGCCGTCGGCGACCTTCTCGCGGTCCCGGCCACCGGCGCGTACTGCTACACGATGTCCAACAACTACAACGGCAACCGCCGCATCCCTGTCGTCTTCACCTCCGACGGCGAAGCCCGCCTGGTCGTCCGACGGGAAACCTGGGCTGACCTGATGTCCCGCGACGTGGTCTGACTCTCCGTACTCGAAGCGCACTGTCGGGAGGTCAGCCTTCGAAGCCGTGGTGGAGCATCACGTGCTTGATGCGGGTGTAGTCCTCCATGCCGTACAGCGACAGGTCCTTGCCGTAGCCGGAGTGCTTGAAACCACCGTGCGGCATCTCGGCGATCAGCGGGATGTGGGTGTTGACCCAAACACAGCCGAAGTCGAGCCGGGCCGACATCCGGGCGGCGGTGTTGACGTTGCTGGTCCACACCGAGGAGGCCAGGCCGTACTCGGTGTCGTTGGCCAGCCGCAGCCCTTCCTGCTCGTCGGCGAACTTCTGCACTGTCAGCACCGGGCCGAAGACCTCGGTACGAATCAGCTCGTCGTCTTGGTGCAGGTCGGCGATGATCGTCGGCTCATAGAAGAAGCCGGCGCCGTCGATCTGGTGGCCGCCGGTCATGACGCGCGCGTGCTCCGGCGTCCGGTCGACCAGGCCGGAGATGTGCGAGAGCTGGTTCGGGTTGTTGATCGGCCCGTAGAGGATGTCCTCGTCGGTGGGGTCGTACCCGGTTCTGGTGTTGCGGGCGGCGTCGGTGAGCGCGCCGACGAAGTCGTCGTAGATGCCCTGCTGGACGATCACCCTGGTCGCCGCGGTGCAGTCCTGGCCGCCGTTGAACAGCCCGGCCACCGAGATGCCCTCGATCGCGGACTCGATGTCGACATCGTCGAAGACCACCACCGGCGCCTTGCCGCCGAGCTCCAGATGCGCGCGCTTGAGGTCGGCCGCCGCTGCGGTAGCCACTGCCATACCGGCGCGGGTCGAGCCGGTGATCGACACCAGCTGCGGTACCGGGTGCTTGGTCAGAGCGGCACCGGTGTCGCGGTCACCGCAGACCAGGTTGCAGACGCCGGGCGGGAAGATCTCCTGCATCTTCTCGACCATCCAGTACGACGAGGCCGGTGTGGTGTCGGACGGCTTGATCACGACCGTGTTCCCCGCGGCCAGCGCCGGCGCGAACTTCCAGACCGCCATCATCATCGGGTAGTTCCACGGCGCAACCTGTGCCACCGGGCCGATCGGCTCGCGCCGGATCGACGAGGTGAAGCCGCGCATGTATTCCCCCGACGACCGGCCCTCCAGCACCCGCGCGGCGCCGGCGAAGAAGCGGATCTGGTCGACCATCGGCGGGATCTCCTCCGACAGCGTCAGCCCGACCGGTTTGCCGGTGTTCTCGCTTTCGACAGCGACCAGTTCGTCGGCGTTCTGCTCGATCACATCCGCCAGCTTGAGCAGTGCCCGCTGCCGCTCCGACGGTGTCGACCAGCGCCACTGCTCGAAGGCTCGCCCGGCGGCCCGGAACGCCAGGTCGACGTCGTGCTCGTCGGAGTTCGGCGCGGAAGCGTACACCTCGCCGGTGGACGGGTTGACGATGTCCATCATGGCGCCCGACGCGGCCGCCTGGATCTCACCGTCGATGATGTTGTGGAAGACCTTCTTGTCCGGCATGACAACCCTCCCGGCGCCCTGTTCCACATCAGGCTATGCCGCCCGATCGGCGCCGTCGACAGCCGTTCGGGCCGAGACTTATAGCGACACCTATAGTGCGAATCACCGCGGCCATCGCAGGGAGGGCAAGGCCAATGGCACAGCATCCTCTCGAACCGCTCGACGAGAACGAGTTCCGGCGGACCGTCGCGATCCTGCGGCGCGACGAGCGGCTGAGCCCCAGCTGGCGGTTCGCAGGCATCGAACTGCTCGAACCGGCCAAGGGCGACGTCCAGTCGTGGCGACCCGGTGACCGGTTGCCCCGGACATCGTTCGCGGTGCTGTGGAACCGGGCCGACAACCAGACCTGGGAGGGCGTGGTCGACCTGACCGGCGACCGGGTGGTGTCGTGGAAGCACGTGCCCGGTGTGACGCCGAACTTCACCGTCGACGAATACCACGAGGTCGACGACGCGATGCGTTCCCACCCGGCGGTGATCGCGGCACTGGCCGAGCGCGGCATCACCGACATGTCCCTCGTGATGATCGAGGTCTGGACGTACGGCAAGGCGTTGATGCCGGAGCAGTACCGCGACCGGCGGCTCGGCTGGTGCGACGTCTGGTATCGCGTGACGCCGGACGGCAACCCCTACGCCCACCCGGTGTCCGGGCTCAAGGTCGTCGTCGACATGAACACCCTCGAGCTACTCGAACTGGAGAACGACCACGACCACGGCCAGCCCGACGTCGACGCCGAGTACGTGCCCGGGCCCTGGACCGGCGAGCAGCGCACCGATCTCAAGCCGCTGCACATCACCCAACCCGACGGCGTCTCGTTCACTCTCGACGGCACCGAACTGCGCTGGCAGAAGTGGTCGATGCGGCTGGGTTTCAACCACCGCGAGGGGCCGGTGATCTACCAGGTCTCGTACGACGGCCGCGACATCGCGTACCGGATGTCGTTCGCCGAGATGGTGGTGCCGTATCGGGACTCGTCGTTCGACCACTACCGGCGTACGGCGTTCGACATCGGCGAGTGGGGTCTCGGCTTCATGACAACATCGCTCGAACTCGGATGCGACTGTCTCGGCGAGATCCGGTACGTCGACGCGGTGCTGCACGACACGCACGGCGAACCGTACGCGATCAAGAACGCGATCTGCTTGCACGAGGAGGACAACGCCGTCCTGTGGAAGCACGTCGACCACACCACAGGCGCCGAGGTGCGGCGGATGCGCCGGATGGTCGTGTCGTGCCATGTGACGGTGGCGAACTACGAGTACCTCGTCTACTGGCGGTTCCACCAGGACGGCAACATCGAGTGCGAGGTCCGCGCCACCGGGCTGATGGTCACCACCCCGTACGCCGCGGACGCCCCGCCGCCGGCCACCGGCACCGTCGTCGACGACCGGACGTACGCGCCGTTCCACCAGCACTTCCTGGTCGCTCGCCTCGACCTGGACGTCGATGGTGAGGGCAACACGGTGATCGAGGTGGACTCACACGCTCTGCCGGTCTCGGAGGACAACCCGTACGGACTGGCGGTGGTGACCGAGTCGACACCGGTCCGATCGGAGTCCGAGGCCGCCCGCGACTTCGACTGGAGTCGCCAGCGGTCCTGGAAGGTGGTCAACCCGAACAAGACGAACAAGGTCGGCACCAACCCGGCGTACAAGCTGGTCCCGAGCGCATCGATCCCGCCGCTGATGGATCCGGACACTCCGCAGTACCTGCGCGCGCCGGTGATCGGGCACACGGTCTGGGTGACCCGCCAGCACGACGACGAGCGCTGGCCGTGCGGCGACTACCCGACCCAGTCGGAGTACGACGAGGGTATGACCCGGTGGATCGCCGACGACGAGCCATTGGAGAACACCGATGTGGTGCTCTGGTACGTATTCGGGATCCACCACATCACCCGGGTCGAGGACTGGCCGGTGATGCCGGCCGACACGATCTCGTTCTGGCTCAAGCCGTTCGGGTTCTTCGACCAGAACCCGTCGATCGACGTACCGCCCTCGATGACGGCCGAGGGCGAGTACTGCCATACCGGAGCCGGCGCGCACGAACGCGGCGAGCACGGGGACCACACGCACGAACGCTGACCCGCCGGCGCGGCGGGTCAGCGTCCATGTTCAGCATGGGGTTTCCCGGGTGTCAGGCCCGGAACGCTCCCCGGCGCCGCAGCACGACGAAGGCGGTCGCGGCGATCGCGGCGAAGAGCAGCACCGGCGGGTGCCCGCCGACCACCGCGCACAGCACGCCGCCGACGAGGGCCAGCGCGAGGATCGCGATCAGCGGGACGGGCAGGCCGAACGGGCCACGCGGGCCATGCCACTGCCCCCGCGCCCACGGCGGACCGCCGTATGGCGCGCCGGATCCGTAGCCGCCGGACCGTGGCCGCGGGCCTTGCCACTGACCTTCAGGACCCTGCTGGCTCTGCCGGCTCCAAGTCCCGGGGCCTTGCCAGCCTGAGTCGGCGTCGCGCGGCAGGTCACCGAACAGCGCGTCGAGGTCCTTGCGGGTCGTGGCCTGCAACGCCCTGTCGACGCGCTCGGAGTGCTCCTCCTGGCTGAGCCGGCCGGCCTCGAAGTGCTCGCCGAGCAGCCGGGCCGCTTCGTTGCGTTCGGTATCGCCGATCCTGATCTCGCCATATCCGTTGGTGTTGTCGCTCATTGGTGTCTCCCGTGTGTCGCGGACTACATCGAGCGTCCCTGTTCCGGGCCCGTCGTGCATCGGCTGCCAGGCGGCATTCGATGTACCGCGGCAGGCGTACGGGCCGACCCCGACCGACCCCTGATCGGTACAACCTGCTGCCGCGGGGCGAAGATCCATGGCCGCCATCCTGAGGGCCGAACGCCTCTGATCGACCGAACCGTCGGACCCGCCCCTCAACCCTCCTGAGGACGATCGGTGACGGGTGGGTCCGCGGTCAGCCGTTGTGTCACGACGGCCTCGGCGGCGGCCGCGCTCAGCGCGTTGCCGGATATCGCGGTCAGGAACTCGGTGCGGCCGAGGGCCAGGGTCTGCAGGGACTCGGTCGCGGTGATCGTCGCCGTGCGCGGTACGTCGCGGAGCAGCGCGATCTCGCCGAAGCAGTCGCCCCGCCCCAGCGACGGCCGGGCCCTTCCGTGCACAGTCACCGCTGCGGAGCCGGCCAGGACCAGGTGGAACTCGTCGCCGGTGTCACCCTCGCGCACCACCACCACGCCGGGCTGGTACGTGTACGGCCGGAGTTCGCCGGCGACCAGTTCGCTGACGGCGAGCGACAGGTGCGCGAACATCGGCAGACCGCGAACCAGCTCGAGCTCCGGACCGGGCGACGGCATCGCCGCGTCGAGTCGGCGGAAGCGCATCAGATTGGCCAGCGCCAGGACGGCCACCGCACCGCCGAGCGCTACGAGCGTGCCGCGTACCCCGATCGTTGCTATCAGCAACGGCGCGGCGAAGGAGCCGAGGGCTATGCCGGTCAGCGCCAGCAGCTCGGTCGCGGCCAGCACCCGTCCGACCAGCTTCGGGGGCGCGAGCCGAGCGATCATCGTGAAGGCGGCCGCGTCCTCGACGGCGTTGCCGATCCCGACCAGCACCAGGGCGAGATAGGCGACCACCGGATGCGGGGACACGGCGAGCGCGGCGAGCGGCAGCCCCCACAGCAGCAGCCCGACGACGAAGGTGCGGCCCAATCGGGTGACGCTGACCACCGCCGCGGCGATGAAGCCGCCCACCAGGCCGCCGACCCCGATGGCCGCGGTGAGCCAGCCGACCGCCGCCCCTCCGAGGGCGAGAACGTCGACGGCCAGGACGGCGATCAGCACGGTAAGGGCGCCGCGGAGCAGTGTCTGCACGATCAGGAGCATCGCGATCCCCCCGGGCGGCGGCAGCCGGACGAACGCGATGATCCCCTCGGCGACCTCGCGCAGGACGTGCACCCGGTGGTGCCGCGCCGCCGTCGGATGCGGCGGCAGCGCGAGCCGTCGCAGCGCCAGGCTGGCCAGGACGAAGAACCCGGCCGACGTCGCGATGGCGGCTGGTGCTCCGGCCAGCGCAACCAGCACACCGGCCAGCGCCGGGCCGGCCAGCGTGCCCGCGTTCTCCGCCAACCCGGACGCGACATTCGACGCGGTCAGCTCGGCCGGCGTACGAACCAGCCACGGCAGGATCGCGGCCTGCAACGGCCGGTACGTGCCCTGGAAGGCGAAGCTCGCGGCAGCGAGCGTGACCACCGCGGCCGCCGGGCCGTCCAGCACCGCCACCAGTGCGGCCGACGCCATCAACCCCGCACGCAGCCCGACCAGGACGCGGAGCAGACGGTCCCGGCGTACCCGGTCCCCTACCGCGGCGAGGAAGAACCCGATGCCGATCGCCGCGGTCGTCCCGGCGACGGCGTACGCCGCGACGAGTGCCGCGCCTCCTTGGTCGTATGCGTAGACGATGAGCGCGACGGTGCCCGCCAGCTCGCCGACGACCACCAGCGCCCAGCCGAGCTCGATCCGGCGAACGTCGGGAACCTTCAGTACCTCGCGAACAGTTCCCATTCGTCACACCTCCCCGGCCGCCGGCGCCGGTTAGGACCCAGGCGGCAGCCCCATCACGTCGGACGCGGCCGGCACGGCTTCGAGCGTGGCCGCCGACACCACGTCGCCCTTGGCCTGGTACGCCGCGGCCGCCGCGGTCGCCTCGGCGGCGGCATCGGCGTCGCGGCCCTGCGCGGTCAGCACCGCCGCCAGCCCGGCGTGGGTGTAGCCGAGCAGTTCGAGATCGTCGGTGGTCCGGGCCAGCTCGAGCGCCGCCCGGGCCAGGCCCTCGGCGGTGGCGGTGTCACCGACGGCCAGCCGGCACGGCACCCGGGTGCCACGCCAGGCGATCTGCGAGGCCAGGTCGGTCTCGGCCGCGGACTTCTCCGACTCGACGGTCAACTCCTCGGCCTCCTCGTACCTGCCCAGCGCGACCAGCGCCCGGGCCAGGTACGCCGCCACCGTGGACATTCCGGCCCGTTCGCCCATCTCGCGCAGCGTCTCGTACCCCCAGCGCAGCTCGGCCTCGGCCTCCTCGGCCTGGCCGGTCATCAGCAGCGCCATCCCGGACAGCACCGTCCAGTGCGCGCGGCTGAAGGTCAGCCCGAGCTCCTCGTGCCGCTGCTTGCCGCGGGCCAGGTACGACCGGGCGACCTCCGGCCGGCCGGCGACCGCCGACAGGTACCCGAGCACCACGAACACGGCGGCCTCGACCCGTCGCGAGCCCTGCAGCAGCAGGTCCTGGCAGCGCACGATCGCCTCCGGCGCCGGGGTCGGCCCCAGCGCCAGACAGGAGGCGAACCACACCGAGATCGCCGACTCCTCGTTGGTCACGCCGGCGCGGCGCGCATGGGTCAGCGCGCGATCCAGCGCCAGCGAGGTGGCACCGTACGAGCAGGCCATCCAGTCCACCTCGGCGCGCAGCCGCCAGACCCGTGCCAGTCCGCTGTCGTCGCCCTGGTCGCTGAACACCCGGAACGCGTGATCGGTTGCCTGCGTCAGTGATCCTTCCGCGCCGTCCGGGTCGGTCTGCAGCCGGATCACCTGCTGATCCAGCCGGGCCAGCTCGGCCAGGGCGAGATCACCGGTCGCGCCGGCGAACCGGATCGCGTCGTCGAGCACCCTGTCGGCGTAGTCGAACCGGCCGCGGGCGACCAGTGCCGTACCGAGATCGCGGAGCAGCCCGGCGCGCTCGGGGTCGGCCTCCGGGAGCAGCTCGACGGCCCGCTCGAGCAGGTTCGACGCCGCCGACATGTCGTCGCGCGCCAGCGACCGGCGGCCGGCCGCAGACAGCCACTGGCCGGCCCGGGCGCCGAGCGCCCGGCCGCGGACGTCGACCCGGCCGAGCTCGCGGAGCTGCCGGACCGCCTGCTCGAGGTGGTAGCCGATGATCTCCTCGTACTCCGGCGTCCGGGCGCCGGCCCGGGCCTCCAGCCAGCCGGCGAACTGCTCGTGCAGCCCGGCGCGGATCTGTTTCGGCACGCTCGCGTACGCCGCGTCCCGGGTCAGGATGTGGAAGAACCGGAACGTGTCCGCTCCGCCGAAACCCGGCCCGACCGGGCGGACCAGCTGCTTGGCGACCAGCGAGCGCAGCTGGTGATCCATCAGCGAGGCCGAGGCCTCGCCGGACAGTTCCTCCAGCGCCTCGCGATAGAACTCGCGACCCATCATGGCCGCGCGCTGGATCAATGTCCGCTCAGCCGGGTCGAGACGTTCGAGCCGGCTGGCCAGGATGGCCGTGACGCTGGCCGGCACTACCATGTCGTCCAGGTCGGTGGTGGGCAGCCAGCCGTCGACGGTCCGGACGATCGCGCCGTCGTCGACGAGCATCCGTACCGTCTCCTCGACGAACAACGGGTTCCCGTCGGCCGCCGCGACGATCCGCGCCGCGACCGGTTCCGGCAGCCGCATGCCGTCGAGCAGATGGTCGAGCAGCACGTCGATGTCGCCGTCGGCCAGCGGGCCCGGGGTGAGCCGGCGCGCGTCGTACACGCCGATGCACCAGCCCGGGACGATCTCGTCCAGCTCGGGCCGGGCGGTGCAGACCACCATCAGCGGAACACCCGCCGCCAGCGTCACGACGTGCTCGACCAGATCCAGCAGCGCGGGCTCGGCCCAGTGCAGGTCGTCGAGCACCACCAACAGCGGCCGGCCCGAACGCGCGGCCGCCTCCAGCAGGCGGCGTACGGCCCAGGCGATCTCCCTGGTCTCCGCTCGCCCCCCGGACAGGCCGACGGCGCCGGCGACCACATCGGCGACGTGCTGCGCGTCGGTATCGACCACACCGCCGGCGCCTGGTGTCTCGAGCAGCGCGAGCAGCCGCGACCGGGCATACTCCGGGTCGTCGGTGGTCGCCACGCCGGTCAGATCGCGAACGATCTCGGCGATGGGCCAGTACGTCGCACCGTCGCCGTACGACAGGCAGCGACCATGGGTGACCCTGGCCCGATCGGACACGCGCTGCACGAACTCGCGGACCAGCCGGGACTTGCCGAGTCCGGCCGGAGCCACGATCGACACCAGCCGGGTCGCGGGCGCCAGGCACTGGGCGAACGACATCTCGAGGATCGCGAGGTCGGTCTCGCGGCCGACGATCGGGGAGTCCAGATGGCGTTGCAGCCACGGCGCGTCGGCCGCGACGTCGATCAGGCGCCAGGCCGGCACCGGCTTCGACTTGCCCTTCGCGGCGATCGGCTCGGCCGCCTCGACGGTGACCGCGTCGCGGACCAGCCGGTAGGTCTTGTCGCCGATCAGGATGTCGCCCGGACCCGCGTGCTGCTCCAGCCGCGCCGCGACGTTGATGGCGTCACCGGTCACCAGCCGCTGGTCGGCCACCGCCTCGCCGGCCACCACCTCGCCGGTGTTGACGCCGATCCGGTTCGCGATGGTCACACCCCATCCGGCGCTGAGCTCCTCGTTCAGCCCGCCCAACGCAACCCGCATCTCATGTGCCGCGCGGACCGCCCGCAGCCCGTCGTCCTCGTGCAGCCGCGGTACGCCGAACACGGCCATGACGGCATCGCCGATGAACTTCTCGACGGTGCCGTCGTGGCGCTCGATCACCCGGCGCATCTCGTCGAAGTACAGCGACATGACCCGGCGTACCGATTCCGGGTCGAGCCGCTCCCCCATCGCGGTCGACCCGACCACATCGCAGAAGATCACAGTGACGGTCTTGCGAACCTCCCGCGACGTACCGGGACCGTCCGGCATCGGCGCGCCGCAGTTGGGGCAGAACCGCGCGGTTGGACTGGTCTCCTCCTGACAGCGATCACACCGGACCGCATCGCCGGTCACGGCCAGAGTTGGACAGAGAGGTCAGGGGCGGTCGCGGACAGGTTGTACGTGGTGTCGGTGATCGTATTCTGCTCGAACGTCGCCGACAGCGCGGTCAGGTCCTGACCCGGCGGACACGAGAAGGCCGTTGGGGTGACCGACGAAATGTCCAGGACGACCGACCCGCTTATGCGGCCGTTCTTGTCCGCGGTCAGGGACACGTTCGAGGCCACGGGCTCGGTCATCGTCATCTTGTTGCCCGCCTGCGGCGGGTTCTGCCCGTTGTTGACACAGCCGAACGTCGCGGTGACCACGGACGACAGCCTGTACGTGATGTTCGGAGTGCCGATCCCGACTTCGATCCACGTGTACAGCAGGTCCGGCAGAGCGGCCGACGCGGTTGACGATGTGGCCGTTGCGGCGGCAGTTTGCGCCGCTGACGTCGTGGTGCTCGTCGTCGTCACCGAGAACGACTTGAAGTGCGGGAAGTTCGCTGCCGCCGGCAACAATCCGATGGCGCTCACCGTGACGACCGCGACCGCCGACAGCGCAATGCGAACGATACGAGTCCGGGTGTACTTCGACATTTTCCCGCCCCCTCCGGCGGTCGTCACCAAGTTCCCCACACTGATGGGACCCCTGTCGCCATCTCACCACGCGAGGCGTGACCATGGCGTGACCGCGCACGCGACTTCTTCCGATCGAGCCGGTCCAAGCCGTTTCGCACCACCGTCCGCGGGTCTACCGTGGGTCGGGGGTGGCGGATGGGAGACGTCCTTACTCTGCGCTTGCTCGGCCGGTTCGGTCTGTACGACGACGACGGCCCGATTGTCGTACCTGCGGGTTCGGAACGGCTGCTCGCACTGCTCGCACTGGACGGCCGCACGATCGGCCGGGCCCGGCTGGCCGGACTGCTGTGGCCACACGCGACCGGCCGGCGCGCCCAGGCCTGTCTGCGATCGGCGCTGCGCCGGCTCCCCGCCCGGGCTCGTGCCGCTGTGTCGGTCGACATCGGCGCCGTCGCGTTGTCCGAGACTGTGGACGTCGACCTGCCTGCCGGGCAGGACCTCGCACACCGGCTGATCAGCCCCGCCGGGCCGGTGGCCGAGACCGACCTGCGCCCAGCGGCGCTCACCGTCCTCACGACGGAGTTCCTGCCGGACTGGTACGAGGACTGGATGGTCACCGCCGCCGAAGCGTGGCGGCAACTCCGCATGCACGGACTCGAGGCACTGGCCGGCCACCTGGTGGCGGCGGGGCGCTACAGCGAGGCGATCGAGGCCGCGCTGGCCGCGGTGAGCGCGGACCCGATGCGAGAAAGCGCCCGGGCCACGCTGATCCGCGCACACCTTGCCGAGGGCAACCGATCCGAGGCGATGCGCGAGTTCGACCGCTACAGCCGCCTGCTCAGCGCCGAACTCGGCCTCGAACCGAGCGCCGCGCTGCACCGCCTGCTCGGATTGACCGTCGTCCGTTCGGCCTGATCGCCCGTCCGCACCGCTACGGTTGGCGGGTGGACTTCGAGCAGCTGGAGGACTGGGTACGCCGCTACCGCGCGACCTGGGAGACCAACGAACCGTCCGAGATCGCCGACCTCTATGCGGTGGACGCGACGTACCGGATGCGCCCGTACCTGCCACCGGTCGAGGGTCGCGACGCGATCGTCGCCGACTGGCTCGAGCGCGCCGACGAGCCGGGCGACACCGAGTTCGACTACGAGATCCTCGCCGTCGCCGACGACATCGGCGTCGTCCAGTGCCGCACCACGTACGCCTCCACCAGCGAGCGTTTCCACAACCTGTGGCTGGTCCGCCTCGACGACGAGGGCCGGGCCACCGACTTCACCGAATGGTGGATGCTCGAGAGCTAGTCCGAGCCGCGGGGGATGTCGAGCGCGGCCGGTTGGACGCGGTGAGGTCACGGTTGGGTCACGCGAGGGTGTATCGCCGTACTCGCGAACCGGTCTGGCTCCCCCGGGTCGACCTCGGCGACTGAAGGATCCGTGCGCGAGCGTGAGCTCCGGGCCATTGAGAGCGTGTTCATCGGCATCGGAGGTCACGCTCGCGCAGTCAGCCGGGGCGGCGCCGCTTTGCTCAGACGAAGGCGCTCTGGCCGGTGATCGCGCGGCCGACGATCAGCGAGTTCATCTCCCGGGTTCCCTCGTAGGAGTAGATCGCCTCGGCATCCGCTACGAACCGCCCGACGTTGTGCTCGAGCAGGATCCCGTTGCCACCCAGCAGCTCGCGTGCGTAGCCGACCGTCTCGCGCATCCGTACGGTGCAGAACGCCTTGGCCAGCGAGGCGTGCTCGTCGGCAGCCACGCCTGCGTCCTGCATCTGGGACAGCCGGGCGCACAGCGCTGCGGACGCGGTGGTGTTCGCCAGCATCCTGACCAACAGATCCTGGACGAGCTGGAAGCCTGCGATCGCCCGGCCGAACTGCTCGCGCTCCTTGGCGTACGCCAGCGCGTGCTGGTACGCACCCCGGGCGCAGCCGACCGCCATCCAGGCGACGCCTGCCCGGGTCATCAGCAGCACCTTCGCCGTGTCCCGGAACGAGTTCGCCCCGGCCAGCCGGTTCGCCTCGGGCACCCGGACGTCGACGAGATCGATCAGCGCGTTCTGTACGACCCGCAGCGCGATCTTGTCCTCCAGCTTGGTGGTGCTGAAGCCGGGCGTGTCCTTCTCGACGACGAAGCCCTTGACCTGTCCGTCGGCCTCGTCGCGGGCCCAGATCACCGTCAGGTCGGCGAAGGTCGCGTTGCCGATCCATTTCTTCTGGCCGTTGAGGACCCACTCGTCGCCGTCGCGACGGGCGGTCGTGGTCAGGCCGCGGGAGGCGCCGGACCCGACATCGGGCTCGGTCAGGCCGAACGAGCCGATCGTGTCCAAGCGCGCCATCGCGGGCAGCCAGCGCTGCTTCTGCTCCTCTGAGCCGCACAGGTAGATCGAGCCCATCGACAGGCCGCTGTGCACGCCGTGGAAGGTCGCGATCGACGGGTCGGCGGTGGCCAGCTCCATCGCCACCATGCCGTCCATCAGGAAGCTGCCGCCGGGGCAGCCGTACCCGTTGTACGGCAGACCCACCGTACCCAGCTCGCGCAGCACCGGGAGGATCTCGAACGGGAACGACGCGCGGGTCCAGTGATCGTTGATGATCGGCGCCACCTCCTTCTCGCCGAAGGCGCGGACCGCGTGCAGTCGCCGGCGATCCTCGTCGGACAGCAGGAGCTCGAGGGCGTAGAAGTCGATCGGGTCGGTGCTCATGGTTCACCCCTCCACAAGGAATGCGGATACGACCGGCGCGAGCGAGCCGGCCTCGGTGACCAGCTCGACATGCCCGCCGGAGAAGACGTGCAGCCTGGCGTTCGGGATCAGCCGGGCCAGGATCCGGCCGTTGACCAGCGGCACGATCGGGTCGTCGTCGCCGGCCATGACGAGCGTGCGCTGCCGGACGAACGGCAGGAACGGCAGGCTGGTCCAGCCGAACCCGGCGGCGAGTTGGTAGAGGTAGCCGCGGCGGGTACCGGCCGCCACCTGGTCGGCGAACATCCGCTGGATGTCCCGAGCATGGTGCCGGGCGCTTCCGCCGTACAGATAAGCGGCGACGCCGGCGGCGTACGACGGGTCGCGGAACCGGCGCGGCGTGACCATCTTGCACAGCACACTCGGCCGGCCTGGCACCATCAGCATGCCGGTCCCGGTGCTGACCAGAACCAGCCGCCGGACCCGGCCCGGGTGCTGGAAGGCGAGTTGCTGGGCCAGGCCGCCGCCCCACGACAGCCCAAGGACGTCGACGGTTCCGTACCCCAGCCGGCCGAGCATCGTGTCGACCATCCAGGCCAGCGGCGGGAATCCGTACGGCAGCGGCCCGACCGGCGATCCGCCGACACCCGGTACGTCGAAGCGGACCACCTCCAGCGACGGGTCCAGCGCATCGACCAGCGGCTGCAGAACCTCGTAGCTCGCGCCGATCCCGCACAGCAACACCAGCGGTGTGCCGGTACCGGGCCGAACGTCGTACCGGAGCCGCTGACCGAGAACGCTTGTCTCAGGCATCGAACACATACGTCCCGGGAGCGGCTTCCATCGGCTCCAGCCCGCCGCCGCCGGGTGCGGCGGGCGCCGCCCGCAGGTCGCCGGACCGGCTCGCCAGCCAGCCGACGTAGTCCGGCCACCAGGTGCCCGGCTCGGTCGAGGCAGTCTTCAGCCAGGTCGCCGGATCGGAGGGGTTGTTCTCGTTCACCTGGAACGTCGCCTTCGGGTTGCCCGGCGGGTTGACCATCGCGGCGATGTGCCCGCTGGTCGACAGCACGAACCGGGTCTCGCCGCCGAGCAGCTGGGTGCTGCGGTAGCACGCCTGCCAGGGGCAGATGTGGTCCGTGATCCCGGCCACGACATACGACGGGACCGTCACCTTGGCCAGATCGACCGGGCTGCCGAGCATCGTGGCTGCGCCGGGCTCGACCAGCGAGTTGGCCATCCCGAGCTCGACGAAGTCGCGGTGCAGCGCGGCGGTCATCCGGGTCGTGTCGGCGTTCCAGAACAGTACGTCGAACGGCGGCGGCTTGCGGCCCTGGAGGTAGTTGTTGACCCAGTAGTTCCAGATCAGGTCGCCGGGGCGCAGCCAGGCGAAAACCTCGGCCAGGGCCCGGCCGTCGAGGTACCCGCGCGACGCCGAGGACGCGATCGCCGCGGCGGCGATGCGCTCATTGGCCACCGCGATCGGCAGCCCGGCCCGGGTCTGGTCCAGCACCGTGACCGCCAGGGTCAGGCTGGCGAGCCGATCCTGCTCGGCGCGGTCGGCCAGATACCCGGCCAGCATCGCGGACAGGATTCCGCCGGAGCAGGTACCGAGCAGGTGCACCGCGTCAGACCTGGTGATCCGCTGCACCGCGTCCATCGCGGCCAGGATCGCCTTGCCGTAGGTGTCCATGCCCCAGTCCCGGTGCCTGGCGTCCGGGTTGCGCCACGAAATGGTGAACACCTGTACGCCCTGCCGGACGAAGTACTCGACCATACTGCGACCCGGCGCCATGTCGACGACGTAGAACTTGTTGATCACCGGCGGCACGATCAGCACCGGGATCGAGAGAACGTCGGGCGTCTGCGGCGCGTACTGGATCACCTCGAGCTCGTCGGTACGCAACACCACGGCGCCGGCGGTGGTGGCCACCGTCTTGCCGACCTCGAACGCGTCCGCCTCGATCATCCGCGGCACCCGTGGTGGCGTGCCAAGATCCTTGACCAGGTTGCGCAGCCCGGCGAAGGCGCTTCCACCGCCGGTGTCGATCAGCGCCTTCCAGCTCGCCGGGCTGGTCAGCGGATTGTTGCTCGGGGCAAGGGCCTCGACGACGTTGTCGACCACGAAGTTCATCCGTTCGGCGTCGCGCCATTCCAGCTCCGCGTCGCCGACCAGCGTGCCGGCGGTCTCGGCCGCGGCCAGGTACGCCTGTACCAGCCGGCGCAGCAGCGGGTTGTGCGTCCAGGCCGGATCGGCGAACCTCCGGTCCCGCCGTGACGGTGCGCGCTCCGAAGTGCCGATCGTGATCCGGCCCAGTTCGGCCGCCAGCTCCGCGCCTCGCCGGCCGACCGTACGCGGCCGCGCGGCCAGTCCGCCGGCGAACCGGTACCAGGAGGCGTTCGGCGCGAACCGGCGCAGCGGCCCGGTCGCCGCCGAGGTCAGCAGCATGTCCAGCGGTGCGGCGATCTCGTCGGCCCGCTCCGCCCTTTCGGCACTGATGGTCATCACAGCACCCCTTCCGGTACGACGACCTCGCGGCGCAGGATCTTGCCGGTCGGTCCCTTCGGCAGCGAGTCGGCGATCCACACCGCCCGTGGGTACTTGTACGCCGCCAGCCGGTCCTTGACAAAGGTGCGCAACTCCTGCGGAGTGGCCGACGCTCCGGCCTTCAGCACGACGGCGGCGCCGATCTCCTCGCCCAGCGACGGGTGCGGGATGCCGACCACGGCCACCTCGGCGACGGCCGGGTGCTCGTAGAGCACCTCCTCGACCTCGCGCGGATAGACGTTGTACCCGCCGCGGATCAGCAGGTCCTTCTTGCGGTCGACGATGTAGAAGTAGCCGTCCTCGTCCTGCCGGGCCATGTCGCCGGTCTTCAGCCAGCCGTCCTCGGTGATCGTCGCGGCCGTCGCGTCCGGCTTGTTCCAGTAGCCCTTCATCACGTTGTGGCCGCTGATCTGGATCTCACCGATCTCGCCGTGCGGCACCGGCTCGCCCTTGTCGTCGACGACTCGCATCCGCACGCCCTCGATCGGCGTACCGATCGACCCCGCCTTCCGCTCGGCGTGCGGATGGTTGAACGAGGCAACGGGCGAGGACTCGGACAGGCCGTAGCCCTCGAGGATGATGCAGCCGAAGGCCGCCTCGAAGCCGCGCAGCACCTCCACCGGAAGGGCCGCACCGCCCGACACACAGGTACGCAGGGTCGACACGTCGTACGTGTCACGGCCGGCCTCGGCGACGCCCAGCATGGCGGCGTACATCGTCGGCACTCCCTCGAACACCGTGACCTTGTCCCGCTCGATCACCCGCAACGCGGTCGCCGGGTCGAACCGCGGGATGAGGGTCAGGGTGGCGCCGTTGGAGATGCTGGCGTTCAGCCCGCAGGTGAGCCCGAACACGTGGAACAGCGGCAGGCATCCCATCACCACGTCACCGGGGCCGACCTCGGTCAGCGTGCGGGCGGTGACGGCCTGGTTCTTGTTCAGCCCGGCGTGGGTGAGCTCGGCACCCTTCGGCTTGCCGGTCGTACCCGAGGTGTACAGGATCACCGCGGTGTCGAGTCCGTCGCGGGCGACCGGCTCGGCCAGCGGCTCGACGGCCGCGAGCGACTCCTCGAACGCATCGGGCGCCACCGATACGAACTGTGCGCCGGCGGCCTTGGCGCCGATCTCGGCCTCGGCTGCGAAGTCGTGCCACGCGAGCAGCACGACCGCGCCGGAGTCGCCGAGGTAGTACTCGACCTCGCGTTGCTTGAGCAACGGGTTCATCGGTACGACGATCCCGCCCGCGCGCAGGGCTGCGTAGTAGGCGATCGTGAACGCCGGAACGTTCGGCAGCATCAGCCCGACCCGGTCGCCGGGACCGACGCCGAGATCGCGCAGCATCGTCGCTGCCCGCGAGGCCGCATCGTCCAGGGCCTCGTAGCTGAGCACGTAGTCGTCCATCCGGACGGCCGGCCGCTCCGGGTAGAGCTGAGCGGATTCGGTGAGGTTGTGGCTGAGGTTCGTCATGTCGCACTCCGGGGCTGCTCGGGAACTCCTCTCACCATGCGCCCGCATGCGCCCTTGGTCGATGGGCTGTGAAACAACGCAGGGCGGCTTCGAGTGTGTCCCGGAACAACGCCCATGTCCTTGTGCCTGCGGCACAGTGCCGGCGGCGAGCTTCGGCTTCGCCGGCCAAGCGGGCCGACGGTCCCGGCTGCGAATCTCTTCGTACCAGCCCAGCTCCGCAAGCCCGGAAGGTGAAGATCATGACCGCTGTGTTGTACGTCCTGCTGCCCGTCGTGCTCGGCCTCATCGGCGTCGGTATCCCGATGGTCGGTGTCCGCGTCATCGAGCAGAAGTCGCGGTGAGGCTCCACCCCGAGCCCCGTTCCGCCTGATCCCTCCGGTCGTCCCTGCGGCCGGAGGGATCTTTATGCCAGGAGGCCGGTGTCAGGAGGCAGGTGTCAGCACCGAGGGACCCAGCCACCGGCACGCGATCAAGGCCAGCTCGAGGTCGAGCCGCTCGTCGTCCAGCGGGCGGTTGCGCTCCTCGACGGCACGATCGATGCGGTACTTCACGGTGTTCTTGTGCAGGTGCAGCCGCTCCGACGTCGCGGTGTAGCTGCCCTTCTCGGCGAGAAACGTGAGCAGCGTGTCGCGCAACCGGCCGGCCTGCTCGGTGTCGGCGGCCAGCGGTCCGAGGGCGCTCTCGACCAGCCGCCGCGCGGCGCCGAGGTCGGCGGCGAGCAGCGCCGCGGCCCGGACCTGCGGATCGGTGAACGAGGTGATCCGCAGCGCTCGCTCCCGCGCTGCCAGCGCCACCTGCTGGGCCCGGCCCGCCTCAAGGTGAGTGACCCGGAAGCCCGTCGCACCAGCGGCCGGATTGCCCAGCGCCAGATGGATGGCCGCATCCGCTTCGTCGAGCAGGTGGTCCACCTCGCCGGGCGCCGCGGTGCGTGACGCCCGGCCGAGCGGAAGCCAGCCCCAGCCGCAGGAACGGTCCTGCGGGACGAACAGGGGCTGCCCCGCGACACCGAGTTCCTTACCGAGGCGGTTCAGCGAGCGTTCGAGCTCGCGCGTCGTCGTCGGTGACGACGGCGAACTGCTCCAGACCACGACCCCGAGGTGGTGTTGCCGCAGCCGGTAGCCCAGCGCGGCCTCGGCCGTGGCGACGTCGACCTTCGCACCGTCGAGCAACTCGCGCAGGGCCGCCGCTCGCATCATGTTGCGGTTGGCCAGCCAGCGCACTCGCTCGGTCTCGTACGCGGTGACGACCTGCTCGGAGATCCGGTCGATGTACCGGAACGTGGTGTCCATGACGATCTGGCAGGCCGCGAACGCGACCTTCGGGTCCGGCTCCTGCCGGGCGATCTCGGCGAACGCCCAGTCCAGCACCTGCTGCTGACCGAGCCGGTATGCCCGGACCAGCGCGTTCGGGGCGATACCCCGCTGCGCCAGCCGGCGGGCGTACTCCTCGGCAGCCGACGGCGTGGAGATCTCGCCGATCTCGATGTCGTAGCGCAAGATGTGTGCGACGGTCTCGAGGTTGCTCTGGATGCTTGTCCCGAGCAACTCCAGGATCAGCCGGTCGCCCTGCAACTCCTCGATCGACTCGGCCAGCACCTTGTGCAGGGTCCGGGTCAGCTCCGGCACCTCCACGCTCATCGCGGCCGCGACCTGGATCACGCGGGCGGCGGCCGACTCGTGCAGCTCGTCGTGAGACACGGGTCTCCCCTCGTGTGCTCCGATTCTGCGCCCGGATGTGATGACTGTCAGCATTCGGCACCGGGCCCGGCCGTCCGTCGGCCCGGCAGCACGAATCGGCCGCCGAGCTTCGTGTTCCGAGCACAGTCCGTCCGCGCTCGCGCACTCCTAACCTCATGATCGAGACCACATTCACCGGAGGAACCATGACCGCGACCAACCTCGAGTACCTGCCCTGGCGCCGCCCGGCAGCCTACGGCGGACTGCCGAGCGTCCGCGACGACCAGCACGACCTCAGCTATGCCGAATTCGGCTCCTGGGTGGATGCCGCCGCCGAACAGTTCGCCGGATACGGCGTCGGGCCGGGAACGGTGGTCGCGGTGATGCTGCCCAACCGCGTCGAGTTGCTGGTAGCCATGGTCGCGGCCTGGCGGCTCGGTGCCGCGGCCACGCCGATCAACCCGGTCTTCACCGCGAACGAGGCCGACTACCAGATCGACGACGCCAGGGCGGTGGTGGTCGTCAACCTCGGCGCCGGCGCGCCGGACGGCGGCAGGCCGAGCATCGCCGTCGACGATCTGCGGCGTACCAGGCGAGGCGACCGGACGCTGCCCGAGCCGGCGACGACGAGCGAGGAGCTTGCCCTGCTGATCTACACCAGCGGCTCGACCGGCCGGCCCAAGGGCGTGATGCTGAGCCACGGCAACATCGGCGCGATGGCGGCCATGATGGCCGAGCACCTGCGGATCACGCATCGCGACCACTGTCTGCTGGTGCTGCCGCTGTTCCACGTCAACGCCATCTGCGTCAGCTTCCTGGTGCCGATGTCGGTGGGCGGCAATTGACCGTCCTCAAGCGGTTCCGGCCGCTGGACTTCCTCACCGCGGTCGAGAAGTACCGTCCGACGTACTTCTCGGCGGTGCCGACGATCTACTCGCATCTGGTCTCGCAGCCGGCCGACGTCATCGCCGACACGTCCTCGATCCGGTTCGCGATCTGCGGCGCGGCACCCGCGTCGAAGGAACTGCTCGCCGCGACGCAGGAGCGGTTCGGGATCGGCCTCATCGAGGGATACGGCCTGACCGAGGGCACCTGCGCCTCCACCGCCAACCCGCTCGACGGCCCGCGCAAGCTCGGCACGGTCGGCGTCGCACTGCCCGGTCAGCGGGTCGCCGTGATGGCTCCGGACGGGACCCTGGTGCCGGCCGGGGAGCGCGGCGAGGTCGTGATCCAGGGCGCCAACGTCATGCAGGGATACCTCAACCGGCCCGGGGCGACAGCCGACGCGCTCGGCGACGGCTGGCTGCACACCGGCGACGTCGGCATCCTCGACGAGGACGGATACCTGCGCATCGTCGACCGGATCAAGGACATGATCATCCGCGGCGGCGAGAACATCTATCCCAAGGAGATCGAGACCGTTCTGCACGGTCACCCGGCCGTGCTCGAGACCTCCGTCGTCGGCGGACCACACGAGGTGTACGGCGAGGTGCCGGTCGCGTTCGTAGCCCTGTATCCCGGCGCCACCGTCGACGTCGAGGAATTACTCGCGCTGTGCCGCGCGAACCTGACCAAGATCAAGGTTCCGGTCGCGATCCACGTGGTCGACGCGATCCCGAAGAACCCGGTCGGCAAGCCCGACAAGCCGGGCCTCCGAAAGACCCTCCAGCAGGCCACGCAGTCCTGATCACCCGGCGCCGTCCCCGCGCCTCGCGTGAACCGAGCAAGGAGCATCACCATGGGATTCACGAAACCGTCGGTTCCGCCGCTGGAGCCGGACAAGGTCTACGACCTGCCGTACCTGGAGCGGATCAAGGTCCTGTCCCGGTACTGGGCCGAGAACGGCTTCGGCTCGCCGAAGGTCTTCCACATCATTTACGTCACCAAGCTGCTGTTCTTCTCCATACTCGGCGGCTATCTGGTCGGCACCGTCACCTCGGGCTTCAACCCGTTTCACCCCAGCGAGTTCTGGACCGAGCCGGTGCTCTACCAGAAGTTCATCCTGTGGACCGTGCTGCTCGAGGTGCTCGGGGTGGCCGGCTCTTGGGGCCCGCTGGCCGGTCACTTCAAGCCGTTCACCGGTGGCTGGCGTACGTACGGCCGGGTCGACACGATCCGCGAGCCGCCGTGGCCGGGCAAGGTGCCGCTGACCGCAGGCGACCGGCGGACGCCGTTCGACGTGGGCCTGTACGTCGCGATCCTGGCGACGCTGGTGCTGTCGCTGGTGCTGCCCTCGGTCGGCGACAGCGACCTCACGTCGCTCGGATTCGACGGCGGCCGGGTCTCGCCGGTACTGATGGTGATCCTCGGCGTCGCGCTGATCACGCTCGGCCTGCGGGACAAGGTGTCCTTCCTCCAGGCCCGCGGTGAGCAGTACCTACCCGCGATCGTTTTCTTCGCGCTGTACGGCGCCGTCGACATGATCGTCGCGCTCAAGCTGCTGATCGTCGTGGTCTGGGTCGGGGCCGGATTCTCCAAGTTCGGCAAGCACTTCGGCATGGTGGTGCCGCCGATGGTCAGCAACACTCCGTGGGTACCGTTCAAGGCGATGAAGCGTGCCAACTACCAGAGGTTCCCGGAGGACCTGCGGCCGTCCCACAACGCCAACATGCTCGCCCACATCGGCGGCACCCTGGTCGAGATCGCCGCACCGCTGGTGCTGTTGTTCTCGACGAACAAGACCGTGACGATCGCCGCCGCGGTGCTGATGATCTGCTTCCACCTCTTCATCACCTCGACCTTCCCGCTGGCCGTGCCGCTGGAGTGGAACGTGCTGTTCGCGTTCGGTACAGCGTTCCTGTTCCTCGGCCACCCCAACTGGGACGGTTACGGCCTTGGCGACATGACTCCCTGGCTGCTCGTCGTCACCGCTGCGGGCCTGCTCTTCTTCCCGGTGCTAGGCAACCTGCGGCCGGACCTGGTGTCGTTCCTGCCGTCGATGCGTCAGTACGCCGGCAACTGGGCGTCCGCGACCTGGGCGTTCGCTCCAGGTGCGGAGCAGCGGCTGAACGAGGGGCTGACCAAGCCCGCACCGATGATCATCGACCAGGTCACCGATTTGCTGGGCAGCCGGGACGCGGCCGAACTGGCGACGTACCAGGTCATGGGCTGGCGGTCGCTGCACAGCCAGGGCCGGGCGCTGAACTCGATCCTGATCGACCAGCTCGGCGACGACATCAACCACTACGCGATCCGCGAGGCGGAGTTCATGACGAACTGCATCGTCGGCTTCAACTTCGGCGACGGCCACCTGCACGACCACAAGTTCATCGCCTCGGTTCAGAAGCGCTGCGGCTTCGCGCCCGGCGAGTTCATCGTCGCCTGGATCGAGTCCCAGCCGGTGCACAAGAACTACCAGCGGTACATGGTGATCGATGCCGCGCTCGGCATCGTCGAGCGCGGGACGTACAAGGTCGCCGATGCGGTCGCGGAACAGCCGTGGCTGCCGAACGGGCCGATCCCGCTGGCGGTGGACTGGCGGCTGGACGGGTACCAGCGGGTCAGCTATCCGGCGCCCGGAAACGGCCCGATCCGGGGCAGGCACATCAAGCCCGCGGCCCCCGACACGACGGGTGCGGCGACATGACCAGAGCAGTTGTGGTGGGCAGCGGGCCCAACGGGCTCGCTGCCGCACTGATCCTGGCCAGGGCGGGCCTTGACGTCGAGGTGCTCGAGGCCGCGAGTACGGCCGGCGGCGGTACCCGTAGTAGCGAGCTGACGCTGCCAGGGCTGATCCACGACGAGTGCTCGGGCTTCCATCCGCTGGCAGTCGATACCGCGTTCTCGCGTGAGGTCGATCTCGCTGAGTATGGACTGACCTGGCGCTGGCCGGAGGTCCAGTACGCCCACCCGCTCGACGGGGGCCGCGGCGCCGCGGCGTACCGGTCGGTCGACGACACCGCTGCGCTGCTCGGCGGCGATGGGCGGCGCTGGCGGCAGGTGTTCGGGCCGCTGACCGAGCGGTTCGACCTGATCAGCGCGGACTTCCTCCGCCCGGTGCTGCGGATACCGTCGCATCCGCTCGCTATGGCCCGGTTCGGTGTGTACTCCGGCGTACCGGCCTCGATCCTGGCCAGACTGTGGTCGACGGCCGAGGCGCGGTCGCTGTTCGCCGGTGTCGCCGCCCATGCACTCCGGCCGTTGTCCAGGCCGCTGTCGTCAGCGATCGGGGTGGCGCTCGGCACCGCCGCGCACGCGTACGGCTGGCCGGTCGCCGAGGGCGGGTCGGCAGCGATCACCCGCGCCATGGTCGCCGCGCTCGAAGGCATCGGCGGCAAGGTGGAGACCGGCGTACGCGTGGACTCGCTGGCCCAGCTGGACAAGGCCGACATCGTCATGCTCGACCTGGCGCCGCGGGCCGCCGTACGGATCGCCGGCGAAGCGATGCCGGACCGGGTCCGGCGCGGGCTGACCGGCTGGCGGCACGGGCCGGGGGTGTTCAAGGTCGACTTCGCGCTGTCCGGTGA
The DNA here is from genome assembly GCA_046765875.1 of Actinomycetota bacterium. Classification (GTDB taxonomy): domain Bacteria; phylum Actinomycetota; class Actinomycetes; order Propionibacteriales; family Kribbellaceae; genus DASRHY01. The sequence goes on from JBKPSJ010000248.1 coordinate 38,506, forward strand.
GGTGCCCTGGACACACGAGGAGTCCCGGCGCGCGGGGACCGTCCACGTGATCGGCGACCATGCCGAACTCGCCCGCGCCGAGGCGCTCGTCGCCCGCGGCCACTTGCCGGACCGGCCGTACGTACTGGTCGGCCAGCAGTACCTCGCCGATCCGACCCGGACCACCGGCGACCGGCGGCCGCTGTATGCGTACGCGCATGTGCCGGCGGGCTACAGCGGGGACGCGACGGCTCTGATCGAGGCCCAGATCGAGCGTTTCGCGCCCGGCTTCCGCGACCTGATCCTTGATCGTCACGTCCGCACGCCGGCCCAACTCGAGCAGTACAACGCGAACTACATCGGCGGCGACGTGATCACCGGCGCCAACACCGTCCGGCAGTTGATCCTCCGGCCGCGGCTGACGGCGCATCCGTACTCGCTCGGCATTCCGGGCGCCTACATCTGCTCGGCAGCGACACCGCCGGGTGCCGGCGCGCACGGGATGTGCGGCTACAACGCCGCGAAGGCGGCGCTGGCCGGGCTGCGCTAGCCGGCCGTATGCTCCGGAAATGGACAGCGGCAAACGGATCGCCGCGATCGTCAGCGCCCTGTGGGAGCGCGCCGGCGAACTGGCCGAGGGTGCCGCCAAGCAGATCCAGGCCGAGGTCCCGTTCTACGCCGCCGGCGAGATCGTGACCTTCGAGGACCTGCGCGACTCGTGCATGGCGAACATCGAGTTCATGCTCGGCTCGATGAGCGGCGCGGTGTTCGATCCCGAGGCGGCGCGCGCGACCGGTCGGCTCCGCGCCGAGCAGGGCGCGCCACTGGCGGATGTGATGGCGGCCTACCGGGTCGGCGTCCGGTACCTGTGGGACGCCGTGCTCGCCGAGGCCGCGAGCAACGGCCGGGTGGCGACCGAGGCCGTGGTCGAGGCCGCTTCGCAGCTGTGGGTGGTCCAGTCGGTGTACACCGACGCGATGAGCACGGCGTACCGGGACGCCCAGACGACGTTGTCGATCGAGCGAGAGCAGCGCCGATCGGCCCTGGTCGAGGCCTTCCTGGAGGGCCGGGTGGCCGACGGCAGCACGTTGTGGGAGGCCGCCGACGTGCTCCGGCTGCCGCATCACGGCCCGTACGTCGTGGTCGCCGCCGCGGTGCCCGAACTCGGCCGGGCGGCGATGCCCGTCGCCGAGGAACGGTTGCGGTCGCTCGACCTGCCGTCGGCCTGGCGGCTGCTGCCCGACGTCCAGGTCGGGCTGGTCTGCGTCCGTACCATGGCACCCGCCAAGCTCGCCGAGCACATCGGCCGGCTGGCCAGCGGGCGGGTCGGGATCAGCCCGCCGTACGACGACCTGGGCGAGACCGCGCAGGCCCTGAGGTTCGCCCGGATCGCGCTGGCCGCGTGTGCCGACGATTCGCCGGTGACGCTGTTCGACGAGGCACCGCTGGCCGTCGTGGCAATGGCCGCGCCGGACGTCGCCGAGCGGTTCGTCCGTACCGTGCTCGGCGGACTCGACGACCTGCCAGACGAGGATCGCGACCTGCTGCTGCAGACTTTGCGGACCTGGCTGGCCTCCGGCGGGTCGGCGAACGACGCCGCTGAACTGTTGTACTGCCACCCGAACACTGTTCGGCACCGGCTTCGCCGGATCGAGGAGCGTACCGGCAGATCGCTCACCGACCCGCGGTCGCTGACCGAACTGTGCCTGGCCGCGGAGGCCGAGACCCGCCTGTAGTCCTCAGGGACGGATGACGGCGACCGGGCTGCGTACGAAGCGCAGGACGTCACGCGCGACGGAGCCGAACAGGACGCGGTGCAAACGGCCGTGCTTCGGTGCACCGAGGACCACCAGCGCCGCACCCGCCGACTCCGCCACCAGAGCCGGCGCGGCCGGGCCGTCGACGACCTTGCTCTGCACCTCAACGCCGGGGAACGCGTTCCGCCACGATGTCAGCGCGACGTCAACGGCATGCATGACGGTCAGGCCCAAGCCGCGGCGCTCGGCGGCGCGGAAGGCGAACTCGAGAGCCGCGGCCGATCCGGACTTGCCGTCGACTCCGACCACCACCCGCCCGGTCGACGGACCACGCGATCCCTCACCGACCAGCCCGACGACGGCGACCGAGTCCTTCGTACGCAAGGCTCGCCCCCGCAGCCGCCGACCGACCACGACCAGGTCACTCGATTCAGGTATGACCGTGCCCACCTGCAGGC
>JBKPSJ010000249.1:0-3068 GCA_046765875.1 Actinomycetota bacterium
TCTCCGGACCGCTGCCCTACACCGCGCCACCGTTCGTGACCCCGGGCGTGGGCACCGTCTCGGTCACCCTGACCCCGACCAACCAGACCATGCTGACGCAGAACGGCAAGGCGATCCTGATCAAGGGCCAGCAGTTCATCGCCAAGTTCACCGTCTCGACACCGGCCATGCAACCCACCCCGGCCGGCCCGGTGCCAGACCCGGTCCTGACCAAGCCCGGCACGGCGCAGTTCATCACCACCAACATCAACACCCAGGCAGGCTAGGCACACCGGACCGGCGAGCGGGCGGTCCGAGGGCGCGCCGTTCCGCACGCCGGAGAACGCGCCGCACGCCAGCGGGACGATCGAGCAACTCTGGCCCTACTTCGTGCTGCTGCGTGCGGCGCAGCCGTGCCCCGCACTGTTCGCGATCTCCAGTTTCCCCATGGCCGCCGGCGCGCTGTCGGTCAACGTGACCGGGCGCCTGTACGGCCCGGACGCCGACGCGGTCGCCGCGCGGGAACGCCGCGCTGGCACGAGTGGCTCGCACACCTCGTCGCCGGGATCGAGCACTGATCGTATCGAGCACTGATCGAATCGAGCACTGACCGAGAGGAAGGAGCACACCATGTTGCTGGCAGGCAGGAACGCCATCGTCTACGGCGCCGCGGGACGGGTCGGCACCGCGCTCGCCACCGCTTTCGCCCGGGAGGGGGCGAGGGTCCACCTCGCGGGCCGCACGGGCAAGACGCTCGACGAGGTCGCCGACCGGATCCGCGCCAGCGGCGGCCTCGCCGAGACGGCCGTCCTCGATGCGCTCGACGAGACGGCGGTCGACGAGCACGCCGACGCGGTGGCGGCGGGCTTCGGCAGCGTTGACATCTCCGTCAACGTCATCGGTATCGCCGACGCCCAGGGCACGCCGCTGGCCGAGATGTCCCTGGAGGACTTCGAACGGCCGGTCCGCATCGCGACGAGGTCCACGTTCCTCACCGCCCGTGCCGCGGCGCGGCACATGATCCGGCAGCGGTCGGGTGTCATCCTGACGTTCGGAGGCGACGGCGGCGGCGAGCCGATCCGCGACTACCCGATCGGCGGCCTGCAGGTCGCCCTCGTCGCGGTCGACTTCCTCCGCCGCCAGCTGGCGGCCGAGCTCGGGGCCTACGGCATCCGGGTGCTGGCGCTGCACACCGGCGGCATCGTCGAGAGCCTGCCCGCGGACTTCGCGGGCCGCGAGGCCGTCACGGACATGATCGTCGGCAAGACGATGCTCAAGCGGGCCGCGACGTTCGCCGACGTGGGCAACGTGGCTGTCTTCGCGGCCTCCGACCTGGCCCGCTCCATGACCGCGACCTCGCTCAACATCACCTGCGGAGCGGTCACCGACTGAGCCGGCCGGTGACCTGCGCTGTTACCTGCCTGTGCCGAACTCCTGCCTGTGCCGAGCACTGGATTCTGATCCCTGCCCGCCAGTGGCAACGGCCAGGGTCGCCGATCCCCGCCGAGGTCCGGTGAGACCCGGATCGAGCCACCCCGACGTCACCGCTTCGGCCAGGGTGAGGCCTACCGTGCGCTGGGTGAGGCCCGGATGCCACATCGGGAGGTGCTTCAACCCAGCCATCGAACCTCGCCCTCGCCGGGCAGGTTGCCGTTGCTGATCATGTCGTGCAGTACGGCGGCCAGCCGCGGGATCCCGTCGGGGGTGCGCGGCCAACGCCTGGGGTTCGCGAACAGGAGCCCGGCGTGCGTGGTGTGCCGGGCGAGCACGGCGAAGTCGCGGACATTCTCGGTCACCAGGCAACGGCTGTCTGCCGCCGCGGCGTCCAGAACGGTCGTGTCGTCGGCACCAGTCAGCTCATCGGAGGCGGCCACGGCCAGGACGTCGTGCCCCTTGTCCCACAGCATTTCGGCCAGCGCCGGCGGGTACATTTCGTCGAGCAGCAGGCGGGCGGTCACGATGCGCGAGGATTTCCCCGCAGCAGGGATTGCTCGGTTTGCCAGGCAGCTTCCGCCTCGCGGGCGGCCTGCCGGTTGGCTTCGATCCGTTCGTCGACCTCGTGACGGTAGGACGCGTAGTAGCGAACCGCGATCCGAACCTTGCGTTCCGGCAGCCCGATCGCCTCCGCGGTCGCCGACACCAGTGCGGCCTCGGCGAGTTCGGGATCGTGCTCGCGAACGGTGAGCAGCGTGTCGATGACCTCCCAGACATCGGGACCGCCGACGAGGCCTGCCCGGCGGCCGGTCGGACCGGGCCGGAAGGTGATCCCGGGATGCTCCTCGGCGCGCAGGGCTTCGTCCACGAACAGGTTCGTAACCGACGACATGGACGCGCCGGGATGGCTGCGCACGTACCGATCCAGACGGCTCAGCACATCGCCGTCGAACCGCACCGACCTGGGGGAAGTCACGGCTACAGTGTAGTGATACGTAGCAGGAGTCCAAGGGCTTGGTTCGACAGGGGTGGCTGGCTGCGTAGCGTGAGGTCGGTCTTGGTGGACAGCGGTGAGCTGTTGCCGAGTTTGAGGCTCCGTGGAGCCAAACCGTAGTGCGAATGCCGGTGGGGGGCATCCCGGGTCCCCGCCGATGTCCGAGGACCCGGATCGAACCGGGACGGCCGCGGCACTCCGACCGGCTCGGCACGGACGTGTTCGAGACCCGCCTCGGGGCCGTCCCGGTGACCTGCCTGCGCGGCGCCGCTGCCGCCGAGGTGTTCTACTCCGACCGGTTCGAGCGTGCCAGCCCGGTCAGGATCGGCCCGGCGCACTGGCGGGGCCCGGGTCGCTGTGCAGCCTGGACGGCGCTCCCTACGCCGAGTGCGGCGTGCTCGGCGACCGGTACGGCAGCCGGGACTTCGCCGGTCTGGCCGACGGCGTGCATGTGTTCCGGGTCATCGTGACCGACACCGCGGGCAGGACCGCCGTGGACGCCGACGCCCACCAGTGGCGCATCGACACCAGCGGCCTGGGCGTGCTGCTGCCCGACGACGCGACCGCGCCGACCGTCGCCGCCCCGGCGGCGGACATCACCAGTGGGCAGCCGGTCGGGACCACCACCGCGCCGGTGCGCATCCGGTGGACCAGCCAGGAC
>JBKPSJ010000250.1:0-12565 GCA_046765875.1 Actinomycetota bacterium
GAACCATAGCGAGGCTCAGCCGAACCGGCTGAGCCTCGCTACAGTCCCCCCAACCCCCTGAGGTGTTCGCCCGTTCCACCCCTCCTGGTTCGAACGACAGGTTCCTTTCTAAGCCGGGCCGGTCACGCTGCGCATCGGGGATCTCCCTACACTCCGTGGTGGTTTCACTCTCAATCTCGCGTGACGTTCAACGGATAGTTACGTCGTTGAGACGCAGTGTCAGTTCGGTGCGGGACCGGACTCCGAGCTTGCGATAGACACGAGACAGGTGTGCCTCGACGGTCTTGCGGGACACGAACAGCGCCGCCGCCACCTCGGGGTTGCTCAGCCCGGACGCGACGGCGTTCGCCACCTGTGCCTCCTGCGGGGTCAGCTCGACCGGCCGGCCACCGTGCGGTGGGAGCCGTTTACCGGTCGCCGCCAACTCCGACAGCGCGCGCTGCGACCACGGCTCGGCGCCGAGCGCTTCGAACCCGTCCAGCGCCGTCTCCAGATGGGTGCGGGCGTCGGTCGGCCGGTGCAACCGGCGCAGCACCTCGCCGTGGCACAGCCGGGTCCGGGCCAGGTCGAAGGGTGCGGGCCCGCGTTGCAGGGCCTCGTACGCCGCCCCGAACGCCTCGTCGGCCTCGTCCGGCGTGCTGGCGGCCAGACCACGGCCGCGGGCGGCGACGGCGTACGGCCAGGGCAGCCCGGTACGGCGTGCGCTCTCCTCGAGCCAGCCGACGACCTCCATCGCCCGGTCGGCACGGCCGGCCCGGAACAACACCTCGACCAGGTCACCGGCGTACGGGACGACGGTCGGGGTACCGAGGCCCTGGTCGATCGCCCGGTGGTGAGCGAGCTCGAGCTGGGACGCCGCGGCCTCGATGTCGTTCTCGCCGAGCAGGCACAGCCCGAGCACGGCGGCGACCGAGACGTCGAAGCTGGCGATGTCGAGCTGGGCGATCGCCCGGCGCAGCTCGACCAGCCGTTCGCGGCAGCGGGCACCGTCACCGCGGGCTGCGTCGATGTACGCCACGCTCGACAGGGCGAACCCGGTCGAGCCCCGTTGCGCAAGCTCCCGGGACCAGCGGATCGCCTCGAATGCGTCGGCGTAGGCGGCGGTCCAATGGCCGGTCCAACGGTCCAACGCGCTGCGTACCCCGAGCGAGTACGGCAGCACCAGCGGTGCGCTGCTGTGCCGGGCGGCGGCGACGGCGCGGTCCAGCAGCAGCCGGGCGGCCGTGGTCTGCTGCGCCCAGGTCCGGGTATGGCCGGCCATCGCCAGCGGCTGCAGGTCGGCGACCGGGTCGGCCGCGTCGAAAGCCGCGGCGAAGCCGTCCAGCAGCGCGGTCGCCTCGCTGACCCGGCCGGCGAGGATCCGAGCCACCGCTACCCCGGCTACCACGCCGAGCGGCTTCGGGTCGGATCCGATCCGCTCGAGCGCGGTGTCGGCGTCGGCGTTCGCCAGGTCGATCCGGGCCGACATCGCCGCCGGCACGATCGCCTCCGCCCACAGCTGCGCGGCCAGCACGCGCTCGGCGGGCACCGTGGTGGCCGCCTCGACAAACCGTTCGTGCCCGCTCAGGACGTCGCCTAGCCAGGTCACCGCGCGGCCCAGTACCAGGTCGATCCGGGCCCGCACGGCCGGGTCGCGGGTGTGCTGAAGAGCGCGTTCGCCGATCGCGACCGCCTCGTGGGGCGCGTCGCCCATCAGTGACCAGCCCGCCGCCGCGGCCAGCCGGGACGCTTTGCCGGACTCGTCGGTGGCGAAGTCCGCGGCACGTACGGCGGCCTCCGCGGCGGTGCCGAAGGCACCCCGGCGCAACGCCTGCGCGGCGGCCTCGTCCAGCTCCGACGCGATGTTGTCGTCCGGCGGGTGGGTCGCCGCCGCCAGGAACCAGGGCCGCTCCGCGGGCGGGCACACCGCCGCCCAGGTCCGGTTCGCCTGTTGGAGCTGGCGGGCGGTGGCCCGGTTCAGCACCGCCGACCGGACCAGCGGGTGGCGCAGCCGCGCGGTGTGTGCGGACAACGCGATCAGGCCGGCCGCCTCGGCCGGCACCAGGTCGTCCTCGGTCATGCCCTGCTGCCGCAGCGCGCTCTCGAGTCCGGACAGGTCCTGGGTACGAGCGGTCGCGACGAGCAGCAACGCACCTGCCGCGGCGTCGGAAAGCTGGTCCAGCCGCGAGCCCCACAGCGCATCTGTGACCCGGGCGGGCACCAGTTCGCCGACCGGTTCCAGCCCGCGCCGCTGGTCGGTGCTGAGCGAGCGCGCGGTCTCGACCAATGCGAGCGGGTTGCCGCCGGCCTGCCGGGCCACCTGCTGGGCGACGTACAGCTCCATCTCGCGCGCCCGGGCCCGGATCAGCTCGACGGAATCGTGCGGGCCGAGCGGCTGCAGGTCGACGACCTGGATGCCGGAGTGGTCGACGTCCTCGAGGCCGTACGGACGCGAGGCGAGCACCATCGAGACCCGCTCCTCGGCCAGCCGCCGGGCGACGAACAGCAGCACCTGTTTCGACGGCGCGTCCACCCAGTGCAGGTCGTCGACCAGCACCAGCAAGGGGGTGTCCAGACCTGCGGTGGACAGCAGCGTCAGTGTCGCCGCACAGATCGCGTACGGCGCCGGTCGCGGCCCATCCGACAGGGCGAGCGCGCCGCGCAGTGCGTCGGCCTGTACCGGCGGCAGTCCGGCGACCCGGTCCTGCAGGGGTCGGACCAGGTCGGCGAGGGTTGCGAACGGCAACTCGACCTCGGACTCGATCGCAGTCGTCCGCAGCAGCATCCGCTCGCGCCGCTGCCGCGCGACCTGGTCGAGCAATGTCGTCTTGCCGAGCCCGGCGCCACCCTTGAGCAGCAGCGCCCCGCCGGTGTCGCGGACGAGCGACCGCAACGCCGCTTGAACGGCCGTCTGCCCGACGACCTGGAAACCGAGACCCGCTGGATCGCTCGCTGCTATCACCCCTTCGACCGACGCGAACTGCCTGACAGCACAGCCTGGTCTTGGTCCAGACTGCCGCCAACGGCAAACCGACGCTACCGGTATCCGGGTCGCGACCGATTGTCGACTGCGTGGCGTGACGGTACACCGATAACGCTGAGTAGACATCATTGCCCCAAGCAACTAACAATGCGTTATGTCCGCACGATTTGGCTTGCGTATTTTTTACGAGTCGCGGTGGTCGTCGGTGGGTGAATTGTTGGCGGGATTGCGGCAGGCTGCGTGGGGGGTGGCGAATCGTGTGTCATGGGTCTGTCATCTTGCTTTCACCGTGAATACTGGCGCGGTGCGGGATCTGACAGCGTTGCCCAAGGCGCATCTGCACGTTCACCTTGAAAGCACGATCCGGTGGTCGACACTGCACGAGATCGGTGACGCCAACGGTGTTCGGGTGCCGGAGCATCTGGCCGAGGGTGCCGTGTTCGAGGGGTTCCGGTCGTTCGGCGATGCGAATGCGCTGATCAGAGCCTGTCTGCGTACGCCCGAGGACTTTCACAGGATCGCGCTGGAGTTCTGTGCCGACGAGGCCGCGCAGGGGACCGCGTACGCCGAGGTCAGCTTCAGCGCGTCGTCACACGGGGACCGGTTGGGCGATCTGGCGATGCCGCTGGAGGCGGTACTCGCCGGGCTCGCGGAGGGATCGGCGTACGGGATCGAATGCCGGGTCCTGCTCGACCACTCGCGCCGCCGGATCGAGCGCGGACTGCGGACGCTCGACCTCGCCCTCCGGTACGCCGGCCAGGGCGTGATCGGGATCGGCCTGGCGGGTGACGAGTCCTATCCGCTGGCACCGTTCGGGGACGTCCTCGACAAGGCCGCCGGCGCCGGGCTCCATCTGGTCCATCATGCGGGCGAGACGGCCGGTCCGGAGAGCATCCGCGAGGCGCTCAGCACAGGCCGGGCCGAGCGGATCGGTCACGGCATCCGCGTCCTCGACGATCCCGGTCTCGTCGGCGGGATCCAGGTGCCGCTGGAGGTATGCCCGGCCTCGAACGTCGCGCTCGGCCTTGTCCCGTCGTACGCCGACCATCCGCTCCCCGGCCTCCTCGCCGCGGGTCTTGCGGTGACGATCAACACTGACATCCCGAACGTGCTCGGCAACCTGACCCTCACCGACGAACTGACCCGCGTCCGCGACACCTTCGGCCTGGACGACACCGCACTGGCGTCCCTCAACCACACCGCCATCGACGCCGCCTTCGCCCCGCCGGCCACCAAGGCCCGCCTCCACGCCGCCACCACCACCTGGCTGAACTTCTGAATGTGTGCTACGAGCGCTACGCTGGCCGGGTGAGGACGATCAGTCACCGTGAACTCCGCAACGACAGCGGCCGGATCCTGCGCGAGGTCCAGGCCGGCGAGTCGATGGAGATCACCAACCACGGCGAGGTTGTCGCGCTGCTGGTGCCCGTTCCGTCCGGCACCCGCGACCGGTTGATCCGATCGGGCGAGTTGCGGCCTGCCACCGGCCGACCCGACTTCGCGTCCATCCGGCGTGTCCGCTTGCCGGCCGGCTCACCGAGCACGCAGGAGGTCCTCGACGACCTGAGAGGGGAGCGGTGACCTCGTACGTCGACACCTCCGCCCTGCTCAAGGCGGTCGTCGAGGAGGAGTACTCGGAGGCCTTCACCGACCACGTCCGGGACGACCTGCTCCTGTCCTCCGGCGTTCTGGTCACCGAACTCCACCGGGCGGCGTCCAGGCTCGATCTCGCTCACTCGGTGATCACCGACATCCTGGGGTGGATCGACCTCGTGGAGGTCACGCCGGCTGTACTGATGCGAGCCGGTCTGCTGCCGCAGCCCGTGCTCCGGTCCCTCGACGCGATCCACGTGGCGTCGGCGCTGGTCGGTGGTGCCGAGGAGTTCATCACATACGACGACCGGCAGCGCGATGCAGCGTTGGCCGTCGGTCTCCGCGTCGTCAGCCCTGGTGTCTAGGCCGTTGCTCTCGATCGTTGCCTGGGGCAATGTTATGGCCGTGGTGATGCCGACTGCCGGTGCGGGCGGGTAGGTTCGGGTACCATGTTGTGGGTTTTCGACATCAACGAGACCATGCTCGACCTGGCGCCGCTGGACGCGGTGTTCGCCGAGGCGGGGCTGTCGGGACGGCGTACCGACTGGTTCGACCTGCTGATCCACGCCGCGCTGGTCACGACCGCGACGGGTCAGTACCGGGACTTCGGCCAGCTCGGCGGCGCCACGATCCAGACCATCGCCGGACGAAACAGCGTCACGCTCGCCGATGATGTGCCGCAGCGACTTGGTGCGGCAATGCGGTCTCTGCCGGCGCATCGCGAGGTTCCCGGCGCACTCTCGGCGTTGCGCGACCGAGGTCAGCGTGTTGTTGCCCTGGGCAACTCGCCGGCCGCGGTGATCGACGCGCAACTCGAGGGCGCCGGGCTGCGGCCGTTGCTCGACGGTGTGTACTCGGTGGAACTGGCCGGGATGCTCAAGCCCGGCCCCGCGCCGTACCGGCACGTGCTGGAGAGCGAGGGTGTGGACGCTACCGGCGCGGTGATGGTCGCGGCGCACGACTGGGACATCGCGGGGGCCCAGGCGGTGGGTATGCGAACGGCGTTCGTGGCGCGCGGTGGGCGGCGCCCCCTGCCGGGCTGGCCGGAGCCGGACATCGTCGCGCCCGACCTGCTGTCGGCGACCCGGACCGATCCCTGAAGCGAGGTTAGGCTCTGGCTCATGATGACCGCCCACCAGACTTCCGGACCGCGGTGACCGCCGCGATCGAGGTGCGGGTGCTCGGCCCGCTGGAGGTGCTGCGGGACGGGCGCCCGCTGCCGCTGACCAGCAACCGGCTGCGGGCGCTGCTTGCCGCGCTGGCGACCTCGGCCGGCAGCGTCGTCTCGGCCGACACGCTCGTGTCGGCGGTCTGGGGCCGCACCCTGCCGGCGAGTCCGCGCAGCAGCCTGCAGACCTACGTCGCCAGGCTGCGCCGGTTGCTCGGCGACGAGGTGATCGTGACCAGGCCGGGCGGGTACCAGCTTCAGTTGGGCGCGGACCAGGTCGACGCGCTCAGGTTCCTGCGGCTGGTCGGTGCCTCGCGCGGTGCGTCGTACGAGCGGGACAACCTGGTCGAAGGGCTCACCTTGTGGCGCGGTGTGCCGTACGAGGGGATCGAGTCGGAATGGCTTGCGGAGTCCGAGGGCGGGCGGCTCGTCGAGGCGTACCTGGATGCGCTGGAGCGTGCCGCCGATCTTGATCTGGCGGCCGGCCGGGCCGGCGACCTGCTCGACCGGTTGCGGACGGCGAGTGAGTGGCATCCGCTGCGTGAGCCGCTGTGGGCGCGGCTGATGCTCGCGCTCGACGCGACCGGCCGGCGTGCGGACGCCCTCGCCCTGTACGAGCAGTTCCGCGCCAGGCTGGCCGACCAGCTCGGCACCGATCCGGGGCCGCGGCTGCGTCAGGCGTATGACCGGTTGGTCGGCGGCGGCTCGGACGACGTACCCAGGCAGCTCCCGTCGGACATCGCTCGCTTCACCGGGCGGGCCGACGTACTGAACGCCCTCGACGAACTCACCAGCGCTGGTCATGCGATCGGGGTGCTGCACGGCACCGGCGGGGTCGGCAAGACCGCCGCGGTAGTGCATTGGGCACATGGTGTCGGCTCGCAGTTCCCGGACGGCCAGCTGTTCGTCAACCTGCATGGGTTCGGCCCCGGGCAGCCCGTGCCGCCGTCGGTCGCACTCGATGGACTGCTGCGATCGCTCGGCGTCCAGGGCCGCAACATCCCCGAGACGGTCGGCTCGCGGGCAGCGATGCTGCGCAAGCTGCTCGCCGGCCGCCGGACCCTGCTCGTGCTCGACAACGCCCGCGACGTCGAGCAGATCCGCCCGTTGCTGCCCGGCGGCCGCAACCTCGCGGTGGTGACCAGCCGCAACCGACTGCGCGATCTCGAACATCCACGAGTACGCCGGATCCAGGTCGGCGAGTTGAGCCGCGGCGAGGCGATGGAGTTCCTGGTCACCGCGTTGCGCGAGGAGAGACCGGAGCAGGAGGTCGAGGACCTCGAGGGTCTGGTCGACCTGTGCGGCCGGTTGCCGCTGGCGTTGGCGGTCGCCGCCGAACAGGCCGGCCGGCACCCGCAGGACGAGCTGCGACGGCTGGTGACCGACCTGCGCAACCGGCACGACCGGCTGGACGCGCTGGAGGTCGCGGGCGACCCGTCCAGCAGTGTCCGCACGGTCTTCTCGTGGTCGCTCGCCACGCTCCCGGCGGACTGCGTCCGTGCGTTCGCACTGCTGGGTCTGCATCCCGGGCCTGACTTCGCCGTGCCGGCCGCTTCGGCGTTGATCGGCACGCCGGCCGGGCGGCTCCTCGGCCAGTTGGTCGAGGCACATCTGGTGGAACAGCGCCGCCCGGGCAGGTACCAGTTCCACGACCTCCTGCGCGCGTACGCAGCCGAGCGGGCCGCCGACCTCGTGCCTGCTGATCGGGATGCGGCCCGGACCCGGATGTTCGGCTGGTACGTCCACACCACGGCGAACGCGCGAATCGCGATCGGCCGTGGCGAATCGCTGGGGGAGACCGGGCCGCTGCCGGACGGGGTCACGCCGCAGGACTTCGCCGACGAGGCTGAGGCGTTCGGCTGGCTCGACACCGAACGGGCTGCCCTGGTCGCGCTGGTAGATGTGGCCGACGGGTTGAGTGACCCGGCCGCGCACCGGATCGCCGAGCAGATGTCGAGCTACCTGATCGTCCGGTACGTCATCGGTGAGCTGCTGCGGACACAGCAGATCGCGCTGGACGTGGCCCGGCGTACCGGCGACGAACGTGCGGAGGCGGTCGCGACCGGCAAGCTCGGCTCGGTGTACCGGATGCACGGCGACAACGAACTGTCCCGCGACATGCACAGCGAGGCGCTGGCCCAGTTCGACAAGCTCGGCGACGACCTCGGCCGGGCGGTCGCGATGGCGAACCTCGGCACCGTCCTGCAGGCGCTCGGCGACGACTTCGGCGCGCTCGACTGCCACGAGCAGGGCGTCGCGCTGGCGCGCGAGATCGGCGACACCGACCAGGTGGCACTGCTGCTCAACAACATGTCGATCAGCTACCTGCGTACCGGCCGGAGCGCGGAGGCGATAGCTGCGTGCCGCGAGGCGCTGGCGCTACCGCGGTCGCGAACCTTCCAGCACGGTACGGCACACATGTGGGACAGCCTCGGCCAAGCGCTGACGGCACACGGGGATTACGACGAGGCGATCGAGGCGTACCAGACCTCGCTCGCCGAAGTCCGCACCCTTGGCGATCCGTGGGGCGAGGCGATCGTCTTGAGCAACCTGGGCGACGCCCTCCGGGAGGCCGGCCGCGCCGGCGAAGCCGTCCAGAGCTGGCGCCACGCCCTCACCGTCATGGAAGACAACGCCATAGCCGACTCCCATGAAGTCAACCGCACCGAGCTACACAGCCGTATCGCCACCCTCACCTGACGTACGGCGTCGGCCGCCGTTCGACGCAAACAGATGCGGGGTGGGGCTACCAGCCGCGGGCGTGCCAGGCGGGGAGGCTGGGTCGTTCGGTGCCGAGGGTGGTGTCGTTGCCGTGGCCCGGGTAGACCCAGGTCTCGTCGGGGAGGCGGTCGAAGATCTTCCTCTCGACGTCGCCGATCAGGGCGGCGAATCGTTCCGGGTCCTTCTGGGTGTTGCCGACGCCGCCCGGGAACAACGAGTCGCCGGTGAAGATATGGAACGAGCCGGTCGGGTCGTCGTACAAGAGGGCAATCGATCCAGGGGTGTGGCCGACCAGGTGGATGACCTCGACACGGCACTCGCCGAACCGGATCACGTCACCGTCGTCGACCAACTCGTCGGTCGGGACCGGGATGCCCTCCGCGTCGTACTTGCCGGCGACCGTGATCGCGTCGGTCTCCGCGACGACGGCAGCCAGTGCCTGCCAGTGATCCGCGTGCCGGTGCGTGGTGATGACCCGTTCGAGCCCGCCGTCGCCGATCAGCGCCTTCAGCGTCTTCGGGTCGGCGGCCGCGTCGATCAGCACCTGCGTATCGGTCGCGCGGCAGCGCAGCAGATACGCATTGTTGTCCATCGGGCCGACCGCGACCTTGCTGATGATGAGGTGGGACAGTTCGTGCGTCGCGATCGGTCCGCCGACGTGGACCTTGCCCGTGTACTCGCTCATGTCACCGCCATTCCGGTACGTCGGGGAGCCCACCTGGGGACTCGAGTCCATCACCTGCGGTACGTCCCGTCGCCCAGCCGAGCAGGTCACCACTCGTACCGGTGACCACGGTCATCGCGTCGCGCCCGTCGGGCAGGGTGAGATCGAGATCCGTGGCGTGTACGGCAACGTCGTCGGGGAAGCCGCCGACCGCGTCGCGCAGCAGTCGGAGCCGGAAGTCCTCGGGGATGTCGCCGTACGAATAGGCGAGGCCCATGTCCGCGTGGTGCACCTCGATCTCGGTCAGCCGGGCGGACGGGATGACGCCGGCGGGCTTCATCGCCCCGCCACGCCACTCGACCATGAAGCCCCACCTGTCGGACGGTATGTCGGCCAGCGCGGCGCTGATCCGCTTGTTGCTCTCGGCAACGTCCTCTACGAGCTCGGCCGCGGATCGGCCCGCACCGGCCTGGATGTCGGCGTCGCGGGCCTCGTCGGAACGGTACTGCGGGGTCTTCACGCCGGTACGTGCCCAGGTGGCGAGGTTGACCAGCGAGTCGGCGTTGCGTGCGATGTGGGTGAGCACGTGCCCGACGGTCCAGCCCGGCAGCAGGCTCGGCCGGCGGGCCTGCTCGTCGGTGACCTGGCGGGCGGTGTCCAGCAAACGCTCCTGCGCGGCGTCGATCTGACGCAACCAGTCGGCGGGATCCGTCATGCGGATCAGGCTATCCCGCCAGCAGCCGGAAGATCGCGGCGGTGACGTCGCGGGCCAGGCCGGCACCGACCGGGCCGTGATGGCGCAGCAGCCGGTACGGGTCAACGCGGTCTCGCCGGGTGTGATCGACACCGGCTGGTGGGACTTCCTCGACCCCGAAGCGCGTCGGGAGACATTCGCCGGATTCGCCGCGTACGCCGGTCGGCAGGATCGGTACGCCAGACGACGTCGCGGACGCCATCGAGTACCTGGTCGGCAACAGCTTCACGTCCGGCGTCGTACTCCGGGTCGACGGCGGCGCGCGGCTAGGGTCGACAGCATGAGCCGCACCATCCTGGTAACCGGTGCTACCGACGGGCTCGGCCGGCGCCTCGCCGAGGAGCTGTCTGGTGGCGCGACCGTGATCGCGCACGGCCGGAACCCGGACCGGCTGGCCCGCCTCCGCGACGAACTTGGTATCGAGACGGTCCAGGCCGACCTCGCCGAGCTGCGTCAGGTCGACCGGATGGCCGACGAGGCCATCGAGAGACTCGACCGGCTCGACGTACTGGTGAACAACGCCGGCGTCGGCTCGGGGTCGCAGCGGCGACGCCGGGAGGTAAGCGCGGATGGGCTCGAGCTGCGGTTCGCGGTGAACTACCTGGCCGGCTATCATCTGACCCGGCGGCTGGTCCCGCTGCTGGTCAAGTCAGCTCCGGCCCGGATCGTCAACGTCGCGTCCGCCGGGCAGTATCCGATCGACTTCGACGATCCGCTGCTCACTCAGTCGTACGAGGGGGTACGGGCGTACGCGCAGAGCAAGCTGGCGCAGATCATGTTCACCGTCGACCTGGCCGCCGAGCTCGCGGACCAGCAGGTGACCGCGAACGCGCTGCACCCCGCGACGTATATGGACACGACGATGGTTCGGGACGCCGGCGTACGGCCTGTCAGCTCGGTCGACGAGGGTGCGGCCGCGACCATTCGGCTGATCACGGATCCAGCGCTCGACAAGGTCAGCGGGCGGTACTTCTCCGGTACCCGGGAGGCGCGGCCCGACCCGCAGGCGTACGACGGGCAGGCTCGTGCGCGGCTGCGTGAGCTGAGCGACGACCTGGTACGGGCGGCCCTACGCTAGACCAGGCGGTTGACCAGGCCGTACTCGAGCGCTTCTTCGGCCCCGAGCACGCGGCCCCTCTCGAGATCGGCGGCGACCTCGGTCACGGCGCGTCCGGTCGCGCCGGCGATGAGTTCGTGCAGTTGTGCGGCCTCGCGTTCGTGCTGGTCGGCGAGCGCCGCGAGCTGTGACGCCGTACCCTCGCCGGACAACAGCGGAGCCGTGAGTACGAACGTCGCACGCCGGTGTGCGACTCGCTGGTTCGCGGTGCACAGTACGGCGATCGCGGCCCCGCGCATCGTGCCCCGTACGATGGCATGCACCGGTGCCCGCACCATGTCCACGGCACCGGCGAGCGCGAGCGACGGCCCCAGATCCGCTGCGGGACACGACAGGTGCAGCTCGATCGGCCGGTCGTCGTCGGTACCGATCAGCACCAGTTGCGCGGTGACCCGATTGGCCGCTGCGTCGTCCAGCCGGCCACCGAGGATGATCACCCGCTGCCGGAGCAGCCGGTCGATCAGCTGGCGGTCGCCGGGGTACGGGACCGGCTCCTCCCAGGACGGCAGGATCGGAACCGGCGGCGGTGCGGGCGGTTGCGCCGGCTCGCCCGGCGGCCGCATCGGCGGTACCTCGGGCGGCCAGGGTGGCCAGATCGAGGCCGGACGGTTGAGCACCATGGTTACCTCCAGTACGACCCACGGTAGACCGGCCCCTGCGAATCGCGGGAAGGTTTTGTCCCAGGGCACAGTTAGCATGGTCGCGCCCATTGCGAAACTGCCCTGACCAGCCGAAAGAGGTCCCGTGGCCGACCGTCTGATCGTACGCGGCGCGCGCGAGCACAACCTGAAGGACGTCTCCGTCGAACTGCCGCGCGACGCCCTGATCGTGTTCACCGGTCTGTCCGGATCAGGCAAGTCCAGCCTGGCGTTCGACACCATCTTCGCCGAGGGCCAGCGGCGGTACGTCGAGTCGCTGTCGGCCTATGCCCGGCAGTTCCTCGGCCAGATGGACAAGCCCGACGTCGACTTCATCGAGGGCCTGTCCCCGGCGGTCTCGATCGACCAGAAGTCGACCTCGCGCAACCCGCGGTCGACGGTGGGCACGATCACCGAGGTCTACGACTACCTGCGGTTGCTGTTCGCGCGCGCTGGCCGCCCGCACTGTCCCGAGTGCGGCGAGCCGATCAGCCGGCAGACGCCGCAGCAGATCGTGGACCGGGTGCTCGAGCTTGAGGAGGGCACCCGCTTCCAGGTGCTCGCGCCGGTGGTCCGCGGCCGCAAGGGCGAGTACGCGGACTTGTTCCGCCAGCTCACCGGGCAGGGCTTCTCCCGGGCCCGGGTCGACGGCGAGATCTACCAGCTCACCGAGCCGCCCAAGCTCGACAAGCAGAAGAAGCACACCATCGACGTGGTCATCGACCGCCTCGTGGCGAAACCCGACATTGCGCAGCGGCTCGCCGACTCGCTCGAGACCGCCACACGGGTGGCGAAGGGTCTTGTCAAGATTCTCTACGCCGAAGGGAATCGCGAAGAGCTGATGTCGCAGTCGTACGCCTGTCCTGATTGCGGTGTCTCGATCGGCGAGATCACTCCCCGCCTCTTCTCATTCAACTCACCCTACGGCGCGTGCCCGAAATGCTCCGG
>JBKPSJ010000251.1:0-7210 GCA_046765875.1 Actinomycetota bacterium
CTGCTGCGGTCCGCCGGGACCGCTCCCCGAGTCGCCGGGCTGTCCGCCGTAGGGCGGGTGGTTCTGGTCAGACATCTGAACCCCTCGTCACTGGTTCGGCCAGGGCATCTGTTCGGACGGCCCTTGCGGCTTCGCGGTTTCGTTGTCGCGGCGCCAATTCAGCGTGGCGAGCAGCGCCACCGCGAGCGCCGCGCCTACCGGCCAGGCGGCCAGCGCGGTCCAGGCGTGCAGTTCGAGCGGTGCGGCGATCAGGTCCCCCGGTTTGGCGATCGCGAGCCGCGGGTCCAGCGCGTGGTGGCCGACCAGCATTCCGAGGCCCCAGCCTACGGCGGACCCGACACAGGAACTCACCACCACGACGACCACCGCCCACGGACCGCGATCGCGCAGCCACCAGAACAGCGCACCACCGATGATCATCCCGGCGATGAAACCGATGGCGACGAAGGTGCCGTCCGGTCCGAATACCCTGGTCATCTGCTCCTCGTCGAGCGAGGCCCCCTCGGCGTCTACCTTGTACAGAGCCAGCGGCGCCACCTGTTGCCAGATCAGGCCACCGATCGCGCCGGCGACCAGAAACGCGGCGACCCCGATGGCGACGATCCGGCCCCACGGCGCGGACTCGTCGCGACCGGGCGGTGGCGGCGGGACGGCGTGCATCACGCCGACAGTCTGGCTCATCCGAACAGTCTCCCCCGTGCCCAGGGTCAGCCGACCAGACACGACGGGCCGAGCAGCGCCTTGAGGTCGGCCATCAAAGCCGGCGACGGCGTCACCCGGAGCCCCTCGTCCAGCTTCATCAGCGTGGTGCGCTGCGTCGCCAGCAGCCGCAGCTGCACCTCGGTCATCCCCGGATGCGTCTTGAGTACGTCGCGGAGTTGCTCGACCAGCGGCGGCGTACACCGGTTGACCGGCATCGAGATGACCACCGGCCCGGTCGGCGCCTCGGTCAGCTCCGGGACGATCACCTCGGAACCACTGATCTCCACCCGGTCGTCGCGGCGCCGCAACCGGCCCTTGATGAGCACGATCGCGTCGCTGGTGAGCAGATGCGCGGACAACTGATACGCCGAGGAGAACATCATCACCTCGATCGAACCCTCGAGGTCCTCAACGGTGACGATCGCGTAGATGTCGCCGCGCTTGTTCACCTTGCGCTGCACGCCGGTGACCAGCCCGCCGATGGTGACCTGGGAGCCGTCCGGCCGGTCCTCATCGGACAGTAGCTGGCCGATCGTGCAGTCCGCGCCGGTGGCCAGCACGTGCTCGACGCCGAACAGCGGGTGGTCCGACACGTACAGCCCGAGCATGTCGCGCTCGTGCGCGAGCTTGGTCTGCTTGTCCCACTCGCCCAACTCCGGCACCACCACGGTGAGCCGGCTGGTGTCGCCGGCGCTGTCCGGCTCGCCCATGCTGAACAGGTCGAACTGGCCGTGGGCCTCGTTGCGCTTGAGGTCGATCGCCTCGTCGACGGCCTGGTCGTGTACCGCGACCACCGCGCGCCGGGCGTGCCCCAGCGAGTCGAACGCACCGGCCTTGGCCAGCGACTCGATCACCCGCTTGTTGCAGACCTGCTCGGGCACCTTGTCGATGAAGTCGGTGAAGCTGGTGTAGCGGCCCTTGTCGGAGCGGGCCGCGACGATCCCGGCCACGACGTTGTTGCCTACATTGCGGATCGCCGACAGCCCGAACCGGATGTCGGTCCCGACCGGGGTGAAGTTCGCGTCGGACTCGTTGACGTCCGGCGGCAGCACCTTGATCCCCATCCGGCGGCACTCGTTGAGATAGACCGCCATCTTGTCCTTGTCGTCCTTCACCGACGTCAGGACCGCGGCCATGTACTCGGCCGGATAGTTCGCCTTCAGGTACGCCGTCCAGTACGAGACCAGCCCGTACGCCGCCGAATGCGCCTTGTTGAACGCGTAGTCGGAGAACGGGACCAGTACGTCCCACAGCGCCTTGATCGACTGCTCGGAGAACCCGTTGGCCTTCATCCCCTCGGAGAAGCCCATGTACTCCGCGTCCAGCACCTCGCGCTTCTTCTTGCCCATCGCGCGGCGGAGCAGATCCGCCTTGCCCAGCGTGTACCCGGCCAGGTGCTGGGCGATCGCCATCACCTGCTCCTGGTAGACGATCAGCCCGTACGTCGTACCGAGGATCGGCTCCAGCGCCTTGGCCAGCTCGGGATGCAGGTATGTGACCTCCTGCTGCCCGTTCTTGCGGAGTGCGTAATTGGTATGGCTGTTCGCACCCATCGGGCCCGGCCGGTACAACGCGCCGACGGCGGAGATGTCCTCGAAGTTGTCCGGGCGCATCAGCCGCAGCAGTGCGCGCATCGGACCGCCGTCGAACTGGAACACCCCGAGCGTGTCGCCGCGGGCCAGCAGGTCGTACGTCGGCTTGTCGTCCAGCGTCTTGGCCAGCTCGTCGAGGTCCAGCCTGATCCCGTGGCTGGCCTCCACGTTGCGGACGGCGTCGTCCATGATCGTCAGGTTGCGCAGGCCGAGGAAGTCCATCTTGACCAGCCCGAGCGACTCGCAGCTCGGGTAGTCGAACTGGGTGATGATCTGGCCGTCCTGCTCGCGGCGCATGATCGGGATCAGGTCGATCAGCGGCTCGCTGGACATGATCACGCCGGCCGCGTGCACGCCCCACTGGCGCTTCAGGTTCTCCAGCCCGCGGGCGGTGTCGACGATCTTGCGGACGTCGCCGTCGGACTCGTACAGCTGGCGGAACTCGACCGCCTCGGAGTACCGCTTGTGCTCGGAGTCGAAGATCCCCGACAGCGGGATGTCCTTGCCCATCACCGTCGGCGGCATCGCCTTGGTGATCCGGTCGCCCATCGCGAACGGGTAGTCCAGCACCCGGCCGGCGTCCTTGATCGCCTGCTTGGCCTTGATCGTCCCGTACGTCGCGATCATCGCGACCCGGTCGTCGCCGTACTTCTCGGTGACGTACCGGATCACCTCGGGCCGGCGCCGGTCGTCGAAGTCGATGTCGAAGTCCGGCATCGACATCCGCTCCGGGTTGAGGAACCGCTCGAAGATCAGCCCGTGCTGGAGCGGGTCCAGGTCGGTGATCCGCATCGCGTACGCGCACATCGAGCCGGCGCCGGAACCGCGGCCCGGCCCGACCCGGATGCCCTGCTTCTTGGCCCAGTTGATGAAGTCGGCGACCACCAGGAAGTACCCGGCGTACCCCTTCGAGACGATGACCTCGATCTCGAACTCGGCCTGCTTGCGGACCTGGTCCGGGATGCCGCCGGGGTACCGGCCGTGCAGCCCGGCCTCGACCTCCTTGACGAACCAGGACTGCTCGCTCTCCCCCTCGGGGCAGGGGAAGCGCGGCATGTACCGGCCCTCGCCCTCGGTGAAGCTGACGTCGCAGCGCTCGGCGATCAGCAACGTGTTGTCACACGCCTCCGGGAGCTCCTTCCACACCTCGCGCATCTCGGCCGCGGTCTTGAGGTGGAAGTCGTTCGACTCGAACTTGAATCGGTTCGGGTCCGACAGCGTCGAGGCGGACTGCACGCACAGCAGCGCGGCGTGTGCATCCGCGTCGGCCTGCTTGGTGTAGTGCAGGTCGTTGGTCGCGACCAGCGGCAGGTCGAGGTCCTTGGCGAGCCGGAGCAGGTCCTTGCGGACGTCGCGCTCGATGCCGAGCCCGTGGTCCATCAGCTCGCAGTAGTAGTTCTCCTTGCCGAAGATGTCGCGGAACTCGGCCGCGGCCGCGAGCGCCTCGTCGTACTGGCCGAGCCGGAGCCGGGTCTGCACCTCGCCACCCGGACAGCCGGTGGTCGCGATCAGGCCCTGACCGTAGGTCTGGAGCAGCTCGCGGTCCATCCGGGGCTTGAAGTAGTAGCCCTCGAGGCTGGCAAGGCTCGACATTCGGAACAGGTTTTGCATGCCGGTGTTGTTCCGCGCGAGCAGCGTCATGTGCGTGTACGCGCCGCCACCGGACACGTCGTCTCGGCCGTTGCTCGCGTCACCCCACTTCACCCGCCGCCGGTCCGACCGATGCGTCTGCGGCGTTATGTACGCCTCGACCCCGATGATGGGCTTGACGTCGAACTTCTGTGCCGTCTTCCAGAACTCGTAGGCGCCGAAAATGTACCCGTGGTCGGTGGTCGCCAACGCCGGCTGACCGAACTCGTGCGCCGTCCTGAACAACTCGTCGATCCGTGCCGCGCCGTCCAGCATCGAGTACTCGGTGTGCACATGAAGATGCACAAAACTGTCGGCGGACGGCATGTCGGCGTCAGACCTCCTAGGCAGCCGGCGGGGTGAGGCGAATGCCAGCCTAGACGCCCGTTCCGACAACCGGCGCCCGCGGCTCGCGACCCGTTCTGCCACGCCCGCTATCCGGGCGCCGGACACTCGTGCGGTCAGAATTCGGCACCCGGACGGGAGGCCGACGGGCCTGCGCGCGGCGAAGATGCGGCAGGGCGTTCGGTCGTGGGAATTCGGACCGCAGGAGTGAGCGGCTCAGCCGGACGCTTCGAGCACGTCGAGGGCATGGCGGAGGTCATCGGGGTACGCCGACTCGTACTCGACGTACTCGCCGGTGCCGGGGTGGACGAAGCCGAGCCGCATCGCGTGCAGCCACTGCCGCTCCAGGCCGAGCCGCTGCGCCAGCACCGGGTCGGCGCCGTAGGTCAGGTCGCCGAGGCACGGGTGCCCGATCGCCGCCATATGCACCCGGATCTGGTGCGTACGGCCGGTCTCCAGCGTGATCTCCAGCAGCGTGCCGAACCGGAATGCCTCCAGCGTCTCGTAATGCGTCACGCTGTGCTTGCCTCCGGCAACGACCGCGAACTTGTAGTCGTGCTGCGGATGCCGGTCGATCGGTGCGTCGACGGTGCCGGTGAACGGGTCCGGATGACCCTGTACGAGAGCGTGGTAGATCTTGCTCACCGCGCGCTCCTTGAACGCGCGTTTGAGCACCGAGTAGCTGTACTCGGTCTTGGCGACGACCATCAGTCCGCTGGTTCCGACGTCCAGCCGGTGTACGACGCCCTGCCGCTCGGCGGCCCCGCTGGTGGCGATCCGGAAGCCGGCGCCAGCCAGGTGCCCGATCACGGTCGGGCCGGTCCACCCAGGCGACGGGTGTGCGGCGACGCCCACCGGCTTGTCCACCACCACGATCTCGTCGTCGTCGTGCACGATCCGCAGCCCCTCGACGGTCTGCGGCACCACCGCGAGCTCGGCCTCCGGCGCCGGCAGTTGGACATCGAGCAGTACCCCGGCCGTGACCCGCGCGGACTTCGCCGCCGGTGAGCCGTCCAGCGTCACCCGGCCGGCCTCGATCAGCTCGGCCGCCTTGGTCCGCGACATCCCGAACAGCCGTGCCAGCGCGGCGTCCAGCCGCTCCCCCGCGAGTCCGTCCGGTACGACGAGGGTGCGGGCGTCAGCGGCCACGATGCTCCCGGCTGCCGTCGAGGCCGACCCCGCGCAGCGTCTGCAGGATCATCAGGCATGCGGCGGTGACGATCGCGGTGTCGGCCAGATTGAAGATCGGCCAGTGCGGGAATTCAAGGAAGTCCACGACGTGCCCGCGCAGCGGCGACGGCTCGCGGAAGAACCGGTCGGACAGGTTGCCGAGCGCGCCGCCGAGCAGCAGACCGAACGCGATCGTCCAGCCGGTCGAGCGAAGCCGCCGGGACATGTGGACGACCGTGACGGCGACGCCGACGGCGATCACGGTGAGGACCACGGTGTACCCGGTGCCGAGACTGAACGCGGCGCCCGGGTTCTTCACCAGGTGGAAGCGCAGCACCGAGCCGATCAGGTCCTTCGGCACGCCCGGCTCCAGCCGGTGCAGCGCGATCGCCTTGGTGATCTGATCGAGTGCCAGTACGGCAGCCGCGACCAGGACGAACAGAACCGGGATCCGGCGACCGCCGTCCTGTTTCGAGGAGGGCTCAGGCAGATCGGAACCGGCCGGTTGCTCTCCGGCCGGTTCGACGGATTCGGGCTGCTGGGACTCGCTCAGCGGCGTTCTTCGCGTTCTTTGCATGACACGCACAGTGTCGCACGCGGGAACGCCTGCAACCGGCCCTTGCCGATGGCGTTACCGCAGCTCTCACAGACGCCGTAGCTGCCGTCGTCGATCCGGGCCAGCGCGCGCTCGGTCTGGGCGAGCATGTCGCGGGCGTTGTTCGCCAGCGACATCTCGTGATCTCGCTCGAAGGTCGTCGAGCCGACGTCGGCCTGGTCGTTGCCGGCGCCGTCGCCGCCATCGCGCAACAGCCCGGCGATCTCCTGCTCGGCCTCGCGGATCTCCTGCCGTAGGTGCTCCGCGTCGTGCTCGAGCTCGCCGCGCAACTCTGCCAGCTCAGCGGTGGTCCACGGGGACTCGCCATCGCGGACTGTGAGCTTCTCCGCCCGAGCGGTGGCCTTCGACGGCGTCTTGCTCGGCGTGGTCTTCTTGGCGGCAGTCGATGCCGCCGCCGTCGTCGATTCGCTTGACTTCACAGCCACCTTCTTCTCGGGCGCTTGTTGCTTGGCGGATGTACTGCTTACAGGGGACTTGGCCTTGGTCGCCGACCTCGTTGCGGCCGTCCTCGTTGTGGTCCCCGTTGTGGTGGCTGTACTCTTCGCGGCCGTCCTGGTCGCGGTCTTCGCGGCCGTCCTGGTCGCGGTCTTCGCCGCCGTGCGCTTGGCGGTGTTCTTCGCCGACGCCTTGGCGGTCGTCTTGGTTGTCCTGCCCCTCTTGGCGGGCGCCTTGGCCGGGGTCTTGGCGGGGGTCTTCGCAGCGGACTTGGCCGTCTTGGCGACCTTCGTCGCGGCTGCCTTCTTCGTACCGGCCCGCGCGGCCGGCTTCTTGGCGGCAGGCATGCTGACCGGTTTGTCCGGGGCCGCCTTTTTCGTGGTCCTGGCCGCCGCCGCACCGGATCGGGCCGGGGCTGCCTTCTTGGAGGCTGCTGTAGCCATGGCGACTACCCCCTGCACTTGTCGAGGACAGATCCGGGCTGGTCGCAGACAGTAGGGCACCGGTTGGGACCGGTGCCAGTCGACGCGCAGACCGTGCAACTTGTAGGGACATACGGTAGTCCGCCGTTCAAGTTCACACGAGGATCGGCGTGCCGGTACGTCTCACGACTTAGCCGAGCAACGTTGTCAATCGGGCCGCCAGCTCCGCCGGATCGCCGTCGATCTCGAGCACCTTGTCACGGGCCGTGACACCTGACACGAGCCGCACGGCCCGGCGG
>JBKPSJ010000252.1:0-13349 GCA_046765875.1 Actinomycetota bacterium
GGGGTCAGATGTCTGACCAGAACCACCCGCCCTACGGCGGACAGCCCGGCGACTCGGGCAGCGGTCCCGGCGGACCGCAGCAGGACCCGTACCAGCGGCCTCCGCAGCGCAACCCGTATGGCGAGCCGACCCGGCCGATCCCGCAGCAGGGTCCGTACGGGCCGCCGCAGCAGAACCCGTATAACCGTCCCGGCCAGAACCAGTGGGGCGGGCCGCAGCAGGGCCCGTACGGACCGGGACCGCGACAGAGCCAGTACGGTCCTCCCGGGCAATACGGTCCTCCCGGCCAATACGGCGCGCCTGGGCAGTATGGGCCGCCCGGGCAGTACGGACCGCCCGGGCAGTACGGACCGCCCGGGCAGGGGCAGCCGCCGTACGGTCCGGACCAGTTCGGCCACCGGCAGCAGTACCAGCCCGAGCCGAAGCGCCGGCGCGGCAAGCTGATCCCGCTGATCGCCGCCCTTGCCGTGCTCATCGTCTTCGGTGCCGGCGCCGCGTTCGCGTACAGCCGGATCTCGGGCGGCGGTGACCAGCCGGCCGCCGTGCTGCCGGGCAGCGCCGTCGCGTACGCCCGGATCGATATGGACCCGTCGGCCGGGCAGAAGCTCGCCGCGATCCGGTTCCTGATGAAGTTCCCGTCGGTCAAGGAGAAGCTCAACCTCAGTGGGGACAACGACGACCTCAAGCGCAAGCTGTTCGACCTGCTCAAGAAGGAGGCCGGGGACGACCTGGCCGACGTCAACTACGACACCGACGTGAAGCCGTGGCTGGGCGACCGGGCCGGCGTCGCCGCCGTACCGCTGGGCGAGAAGCCCGAGCCGGTGGTCGCGATCCAGGTCAAGGACGAGCAGAAGGCCCGCGCCGGGCTGCGGAAGATGTTCGAGAAGTCCGACGACAAGCCCGGTCAGGCCTACTACAAGTCGTACGTCGTGATCGCCGAGGACCAGGCCAAGGCCGATTCGGCGGTGGCCAAGGCGAAGCAGTCGCCCCTGGCCGCCAACGACACGTTCGCCAAGGACATGGACGCGCTCGGCGAACAGGGTGTCGCTTCGTTCTGGATGGACACCAAGGGCGTGGCCGACCTGGCCGGCGACGAGCTCACCGAGGAGCAGCGCAAGGTTCTCCCGACCGGCAGCGTCGCCGGCGTGGTCCGGTTCGACGCCTCGTACATCGAGCTCAAGGGCGTGGTGCACGGCGACAAGTCGGTCAAGCCGGGCGCGGCGAAGGCCGACGAGGTCGTCACCAAGCTCCCCGACAGCACCGCCGCCGCGCTCGGCTTCTCCGACGGTGAGAGCTATGTCGACAGGATCTGGCAGGCGGTGCAGAAGTCGAGCTCGTCCAGCGGTGTCGACATCAACGAGATGGCGAAGCAGTTCAGCGATCAGTACGGCCTCAAGATCCCCGACGACCTGAAGACCGTGCTCGGCAAGAACTTCGTCATGTCGGTCGACAAGTCGAAGGACGGGGACACGCCAGGCGTCGCGGCCAAGATGAAGACCGACCCGGCCAAGGCCGAACAGGTCGTCGACAAGCTGGTCAACATCGCCCGCACACAGGGCAACGTCGACGTGCCGATCGCGAAGGCGAAGGACGGCGAGACGCTGGTGGTCGCAACCAGCCAGGACTACGCCGACGCGGTGCTCAAGGGCGGCAACCTGGGCAGTACCGAAGCGTTCAAGCAGGCGATTCCGAACGCCAAGGGCGCGGTGATGATCGGCTACGTCGACTTCCCCGCAGTCAAGGGCCTGTCCAGCGACATCGGTGACGACCGCGACTACAACGCCCTGCGGTCTGCTGGCATCACGTCGCGGATCACCGGCGACGGCGAGGCCGAGTTCACCCTCCGTGTCGTTGTGAAGTAGCCCCTAGCTGGCGCCCGTCCGGCACCTCGGCCGGGCGGGCGCTTTCACGTTCAGGCCTCGTCAAGAAGGCTGACCTGGTCGCCAGGACCCAGATCGGAGGAGGAGTCGACGGCGGCGAGGACTGCGTCGCCGTACTTGGTGAGCTTGTTCTCGCCGATGCCGCTGATCCGGCCGAGTTCGGCCAGGGTGGCCGGGCGTTGCCGAGCGATCTGCCGCAGGGTGGCGTCGTGGAAGATCACGTACGCCGGTACGCCCTGCTGCTTGGCGATCTCGGCCCGCCAGCCGCGGAGCCGTTCGAACAGCTCGGCGTCCTCGCCGGACAGGTCCGCCGCCGCGGACTTGGCCCCGCGCGCGGAGACTTTGGCGGTACGTTCCGGCTCACGGCGCATCATCACGTCGCGCCTGCGGCCGAGTACCTCCGCGCTGTCCGGGGTGAGCACCAGCGTGCTGTACTCGCCTTCGACCGCCAGCAGTCGTAGTGCCAGCAACTGCCGGATCACCCCGCGCCACTCGGTGTCGCGCAGCTCGGTACCGACGCCGAACACGCTGAGCTGATCGTGCTGGAACTGCTCGACCTTCGGCGTCCGCTTGCCGAGCAGGATGTCGATGATCTGGCCGGCGCCGAACTTCTGGTGGCGCTCGTGGTGTAGCCGGTACACCGCCGACAGCACCTTCTGTGCCGCGATCGTGCCGTCCCAGCTCTCGGGTTTGGTCAGGCAGGTATCGCAGTTGCCGCACGGCTCGCCGCGCTGGCCGAAGTACGCGAGCAGTTGTGTACGCCGGCACTCGACCGTCTCGCACAGCGCGAGCATCGCGTCCAGGTGCAGGCTCTGCCGCCGCCGGTGCGCGACGTCACCCTCGGAGGACTCGATCAGCTTGCGCTGCTGGACCACGTCCTGCAGCCCGTACGCCAGCCAGGCCGTGGCGGCCAGCCCATCGCGGCCGGCCCGGCCGGTCTCCTGGTAGTACCCCTCGACCGACCTCGGCAGATCCAGGTGCGCGACGAACCTGACGTCCGGCTTGTCGATCCCCATCCCGAACGCGATCGTCGCGACAACGACCAGCCCGTCCTCGCGAAGGAACCGCGCCTGGTGTGCGGTCCGGATCCTGGCGTCCAGCCCGGCGTGGTACGGCATCGCCTCGACGCCGTTGCTGGTCAGGAACTCCGCCGTCTTCTCCACCGAGTTGCGCGACAGGCAGTACACGATGCCCGAGTCGCCCGCGTGCTCGGTACGCAGCAGGTCCAGCAACTGTTTGTGCGGGTTGTCCTTCGGCACGATCCGGTACTGGATGTTCGGCCGGTCGAAGCTGGCGACGAAGTGCCGAGCGGAACCGAGGTCCAGCCGCTGAGCGATCTCCGCATGCGTCGCCTCGGTGGCGGTCGCGGTCAGGGCGATGCGCGGTATGTCGGGCCACCGCTGATGCAGCTCGGACAGCATCAGATAGTCCGGCCGGAAGTCGTGGCCCCACTGCGACACGCAGTGCGCCTCGTCGATCGCGAACAACGCGACCTTGCCTCTGTCGAGGAGGTCCACTGTTGACGGAACCCTGAGCCGCTCGGGCGCCAGGTAGACAAGGTCGAGTTCGCCGTTCAGGAACGCCCGCTCGACGTCGCGGCGCTGCTCGAAGTCCTGGGTGCTGTTGAGGAATCCGGCCCGTACGCCGAGCGTCACGAGCGCGTCGACCTGGTCCTGCATCAGCGCGATCAGGGGTGAGATCACGACGCCGGTGCCGGGCCGGACGAGCGCCGGGATCTGGTAGCACAGCGACTTGCCACCGCCGGTCGGCATCAGCACCACGGCGTCGCCGCCGCCGATCACGTGCTCGATGATCTGCCGTTGCTCGCCCCGGAACTCGTCGTACCCGAAGACCCGCTGGAGTACCTCGACCGCCCCGCTGTCGTCGATCGTCGGCTCACCCACCCGGCGATTCTACGTACGCGGACCCCGCGGATCCGGTTCATCCACACCCATGGCGCTTGGCATCCATACCAACCGTTTGCGCACGTGGAAACGGTCGGCACGGGTGCCAAGCCCGCCGTCCACCAGCTTGGCACCCGCACCAACCATTTCGGGGTTCAAAACGGTTGGTACGGGTGCCAAGCGGTCACTCGCCGCCGTAAGTGCCGACGCTCCAGAGGTTGCCCTCGGGGTCGCGGATGCTGAAGCCGCGCGAGCCGTAGTCCTCGTCCCGCAGCGGCCGGATCACCTCGGCACCAGCAGTGGACGCCCGCTCGAACAGGCCGTCGGGGTCGTCGCTGACCAGGTACACCGACATCGCCCGTCCGGCCAGGTCGCCGAACACGTCGTCTGTACCCCGGCCGGAGCTCAGCATCACCCCGCCACCGGGCGGCCAGCGCAGTTGCGCATGGGCGATGCTGGTCTCGTCCTCACCGGGGTAGACGACGACCTTCTCGAACCCGAGCGCGTCGATCAGGAACTGGATCGCGGCCGGGCCGTCCTTGTAGACCAGCGTGGGCCAGACCTTCGGGTTTTCACTCATACCCTTCACTGTGCCCATGGGCGGCACCGAAGTCTTGAACGTATGGGAGTTCCTCCGCGATCCACCGCCGCGGCGTGCATCCCGCGATCGCCTGCCACTCACGGGTGAGGTGCGCCTGGTCGGCGTACCCGCACCGCGCGGCGATCTCGGCCAGCCGCGGCCTCGCGGGCGAGCGCATCTGGTCCACCGCGCGCTCGAACCGCAGCACCCGTGCGGCGACCTTCGGCGGGAGGCCGTACTCCTGCCGGAACCGGTCGGTCAGGTGCCGGCGTGACCAGCCGACCTCGGCCGCCAGTGTCTGGACACCGACACCGCCGGCGGTCTCGCGCAGCCGTCGCCAGGCCCAGCCGACCTCCGGCCGCGGCTCGGTCGCGCGGGTCCGGACCGCCCGGGCCAGGAAGGACTCGATCACGTCGAAACGCTCCGCCCAGGTCGGCAGCGAGGCGAGCCGGTCCGGGAGGCGGCGCGCGCCCGGCCCGAGCACGTCGCCGAGCTCGACCACCATCTTGCTGAGCTCCGCCGGTGGTACGCCGAGCAGAACGCGGGACCCCTCGGGAGTGAGCGCGAGTTGTACGCCGGACCGGTTGCCGGACTGGCCGATCGCGACGGCCGTGTCGTGCAGCCCGCCTGCCAGGGCGTGGAACTTGTCCACGGGTTCGCCTGGGAATGCGATCCCGAGCGGCTCGTCCAGGCAGATCACAACGGTGAGGTGCTGTGAGGGCAGGCCGCGATGGAGCTCGGGTGGGTCGCCGTTGTACGCGTAGCCGCTCAGCCAGGCCACGTACGAGTCGAGCCCGGGCGCCACCGCCCGGGTCGCGTGCTCCATCAGCCCGCCCATGCTCCCGAGGCTAGCCCGCGGCAGGGACAGTCCCGCCCCGGTCGGGGGCGCGTCAGTTGGGGGAGAGGTCGGACCAGGAGATGTCGATCGCGGGCAGCGACGGCAGCGCGGAGATCGCGGCGAGCTCGCTGTCGATCAGGCCGACGATCTGGGCCAGCCGGGAGGTCGTGTCCATCACCTCGAGCAGGTTCTGCCGGTCCGGGGTCAGCAGAACCATCGCCGCCGCTATCAGGTACGAGAGTGTGGTCGGGTCGTCGGGCAGCGCTCCCAGATGCAGGCCCGGCCGGCTGATCTCGGTCAGCGTCGCGGCGTACCGGCGGAATCGTTCGATCGCGACCGACGCGGCGCCGAGCGGATCGCTGCCGGCGTTCTCGGGCAGCCAGTCCACCTTCGCGACCAGGTAGTCGCCATCGCCGTCGAGTTCGACCACCCGGAACCGGCGGCTGCCGGTCAGTGTCACCTGGAGGGCGCCCTCGGCGTCGTCGCTGGTGTCGCCCTTGATGTCCGATACCAGTGCCGCGCAGCCGATGCCATGCAGCGAGCGGAACACCCGGTCGCCGAGTTCGTACCCGTCCCGGATCGCCAGCGCGCCGCAGATCAGTTCGCCGTCGGCCGACGCCTGCAGGTCGCGCAGCACCGCTCGGTTCTGCACGTCGTCGATGCTGACCGGCGCCACCAGCCCGGGGAAGAGCACCGTATCGACGGTGAGCAGCGGCAGCCGGGAGTCCATGCCCCGACCCTAGGGCACCACCCCACCTCACGGCGGCCTGACGGGCATGCCCGACCACACCCGTCCGAAGCTCGAGAACCCCATCGGTCCGCTGGGCCGATCACCATGCCCGCAGGTGGCTTCATGACAACGGTCGTTGGCGGGCATGTGACCCACGTGCGCGCCCAGGGGTATCCATCGCCCGCGTCCAACGGGGCGGGGTTTGGGGGTCGGTGTCCGAGGGGTTGACGGGGGGCGGGGGTGGGAGGTGGGCGCACCTAGACTTGGGCGCATGATTCGCCGCGTAGATCTCCGCGGCCGGGCGGCCGGCGGAGACCTGGACTACCGCGCGCTCGTACCGCGGGCGGCGTTCGACGTCGAGCACGCCGCCGACGTCGTACGCCCGATCTGCGACGACGTGCGGCATCGCGGCGCGGAGGCGATCCGGGCATACGGCGAGAAGTTCGACGGAGTCGCGGTAAGCGACCTGCGAGTCCCAGCGGACGCGCTCCGCCGGGCCCTCGACGAGCTCGACCCAGTCGTCAGAGACGCCTTCGAGGAGTCCATCCGCCGGGTCCGCGCCGTCAGCGAGGACGAGCGCGGCACCGACGTGGTCTCCGAGCCGGCGCCGGACGGCCGGGTGACGCAGCGACTGGTGCCGGTCGGCCGAGTCGGGCTGTACGTACCCGGCGGCCGGGCCCCACTCGCGTCCAGCGTGGTGATGAACGTCGTACCGGCCCAGGTCGCCGGCGTGGAGTCGCTCGCGGTCGCGTCGCCCCCGCAGAAGGAGTACGGCGGGCTGCCGCACCCGACCGTACTGGCGGTCTGCGCGCTACTCGGCGTGGACGAGGTGTACGCGATGGGCGGCGCACAGGCGATCGCCGGATTCGCGTACGGGTTCGAGGGCTGCGCGAGCACCGACCTGATCACCGGCCCGGGCAACATCTACGTGGTCGCGGCCAAGCGGCTGCTCAAGGGCGTGGTCGGGATCGACTCCGAGGCCGGGCCGACCGAGATCGCGATCCTGGCCGACGACACCGCCGACTCGGCGCACGTCGCGGCGGACCTGATCAGCCAGGCCGAACACGACCCGATGGCCGCGAGCGTGCTGGTCACCCCCAGCGTCGCGCTGGCCAATGCCGTCGAGGCCGAACTGCGGGACCAGGTGGCCGCGACGAAGCACCAGGAGCGGGTGACAACGGCACTCGGCGGCGAGCAGTCCGGCATCGTGCTGGTCGACGACTTGGACCAGGGCACGGATGTGGTGAACGCCTACGCCGCGGAGCACCTTGAGATCCAGACGGCCGACGCGTACGAGCGCGCCGGGCGGATCCGCAACGCGGGCGCGATCTTCGTCGGGCCATGGTCGCCGGTGTCGCTCGGTGACTACTGTGCCGGCTCGAACCACGTGCTGCCGACCGGTGGGTGCGCGTGCCACTCGTCCGGGCTGTCCGTACGCAGCTTCCTGAAAGCCGTGCACGTGGTGGACTACTCCCGCGCGGCGCTGGCGGACGTAGCGCAGCACGTCGTCCACCTTGCGCATGCCGAGGACCTGCCGGCGCATGCCGACGCGATCACCGCCCGCTTCCCGGAGTCGCGGGCATGAGCGATCGCCTTCCGGTGCGTGAGGAGTTGGAGGGTCTGGAGCCGTACGGCGCTCCGCAGCTCGACGTACCGGTGCTGCTGAACGTCAACGAGAACCCGTACCCGCCTTCGCACCAAGTCGTCGACGACATCGCGGCCTCGGTCGCGGCCGCGGCAGCCGGGCTGAACCGGTACCCGGACCGCGACTTCCTCGCCCTGCGCAACGACCTCGCGGCGTACCTGCACAAGGAGTCCGGCGCGGACCTCACCGCCGAGCAGGTCTGGGCGGCCAACGGGTCCAACGAGGTGATGCTGCACCTGCTGCAGGCGTTCGGAGGACCCGGCCGGACCGCGTTGTCGTACGCACCGACGTACTCGATGTACCCCGAGTACGCCCGCGACACGAACACCCGCTGGATCACCGGGCGACGCGAAGCCGACTTCACCGTCGACCTCGGGCACGCGCTGGAGCAGATCGCGGAGCACCAGCCGTCGGTCGTGCTGCTGGCGTCGCCGAACAACCCGACGGGCACCGCGCTGCCGCTCGAGGTGGTCGAGCGGATCACCAAGGCGTGCGCCGACCTGCCCTGCGTCGTCGTGGTCGACGAGGCGTACGGCGAGTTCCGCCGGACGGGTACGCCGAGCGCGCTGAGCCTGTTGCCCGCGTACCCCAATCTGGCGGTGGCGCGGACGATGTCGAAGGCGTTCGCGCTGGCCGGTGCCCGGGTCGGCTACCTCGCGGCTAGCACCGACCTCGTCGACGCGCTGCGGATAGTACGGCTGCCGTACCACCTGTCGGCGGTGACGCAGGCGGTCGCACGGGCGGCGCTGCGGCACGCCGACGAATTGCTCGGCCGGGTCGCGGAGCTGCGGGCCGAACGGGATCGTACGGTCGACTGGCTGCGCCGGATCGGCCTGCAGGCGGTGGATTCCGACGCCAACTTCGTGCTGTTCGGTACGTTCCCGGACCGGCACAAGGTGTGGCAGCGGCTGCTCGAGGACGGGGTGCTGATCCGCGAGACCGGGCCGGACGGCTGGCTGCGGGTCTCGGTCGGTACGCCCGACGAGATGGCGGCCTTCCGCGTAGCGTTGCTGAAAGCAACAGGTTTGGAGGACCAGCGATGAACCGCACGGCGCGGATCGAACGCGAGACGAGCGAGTCCAAGGTCGTCGTCGAGGTCGACCTGGACGGCACCGGCCGCGGCGACATCTCCACCGGGGTCGGGTTCTACGACCACATGCTCAACTCGCTGGCCAGGCACTCGCTGATCGACCTGCGGGTGCAGACCGTTGGCGACCTCGAGATCGACGCGCACCACACCGTCGAGGACACCGCGATCGTGCTCGGTCAGGCGCTGCGCGAAGCGCTCGGCGACAAGCGCGGCATCCGCCGGTTCGGCGACGCCACCGTGCCGCTGGACGAGACGCTCGTGCACTGCACCGTCGACCTGTCCGGCCGGCCGTACTGCGTGCACACCGGCGAACCCGAGGGCCAGGAGTACGCGCTGATCGGCACGTCGTACAGCGGCTCGCTGACCCGGCACGTGTTCGAGACGCTCGCGTTCAACGCGGCGATCTGCATACACCTCCGGGTGCTGTCGGGGCGCGACCCGCACCACATCGTCGAGGCGCAGTTCAAGGCCTTCGCCCGGGCGCTGCGGGACGCCGCCGAGATCGACCCTCGGCAGCAGGACGTGCCGAGTACGAAGGGCGCTTTGTGACGAAGGTGGTCGTCCTCGACTACGGCTCGGGCAACATCCGATCCGCCGAACGCGCTCTGGTCCGCGCTGGCGCCGAGGTGACCGTGACGTCGGACTACGACGCCGCGCTGAACGCCGACGGCCTGTTCGTCCCGGGCGTCGGTGCCTTCGCCGCCTGTATGGCCGGTCTTCGTGCGGTCCGCGGCGACGTACTGGTCGACAAGCGGCTGGCCGGCGCGCGGCCCGTGCTCGGGATCTGTGTGGGCATGCAGATCCTGTTCGAGCGCGGCATCGAGCACGGGCTGGGGACCGAGGGCTGCGACCAATGGCCCGGCGTCGTCGAACGCTTGCGGACGACGGCGGACGCGCCCGTCCCGCACATGGGCTGGAACACCGTCGAGGTCGGCCCCGGGTCGAAGCTGTTCGACGGCGTTGCCGAGGAGCGGTTCTACTTCGTCCACTCGTACGCCGTGCGGGAATGGCGGCTCACGGGTGTGCGGGCGTCGGTCGAGCCGGTGGTCGGCTGGACGACGTACGGGGGTGACCGCTTCGTGGCGGCGGTGGAGAACGGCCCGCTGACGGCGACTCAGTTCCATCCCGAGAAGTCCGGCGACGCGGGCGCGGCACTGCTGCGTAACTGGATCCAGTCCCTCTAGGCCGAGCCGGGGAAGGCCGTCGGCGAGCCGCCCCAGCGGACCTGGTCCGATGCACACGTCACCAGGGACTGGACCGCGAACGACCGGATCTTGCCGTCGGTGGCGACCTCGACCAGATCGCCGTACACGGCCGCGAGCCGCTGCTCGATCAGCCGGAGCAGTGCGGCCGCGCCGGTGGGAGTCGACACCGTGGACGGGAGGTCGTAGGCCGGCGCCGCCGCCACCGGTTGCGCACCCGCGCTGACCACCAACGCGTTGAGCCGTTCGCGGCGCTCGCGGTGCCGCCGAAGCAGGTCGGTCGCGGCGGCGAACTGGCTGCCGTGCAGGTGCCCGCCGGCCACGCCGACCGCGTAGATCGCCGCGTGCTCGCCGGCCAGCGCGGCCTGCAACGCCTCGGTCTGCTCCATCCGGTCAGGCCGCGTTCCGGCCCAGCGCGGCCGCGATCTGGGTCTGGCTGGCAGCGATCATCGCCAGCAGCCGGGCCGTCTCGCCGGACCGTTGCGCGGCCGCGGTGGCGTGCACGATCGACAGTCGCTGCTCTGTGCTCGCGATCTCGGCCAGCGCGACGGCCTGCGCCGGCACCGCCTTCGCGGTCGGCTTGCCGGAGGTCGGTACGGCGCCGAGCGAGCGCAATCGGGTCAGGTGGGCGGTGTGCAACTTACGCGGACCGGCCAGCCGAGCTCGTATCGGCGGATGACTGCGTATCACCGCGTCGTACCGGGCGACGAGATG
The DNA here is from genome assembly GCA_046765875.1 of Actinomycetota bacterium. GTDB lineage: Bacteria > Actinomycetota > Actinomycetes > Propionibacteriales > Kribbellaceae > DASRHY01. The sequence goes on from JBKPSJ010000252.1 coordinate 10,584, forward strand.
CTGCAGGTTGCCCGCGGCCGTCCGCAGGGCCGCGACGTCGGCCGGATCGCGGGTCGGCGTCGTCTGGGCGCCGTGCGACGACCCGCCGGAAGACTTCCCGCGTGGTGAAGTGTCTTCACAACCGGTGACGACGAGCCCGGTCAGGCCGGCGCCGAGCAGCATGGCGGTACGACGCGACAACGGCCTGGGCATGCGCTGAACCTATCTCAGGCACCGGGCCGCTATGGTGGTCTACCCGCACTTCGCCATGTGGAACGGCGCCCAGATGGGGGTATGTGCGGAGCAACGAACGGACTGACAAGTAGAGAGAGGCGGGCACCGTGAGCCGGAGCACAGACCAGGCCCGCCTCGAGGAGTTCCTGCGGCCGATCGTCGAGCAGTTCGGCTGCGATCTGGAGGCCGTGGAGGTGTCCCCGGCCGGACGGCGGCGGCTGCTGCGGGTGCTGGTCGACCGCGACGGCGGGGTCAGCCTCGACGACGTCGCCGAGGTCACCAAGGTCGTCTCTAAGGCGCTCGACGCCGAGGACCTGATGGGTGACGGCGTGTACACGCTGGAGATCTCCTCGCCCGGGGTGGACCGGCCGCTGACACTGCCGCGGCACTGGCGCCGCAATGCCGGCCGGCTGGTCACGGTCAGGCTGACGTCGGGGGACAAGATCAAGGGTCGCATCGGTGCGGTCGCCGACCAGAGTGTCGAACTCGAGGTCGAGGGGGAGCGCCGCACAATCAGGTACGACGATGTGGCCAGGGCCAAGGTGGAGGTCGAGTTCAACCGCAAGCCGGAGAGAGAGGGCTGAGCCGTGGACATCGACATGGCGGTACTGCGCTCGCTGGAGCGGGAGAAGGACATCTCGCTCGACGTCGTGGTCGAGGCCATCGAGCAGGCCCTGCTGGTGGCATACCACCGTACCGAGGGCGCCCAGCTGCACGCCCGGGCGGAACTCGACCGCAAGACCGGCCATGTGACCGTGTACGCGCAGGAGCTCGCCGAGGACGGCCAGGTCAAACGCGAGTACGACGACACGCCCCACGACTTCGGCCGGATCGCTGCGACTACGGCCAAACAGGTCATCCTGCAGCGGCTGCGCGACGCCGAGGACGAGATCCGCTACGGCGAGTTCTCCGGCAAGGAGGGCGACATCCTGTCCGGCGTGATCCAGCAGGGTCGCGACCCGCGCGCGGTGATGGTCGACCTGGGCAAGATCGAGGCGGTGCTGCCGGCGCCGGAGCAGGTGCCGGGGGAGAAGTACGAGCACGGGTCCCGGATCCGTGTGTACGTCGTGGGCGTGCGCAAGGGATTCAAGGGCCCGCAGATCACGGTGTCGCGTACCCACCCGAACCTGGTCAGGAAGTTGTTCGCGCTGGAGGTCCCGGAGATCGCCGACGGCACCGTCGAGATCACCGCGATCGCGCGCGAGGCCGGGCACCGGACCAAGATCGCGGTCCGTTCGCACAACCCCTCGGTGAACGCAAAGGGTGCCTGCATCGGGCCGATGGGCCAGCGGGTGCGCAACATCATGCACGAGCTGCACGGCGAGAAGATCGACATCATCGACCACAGCGACGACCCGGCGACCTTCGTCGGGAATGCGCTGTCGCCCGCGCAGGTTACAGCTGTCGAGGTGGCCGACGCGGCGGCCCGTGCCGCGAGGGTCGTCGTCCCCGACTACCAGCTCTCGCTGGCGATCGGCAAGGAGGGGCAGAACGCCCGGCTCGCCGCCCGGCTGACCGGCTGGCGGATCGACATCCGACCCGATACGGATGTAACTCAGCGGGACGAACCGGTAGACTGACACGGTCGGTCGGCTGATCCGTCAACCTCACCCCAGGGGAACACAGCGTGATGACGCCTGTGCGCACCTGTATCGGGTGCAGGAAGAAGGACGGCCTGTCCGAACTGCTGCGGATGACCGTGTCCGTGGACGAGGGTGCCCAGCGCATCGTCGTACCGGATCCCGGTCATCGGGCACCCGGGCGAGGGGCGCACCTGCACCCCACGGCCGAGTGTCTCGACCTCGCCGAGCGACGCAAGGCGTTTCCGCGGGCCTTCCGGGTCCCCGGTCCGCTGTCGCTGAGGCTCGTGCGGGAGTATGTGCAGCGTAAGGAAGAGTAAGGACACGCAAGACGCAGCCGTTTCACTCCGAAAGGGTGCGAGGACATGAAGGCGGGTCATCGACTCATGACAACTCGATGAGTGTCGAACGATGAGTGCTAAGCGATGAGCATGCACGACAACTAGCGGTCCGCGCACCAGGCTCGGACCAGAGGGAGAGCAGTGGCAAAGGTCCGAGTCTACGAGCTCGCGAAGGAGCTCGGAGTAACCAGCAAGGTCGTCCTGACCAGGCTGAACGACATGGGCGAGTTCGTCCGGTCGGCGTCCTCGACGATCGAGGCGCCGGTCGTGCGGCGACTCACGGAGGATTTCGACAAGAACCCGCCGGCGAAGAAGCGCGCGGCCAAGAAGGCCGCCCCCGCCGGCGACAAGCAGCCTGCCGCGCCGAGGCCGGTTGAGGCCAAGCAGGCGGACAGGCAAGACAGACAAGCAGACAAGAAGGCGGACAGGCGGGCCCCGAAGCCGGCCGAGCCCGCGCGGACGCCGGTGCCCGAGCCGGCCGAGGTGAAGGTGGAGGAACCCGCACCGGTGGAGACTCCGGTCGCCGAGCCGCCGGCGCCGCAGGCGCCGCAGACACAGGCTCCCGCCGAGCTGCGCCGCCCGGCCACGCCGTCGGTCAGGCCGGGCCCACGCCCGGGACCACGGCCCGGCCC
>JBKPSJ010000253.1:0-9752 GCA_046765875.1 Actinomycetota bacterium
CACCGGGTGCCGCGACAAGGGAGGGAAACGAACATGACTGCGACACAGATCTCGACGACTCCGGCCAGGCACGCACCGACCGCGCTGTGGGCGGGACCGGCGACCGCCATCGGGCCGCGCCGATCACCGAACGGCAGATCAGCCGACTAGGGCTCGGGCTGACCGCCGGGGCGCTCGCCTGGGCGGCCAGTATCTTCGCCTACGGGACGGACGGTAGCGGGATCCCATCGCGGATCGGCGATCTGACCGGACTGCTGTTCCAGCTCGGCGTGTTCTGCCTGCTGACGATCCAGATCCGCACCCGCGCGACCGGTACGTCGCGGCCGGCGCGGGTGATGCTGAAGGTCGAGGCCGTGCTGCTCGGCATCGCGAGCGTCTGGTCGCTGGCGCACGGCGTGCTCCCGGCCGGACCGCGCGGGGCGGGCTGGCTGGCGGTGCTCGACATGTTCTGGCCGCTGTCGATGCTCGGCATGGCAGTGATCGCCGCGAAGCTGGCCGCCGCCGGACGGTGGCGGGGTCCGGCCCGGTGGTAGCCGCTGCTGGCCGAGAGCTGGGCGGTCGTCACGGTGCCGACGTTCGTGATCCTCGGCGACCACGTGTCGCGCTGGGTCGGCGCCACCCACCTCGTGATCGGGTACGCCGTACTCGGGCTGCTTCTGGCCCGCCGGCCCGGCCTGGTGCTGCCCCGGCGAATCCCCTGAGGTGAACCGTCCGCGCGCGGCTGGCCGGGCCGATGCCCGTCAGCCGCGCAGGTACGTGAGCACGGCCTGCACGCGCCGGTCGCCGGACGGGTCGAGCGGCAGCTTGGCGAAGATGTTGCCCACGTGTTTGCGTACCGCGGCCTCGCTGACGAACAGCTCGGACGCGATCGACGGGTTGGTGAGGCCCTGCGCCATCAGCGCGAGCACCTCCTTCTCCCTGCTAGTCAGCCGGCTGAGCGGGCCGTCGTCACGGCGCCGCGCGAGCAACTGGCGTACGACCTCGGGGTCGACCACGGTGCCGCCCGCGGCCACCCGGTCGACGGACTGGAGGAACTCGGTGACGTGCCCGACCCGGTCCTTGAGCAGGTACCCGACCCCGCCAGAACTGGTCGATTCGAGCAAGCCGGGCAGGTAGGCGTCCGCGACGTACTGGGACAGCACGACGATACCGATCGAGGGATGGTCGGCACGGATGGCGGCCGCCGCGCGCAGGCCCTCGTCGCTGTGGTCCGGCGGCATCCGTACATCGGTGACGACCAGATCCGGCGGATCGTGGCGTACGGCAACGATCAGCGCATCCGCGTCGCCGACCGCGGCGATCACGGTGTGCCCGGCGCGTTCAAGGATGCTGACGAGTCCCTCGCGGAGCAACAGCGCGTCCTCGGCCAGCACGATCCTCAGCGGTCGCTGCGCCACGGGCACTCCATCCGCACCTCGGTCGGCCCGCCGTCCGGGCTGGTCACGGACAGCGTGCCGCCGAGCGCGTCGAGCCGGGTCACCAATCCGGTCAATCCGGTACCGCCGCCGATCACCGCTCCTCCGGCGCCGTCGTCGGTCACCGTCACGGTCAGCACGTCGCCGGTCAGCCAGCCGCCGACCGCGCACCTGGTCGGCGCCGCGTGCTTGGCCGCGTTCGCCAGGCCCTCGGTGACCACGAAGTAGGCCGCCGCCTCGACCGGCGCGGGCAGCCGGTGCGGCAGCTCGATCGCCACCTCGACCGGCACCGGGCTACGGTCGGCCACCTCGCGGACGGCTGCCTCGAGCCCGTGGTCGACCAGCACCCGCGGATGGATCCCGCGGACCGCCTCGCGCAGGTCGGCCAGCGCCGCCTCGGCCTCGCCGTGCGCCTTGCGTACCAGGTCGTGCCCCGGCGTCCTGCCGAGTTCGAGCTCGGCCAGCCCGAGCGTCATCGTCAACCCGACCAGCCGCTGCTGCACACCGTCGTGCAGATGCCGCTCGATCCGCCGCCGCTCGGTCTCGAACGCGTCCACCAGATCCAGCCGGGACCGTCGCAGCGTCGCCAGCTGCTCGCGCAGTTCGTCTTCGCGCGGGCCGAGCAACGCCCGCGCCAGGTCCGCCTGAGCGGCAGCGAACACGGTCACGACGTACGCGCTGACCACCCACCACAGCGGCGCGAAGACCAGCGCGATCGGCAGCGCCTCGGTGGCCGAGTCGAGCTGCCACGGCCCGAGGCTCACCACGTCGACCGAAGCGACTAGCGGCGAGGCCAGTGCGAGGCCAACCATGCCGATCGTGAACTGCCCGACCACGGCGGCTAATAGTCCGAGCAGGACGGCCAGCACGACGGCGTACCCGAGTTCACGCAGCGAGGCCGGCTCGCGCCGCCGGAACACGAACCGCCGGCGCCGGCTGGTCCCGTCCGGTATCGCCGCGTGCGGGCTGGCGATCTGGTACCCCATCAGTCGCAGCCGCCATCGTTCGAACCGGCCGATCGGTACGCCGTACAGCGGGATCGCCGACAGCAGCACGATCCCGACGATCAGCGGGCTGGTAGCCAGCCCGAGCACGGTTGTCGCGAGCAGCGCGACCAGGATCGGCGCGGCGACGAGCGGCGTGGTCAGCAGGTACGCGAACGAACGCCACGGCCACGACGAGCCGAGGAACCGCACCGGGTTGCCCCCGACCGCCTGCCATGCCGTTCGCACACGGACCAGCCTAGGTGTGACGGCGGCACGGGCGCGGTAGCGCGGGCGCTACCGGAGTTCTATCCGGCGGACCAGCGAGTCCGGGGCTTTGCACGGCTTCGATGGAGTCATGACCACTCCCGCCCTGATGCTCGACGGCGTCACCAAGACCTATGTATCCAAGGCTGGAAGCACGCATGCGCTGCGCGGCGTCAGCCCCCTGTTCGGCGCCGGTACGTTCACCGCGGTGATGGGCCCGTCCGGCTCGGGCAAGTCGACACTGCTCCAGTGCGCGGCCGGACTGGACCGGCCCACCTCGGGCACCGTCGTACTCGGCGGCACCGACCTCGGCAAGCTCGGCGAGGTCGAGTTGACCAAGCTGCGCAGGGCCGGGATGGGGTTCGTGTTCCAGGCCTACAACCTGCTGCCGTCGCTGACGGTCCACGAGAACGTGGAACTGCCGTTGCGGCTGAACGGACGCCGGCCCGGCCGCCGCGAGGTGCACGCAGTCCTCGCCCGGGTCGGGCTGGACGGGCTCGACCGCCGGCGCCCGGCCGAGCTGTCCGGCGGCCAGCAGCAGCGGGTCGCGATCGCCAGGGCGCTGATCACCCAGCCGGCCGTGTTGTTCGCGGACGAGCCGACCGGTGCGCTGGACAGCCAGACCAGCCGGCGGGTGCTGACCCTGTTGCGCGAGACAACCGACGGCGCCGGCCAGACCGTGGTGATGGTGACGCACGACCCGATGGCCGCGGCGTACGCCGACCGGGTGCTGTTCCTTTCCGACGGTCGGGTTGCAGGGTCGCTCGAGCGCGGCAGCGCGCAGCAGATCGCGGCGACGATGAGCACGCTCGAGTCGTCGGCTTCGGCGCGGGTGGCGTGATGCTGTACCTCAGCCGCCGGACGGTCCGGCACAGTTGGCCGCTCTACGCCGGCGCGTTCGTCGCGCTCGCACTCGGGGTGCTGCTGCTCGGTCTCGCCGCAACGACTACCGCCGCCACGCTCGCGTACACGCACAAGCACCCGGGCGGACTCCTCGTGACGGTGACGGGCGACGACCAGCCGCCACACCAGGAGCGGTACGGCGGCGCCGGGGACGACGTCGCCGGGCTGCAAGCGGTGCTCAGCATGGTCGGCGCGATCAGCGGCTTCGTCACGATCTTCGTCGTGGCGAGCACATTCGCCTTCGTGGTGGCAGCGCGGCGACGCGAACTCGGGCTGTTGCGGCTGATCGGCGCTACTCCGCGGCAGGTACGCCGGATGGTCCGCGGCGAGGCGCTGACCGTCGCCGTCCTCGCCTCGCTCGGCGGCTCCGTGGCGGCACACCTGGTGACCCCGGTCCTGCTGGACTCGGTCGCCGGCACCGAGCTGTCGCCTGCGCAGCTGACGCCTGCATCGCCATGGTTGCCGCTGGCAATAACCACCGTCACCGGCGTCGTCGTCGCGCTGTTGGGCGCGCGGGCCGCGGCCCGGCGGGCGGCCAAGGTGCCACCGGTCGACGCGCTGCGGGAGGCCGCGATCGAGCGGCGCCGGCTCGGCTGGTTCCGGGCCGCCGCCGGCGTGCTGTTCCTCGCCGGCGGGATCGCGATGCTGGTGTTCATCCGGCCCGACACCGGCGAGGCGGCCATCCCGCTGGCCATGTTCACCCCGATGGTCCTGGTGGTCGCGCTGGTCGCGCTGGCACCGCTGGTGGTGCCGCCGCTCGCGCGACTCTGGGCGCTCCCGCTCGCACGCTGGACAAGGGTCAGCGGCCACCTGGCCAGGGGAACGGTGGTCGCCTCGCCACGGCGTACCGCCTCGCTCGCGGCGCCCATCCTCGGCATCACCGCGATCGCCGGCTCGATGGTGCTCACCTTCGGCTTCGCCGCCGACGCCTCGCGCGGCGCGATGCGGCACGGCTACGCCGCACCTGTCGTGGTCACATCGCACGGCAAGGACCTGACCGAGGTGCTGCGCGACACCCCGGGTGTCGATCTGGTCGACGCGTCGGTCCCGGTGGAGGCGATCGTCACCGACCGGGGCGCGGCCTGGGCTGTTGAGGCAGCCGGCATCGATCCGGCGACATTTGCCCGCGCCCGCCGGCTGGACGCTTCTCAGCTGGCCGGATTGACCGGCAATACAGTTGCCGTGAGCAAGGAACTGAGCTTCTCGGAGGGGTACCGGGCCGGCGGCACGATAGGCTTGGCGTTCACCGACGGCACCCAGACCACGCTGAAGGTCGTCGCGGTCGTGGACGCCGCGCCCGAGGTCGTACCGGACATCATCCTTCCGCGGGATCTCGCCGTCCGGCATGGCGATCAGATCCCTGAGCGATGGTTCGTCGGCGGTGTCTCCGCCGGTGAGCTCGACCGGCGTCTCGGCGCGGACGGCGACGCCGTACCGGTCGGCGATTGGATCGCGCGGACCAACGACGAGTTGCGCAAGGGCAACCAGCTCGGGCTGCTGATCCTGCTCGGCCCGGCCGGACTGTACGCCGCGCTGACGATCGCGAACACGCTCCTGATGGGGAGTCTGCAGCGGCGGCGGGAGTACGTGACCACCCGGCTGCTCGGCGTCACCGGTGCGCAGGTGCGGCGTACCGTCCTCTGGGAAGCCGGCCTGGTCGCGGCGGTGGCGCTCACCCTCGGAGCGGCGATCAGTACCGTCGTGGGGCTGCTGATCCGGCACGCGATGCTCGACCAGTTCGACGGGGCCACGACCACGGTGCAGTGGGGCCTGTTGGCCGGGATCGGCATCGGCAGCCTGGCGATCGCCGTCGTGGCCGCGCTGGCGCCGACCGCGGTGCTGCTGCGCTCCACTCGCCCGCGGACGCGGTGGGAGACTGACGGTACGACGCGCGGAGTAGAAGCGGATACGGCCAGCCGGCGACGACCCGACCGGCGCGGCGCTACTACGGTTGCGATGATGACCACGACCGTGCCCAGCCACCTGACCGCGGAGCGCCGCCGCGTCCTGCGGATCGTGCTGCCCGTGCTGCTCGCGGCCTTCCAGCTCTTCGCGTCGATCCGGGCCGGGCATGGCCAGCCGGACCGCAACCCGGTCGACTGGTTCGCCGGGGTGCTGCTGGTCGTCAGCGCGCTGTCGCTGATCTGGATGCGCCGATATCCGGTGCAGGTGCTCGCGTTCACCTCCGCGGCGTTCCTGATCTACCTGTTGCGCGAGTACCCGTACGGGCCGATGGCGTTCGCACCGCTGATCGCCGCGTTCTACGCGATCATCCGCGGCCACCGCGCCGCCGCCTGGATCACCGCCGCACTGCTGTACGGCCTGCACATCGGCGGGCGGTTCCTGCTCGATCTGGACCGGCCGCAGCCGTTCGAGATGCTCGCGGTCGCGGTCTCGTTCGCCGCGTTGCTCGGGATGGCCGAGATCGTCCGGGTACGCCGCGAGCGCGCGATAGAGGCGGCCCGGACCCGGCAGGAGACCGAGCGCCGCCGGGCCGGCGAGGAGCGGCTGCGGATCGCGCAGGAACTGCACGACGTGGTCGCACACCACATCTCGCTGATCAACGTCCAGGCCGGGGTGGCGCTGCACCTGGTCGACACCAAGCCCGAGCAGACCGCGACAGCGCTGGCCGCGATCAAGGAGGCCAGCAAGGAGGCGCTGGTCGAACTGCGCTCGATCGTCGGCATCCTTCGCGACAGCAGCGAGCAGGCGCCGCGCGCGCCGGTGCCCGGGCTGGCCCGGCTGGACGAACTGGTCGGCCGGACCGCACAGGCCGGGCTCGATGTCCACACCAGCGTCCAGGGCGAGCGCCGGACCCTCCCGGTCCAGGTCGACGCGGCGGCGTACCGGATCATCCAGGAGTCGCTGACCAACGTCGTACGGCACTCCAAGGCCAGTCGCGCGACCGTCCGGGTCGGCTACGGTGACACCGCCGTCACCGTCCAGGTCGACGACGACGGGCCCACCAGCGGCGTACCACCGACCGAAGGGAACGGGATCACCGGCATGAGGGAACGCGCGACGGCGCTCGGCGGGACGTTCAGCGCGGGGCCGGTGCACGGCGGCTTCCGGGTCACCGCCCGGCTCCCGTTCGCGGTCTCCGAAGCCGACGAGGAGACGTCGTGATCAGGGTGCTGCTGGCCGACGACCAGGCGCTGGTACGCGGCGGGTTCCGCGCGCTGCTGGACTCCGAGGACGACATCGAGGTGGCCGGTGAGGCCGCCGACGGCGACGAGGCGGTCGAGCAGGCGCTCGCGCTGAACCCGGACGTGGTGCTGATGGACATCCGGATGCCGGGCACCGACGGCCTGGAGGCGACCCGGCGGATCGGCGCCGACGATCGCCTCGGCGACGTCAAGATCGTCATCCTGACCACGTTCGACCTCGACGAGTACGTGTTCGAGGCGCTCCGGGTCGGCGCCAGCGGCTTCCTGGTCAAGGACACCGAGCCGGCCGAACTGCTCCAGGCCGTCCGCGTGGTGGCCGCCGGCGACGCGCTGCTCTCCCCTGGCGTCACCCGGCGGCTGGTCGCCGAGTTCGCCCAGCGCAGCCGCCAGCCGCACGCCGCGACCGAACTGGACGTGCTGACCGAACGCGAACGCGAGATCGTCGCGCTCGTCGGCGAAGGCCTGTCGAACGACGAGATCGCCGCACGGCTGGTGGTCAGCCCGGCGACCGCCAAGACCCACGTCAGCCGGGCGATGATCAAGCTCGGCGTACGCGACCGGGCCCAGCTCGTGGTGGTCGCGTACCAGACCGGCCTGGTCCGGCCGGGCTGGCTCGGCTGAGGTTTCGTACGCCCGGCGGCGTACCGCCGGTGACTCCCCCGGGCCGATGTGCGAGCGGCCGTGACCGGTGAGTCTCGGAGGTATGAACGAGACGGCTGTTGAAGTCACCGGGCTGACCAAGAGGTACGGCCCCCAGCTCGCCGTCGACGGCGTGGACCTGACCGTCGAACGAGGCGAGGTATACGGATTCCTCGGCCCGAACGGGGCCGGCAAGACCACAACCCTGCGGATCCTCACCGGGCTGATCGCCCCGACCAGCGGCTCGGTCCGGGTGCTCGGCGGACACCCGTCGGACAGCGCGACGCTGCGCCGGGTCGGGGCCCTGATCGAGTCGCCCGCGCTGTACCCGTTCCTGAGCGGCCGCGACAACCTGCGCGTGCTCGCCCGGTACGCCGGTGTGCCCGGAACTCGTGCCGGCGAACTGCTCGAGGTGGTCGGCCTGGCCGACCGGGCCCGCGACCGGTTCTCGACGTACTCGCTGGGGATGAAACAGCGGCTCGGGGTTGCCGCGGCGCTGCTCAAGGACCCGGAGCTGGTGATCCTGGACGAGCCGACCAACGGGCTCGACCCGGCCGGCATGCGGGACATGCGCCGGCTGATCCGCGAGCTCGGCACCGGCGGACGGACCGTGGTGCTGTCCAGTCACCTGCTCGGCGAGGTACAGCAGATCTGCGACCGGGTCGGCATCATCAACGCGGGCCGGATGGTTGCCGAGCGCAACGTCGACGAGTTGCGCGGCCGGCGCGAGCTGGTGATCGCGGCCGACCCGATCGACGACGCCCGGCTGCGGCTGACCGACCTGTACGGCGCCGATGCGGTGCGTACCGAGGACCACAGACTGCGGATCGGAGTTGAGCCGCAGGACGTTGCCAAGGTCAACCGGGTGCTCGTCGAGGCCGGGATCGCGGTCTCCGAGCTCCGTACCGCCGAACGCGCCCTCGAGGACGTGTTCTTCGACCTCACGACCAAGGAAGGAGACCAGTGATGACCGGCAGCTATCTGGCCGAGCTGACCAAGCTGCGCAAGCGGTCCACCAGTTGGGTGCTGTTCGGCGCCGCCACGATCCTGAGCCTGACCTTCGGGTACATCATCCCGTACCTGGGCTACGTCAGCGGCGACGACAACATGCAGACCAGCGGCGTACCGCGCGAGCAGGTGCTCGCCGACATGCTGCCCGGCGGGATCGTCGGCAACGCGATCGGCGGCTTCCCCGTTTTCGCCGGCGCGCTGGCGCTGGTGCTCGGTGCGCTGATGATCGGCAGCGAGTACGGCTGGGGCACGGTCAAGACCGTGCTCACCCAGGGCCCGGCCAGGCTCACCCTGCTCGGTGCGCAGTTCCTCGCGCTGGTGACGGCGCTGGCGTTGTGGGTGCTGGGCAACTTCGCGGTCTCGGCAGCGGCCAGCGCCGCTGTCGCGACGGCGCAGGACCGGTCGCTGAACTGGCCCGGGTTCGCCGATCTGGCGCAGGGCTACGGCGCCGGTCTGCTGGTACTGACCACCTGGGCACTGCTCGGCGCGGTGCTGGCGCTGCTGCTGCGCGGCGTCGCGTTGCCGATCGGGCTCGGCGTGGTCTGGGTGCTCGGCGTCGAGGCGCTGTTCGTCGGCGTGGCGGGCAGCGTGCTGCCCGACCTCGACGTGGTCACCCACCTGCTGCCGGGCGTCAACGCAGGGTCGCTCGTGTACGCCGTGCTCGGCGGCGTCGCCGACCCGCCGCCCGGTGTCTCCGACGCGGTCGGCGGCACGCGTGCGCTGTTGACACTGCTCGGCTATGTGCTGGTCGGCGGATTGGTCGCCGTCACGGCCTCGCGCAAGCGGGATGTCGCCTAGCGGCCGCCGGAGACGTCCAGCGTGGTGCCGGTGACATAGGTCGCGGCGTCCGACACCAGCCAGACGATCGCGGCGGCGACCTCCTCGGCGGTACCCGGCCGGCCCACCGGCGGGATACCGCCGAGCCGGGCCAGCCGTCCCGGCGCGTGGATCTCGGTATCGATCAGCCCGGGCCGTACGCCGACCACCCGGATCCCCTCGCGGGCCACCTCCGCCGCCAGACCGGTGGTGAGCGCGTCGACGGCGGCCTTGCTGGCGGCGTAGTCGACGTACTCCCCGGCTCCGCCGAGCACCGCCGCCCGCGACGACACGTTCACGATCACGCCACCGGACCCGCCGCGCGCGGTCGACATCCGGCGTACGGCGGCGCCCGCGACCAGGAACGCGCCGGTCACGTTGATCGCGAGGATCCGTTCCAGCCGGGCGGCGTCGTAGTCGGCAACCAGACCAGCCGGCGAGACGACCCCGGCGTTGTTGACCACCGCACTGACCGGCCCGAGTTCGGTCTCGGCGGATTCGAAGAGCGGCTCGACGGCGGCACTGTCGGCCAGGTCGGCCCGGACCGCGAC
>JBKPSJ010000254.1:0-5635 GCA_046765875.1 Actinomycetota bacterium
CGTCGCGCCGCGCGCCTTGGCCTCCATCACCCACTGGAACCCGACCGGGTGGCACTCGGCCATGTTCGAGCCCTCGATCAGGATGGTGTCCGCGTTCGCCAGGTCCTGCTGGAACCCGGTCGCCCCGCCACGGCCGAACGAGGTCCCCAGACCGGGGACCGTCGAGGAGTGTCAAATACGCGCCTGGTTCTCGATCTGGATCGCGCCCATCGCCGTGTACAGCTTCTTCATGAGGTAGTTCTCCTCGTTGTCGAGGGTCGCTCCTCCGAGGCTGGCGATGCCCATCGTGCGGCGGTGCTCCGGCTGCCAGAACTCCGCCCGGGTCTTGAGGACGCGGTCCGCGATCAGGTCCATCGCGGTGTCGAGGTCGAGGTCCTCCCACTCGGTGCCATACGGCCGGCGGTACCGGACCTTGGTCTGGCGCAACGACGAGGTGACCAGTTGCTTGCTGGCGCTGCCCTTCGGGCACAGCCGGCCCCGCGAGACCGGGCTGTTCGGGTCGCCCTCGATCTGGATGACCTGCTCGTCCTTGACGAAGACCTTCTGCCCGCAGCCGACCGCGCAGTACGGGCACACCGAGTCGACCACCCGGTCCGCGCCGGCGATCCGGCCACGCAACTCCGCGCTGCGCTTCGACTGCGCCGCCTTACCGCGGCCGAGCCGGTCCGTGCCGCGGACCTGCCGCAGCACCGGCCAGGGCAACCTGTCTGCCATGGCGCCAGTCTTGCTCATCGCAGCGCGTCACGCAGGCTTCTGCGCGCTGCTCTTGTGGGTCACCGCGCGCTGTGGTGGGGTCGCGTACCGCATAAGGTGCGCGAACCCACCAGGCGGGCCGGGAACCCACGACGTACGCTCCGATGAGTTCCCGCACGGGAGGAGTCGATACTGCCATGACGACCACGTACAGGCTTGAAACAGCCGGAGCTGAGATCGCGTACGACGTCCACGGCACTTTGCCCGCCGCCGACGGACGCCCGCCACTGGTCATGATCGCCCAGCCGATGGATGCCAGCGGCTTCGCGGCGCTGGTGTCACAGTTCCCCGACCGCACCGCGGTGACCTATGACCCGCGCGGCCTGGGCCGCAGCACCCGTAACGACGGCCGGGTCGACAATTCGCCGACGGTCCAGGCCGGCGACGTACACGCCGTCATCGACGCGCTCGCCGCCGGACCGGTCGAGATGTTCGCGAGCAGCGGCGGCGCGGTGACCGCGCTCGCGCTCGTGAAGGCCTACCCCGCCGACGTGACCACCCTGGTGGCCCATGAGCCACCCCTGATCACGGTGCTTCCCGACGCCGACGCGGCCGAGCGCGCTGCCGGCGGCTTCCGCGACGTGTACGAGGCCAAGGGATCGGGCGCAGGTATGGCGGCCTTCATCGCCATGACCTCGTGGCGAGGCGAGTTCACCGACGACTACTTCGCCCAGCCCGCCCCGGACCCGGCGGCCTTCGGCATGCCGGCCGGGGACGACGGCCGACGCGACGACCCGCTGCTGTCCGACCGGTCTCGTGCGATCACCGATTATCGTCCCGATATCGACGCGCTGCTCGCGGCACCGACCCGGATCGTGATCGCGGTGGGTGAGGAGTCGCTCGGCACCTTCACCGGACGTGCGGCCGTTGCCGTTGCCGAGCGGCTCGGCCAGCAGGCAACCGTGTTCCCCAGCCACCACGGCGGCTTCATGGGCGGCGAGTTCGGCTACGCCGGCCAACCCGAGGCCTTCGCCCGCAAACTCCGCGAGGTCCTCGACGACACACCGGGGTAGCCAGGCTGTTCGGCGACTGGTGCTACTGGCCGCCAACAGACGTGCGGGTCGCGATTGCGGCGAGTACGACCAGGACGGCGACCAGGGCGGAAACGGCCACGACACCGGGAAGGTGGGCAGCCAGCGGGAGTGCGGCCACGAGGAGTGCGGTGGTGATCGTCGTGGCCAGCGGCAGCACGTGGCTCGGCGAGTGGCCGGCCCGGACCAGGCACGCGGCCACTCCGAGAAGGTACAGCGCCGGACCGCCGAACAGTGCCAGCGCCCCGGCCATGCCCAGCTCGTGATGGGGATGCGCGATCACCAGTTCGTCGCCGACGGCGGTGAGCACGATCCCGCCGATGATCGGCAGGTGCAGGTACGTGTAGACGTCGCGGCCGATCGCACCGACCTCCTCGATGCTGCTGTGGCTGATCCGCTCGACGAGGATGCCCGCGGCGCCGCTGAAGTAGATCCACCACAGCGCGGTCGAGGCCAGAAATGCCAACCCGAGGGAGAGGACGACTGCCCAGTCCAGCTCGGCCTGCGACGCTGTGACCCCGGCGAGCACGATGCTCTCGCCGAGAGCGATGATCACGAACAGCTGGAACCGCTCGGCGAAGTGGTCGCCGGTGATCTGCCACTGCTGGTGCGGCGTACGGCCGAGGACCGGCAGCCAGTACCGCACCAGCGGAGCGGCGAGGTCCATCGTCAGGGCGGCCAGCCACAGCGGCCAGCGGGCGCCGTCTAGCAGCCCGCCGAGGATCCACAGCGGAAGGGACAGGAGGCTCCACGCGAGGATCTGAATGAAATTGCGATGGAACGGCCCGCGCGGCGTCACCACGACGACGAACGCGTTGCGGACGACCTGCAGGCCGGCGTAGCTGGCCCCGAAGAGCAGGGCCCGGCTGCCGAAGCCCGCCGGGATGGCGATAGCCATGAGCAGGCTCGCGAGCATGACGACGACGAGCACGAGCCGCACCGGCACCGACTCGGGGTCGAACCAGTTCGTCATCCAGGTCGTGTAGTTCCACGCCCAGTAGACCGCGATCAGCATCAGGGTCGCCTGTGCCGCCGCTATCCAGGTGACACCGGCATTCAGTACGTGGTGGGAAAGCTGGGTGACCGCGAAGACATAGACGAGATCGAAGAACAGCTCGAAGAACGTGGCCCGGTGCTCGGTGCCGCGGCGCCGCAGGTACGGCAGATCCGGCACCACGCTTGCGCTCTGCGGAGAAGCCGGCTCAGACACGTCCCGAGCCTAGGCGAACAGACCTGAGGTTAGAGTGACGCGCGGAGGCGTACCTCGTCTGGTGACGGGCGCGGTCTTCAAAACCGTTGTGACCGGGTACCCCGGTCAGGCGGGTTCGATTCCCGTCCGCCTCCGCCAACCTGCTCCGGGAGGTGCCATGGCCGACGACCCACGCCGGGCCGTACCCCGGACCGACGAGGTACTCGCCGATCCGCGGCTGGTCGCGGCCGCCGCACGCCTTGGCCGGACCGTGGTCAAGCGGATCGTGACCGATGTGCTGGCCCGGTGCCGACACGGTGAGATCGACCCGGCGCAGGTCATCGCGGTGGCGCTAGGGTCGTTGCCGGCGTACCCGGTCTCCTTGCGGCCGGTCGTCAACGCGACCGGTGTCGTCGTCCACACGAACCTCGGCCGCGCACCACTGTCCGACGCGGCGATCGAGGCGCTGACGGTTGCTTCGGGCGCGACCGATGTCGAGCTCGACCTGGCCACCGGCAAGCGCGGCCGCCGGGGCGCGGGCGCACTCCGGACACTCGCCGACGCCGTACCGGATGCGGGAGGGGTCCACGTCGTCAACAACGGCGCGGCGGCGCTGGCGCTGGTCACCTGCGCACTTGCGACGGACCGTGAGGTGATCGTCGCGCGCGGCGAACTGGTCGAGATCGGCGACGGATTCCGAATCCCGGAACTGATCGAGTCCGTCGGTGCGACGATCCGCGAGGTCGGTACGACGAACCGGGTCCGGGTCTCTGACTACACAGACGCTCTTGGTGAGCGGACCGCGTTCGTTCTCAAGGTCCACCCGTCGAACTTCCGCGTCGAAGGGTTCACCTCGTCGGTCGGTGTGGGTGACCTCGCCGGCCTGCCGGTCCCGGTCGTGGCCGACCTGGGGTCCGGTCTGCTGGCGCCGCATCCGCGGCTGCCCGACGAGCCGGACGCGGCCACGACCTTGCGCGCCGGTGCCGATCTCGTCACCGCATCCGGCGACAAACTGCTCGGCGGTCCGCAGTGCGGTCTGATGCTCGGTGAAGCCGCCTTGGTAGAGCGCTTGCGGCGGCATCCGTTCGCCCGTGCGCTGCGGGTGGACAAGTTGACGCTCGCCGCGCTGGAGGCCACGCTCACCGGTCCCGCGACGCCGGTCGCTTTGGCGCTGGCAACCGACCCGGAGGACTTGTTGCGCCGGGCAACGAACATCGTCGCCTCGCTGGACGATGCCGAAGCCGTCCGTTCACAGGCCGCGGTCGGAGGTGGCGGCGCACCTGGTGTCGTGCTGGACAGCGCCGCGGTTTCGTTGCCACCGGCACTGGCCGCGCCACTCCGCGCCCTCGACCCGGCCGTCGTCGGCCATGTCGAACGAGGCCGGCTGTTGCTCGACCTGATCGCCGTACCCCCGGCCCAGGACGATGTGATCGTCGAGGCCGTACGCCGCGTCGCCAAGGACACCTGACCGTGTACGTCGTGGCCACAGCCGGGCATGTCGACCACGGCAAGTCCACGCTGGTCGAGGCACTGACCGGCACTCACCCGGACCGGCTCGAGGAGGAGCGCCGCCGCGGCCTGACGATCACGCTCGGGTATTGCTGGACGACATTGCCCGGCGTCGGCGAGGTGGCCTTGGTCGACGTACCGGGACACGAGCGGTTCATCCCGACCATGCTGGCCGGGGTCGGCCCGGTGCCGGCCGTGTTGTTCGTGGTCGCCGCCGACGACGGCTGGATGCCGCAGGCCGCCGAGCATCTGGCCGCACTGGACGCGTTCGGCGTCGAGCATGCGGTGGTCGCCGTCACCCGCTCCGACCTGGCCGACCCCGCCGACGCGATCCACCGCGCCACCGCCGAGCTCGCCGGTACGTCGCTCAGCGGTGCCCCGGTCATCCCGGTCAGCTCGGTCAGCGGAGCAGGTCTGCCCGAGCTCACCGAGGCGCTCACCGCATTGATCGCCGCCCTGCCCGCTCCCGACCCTGCCGCCGACGTACGGCTGTGGGTGGACCGGATGTTCACCGTCCGCGGCGCCGGCACCGTCGTCACCGGAACGCTGCCGGCCGGCACGATTCGTACCGGCGACCACCTGAGCACCGGCTCCGGACTGGTCCGGGTACGCGGCATCGAGGCGCTGGAGCAACCGCGCGACGTGGTCAGGGGCGTGGCCCGGGTGGCCCTGAACCTCGCCGGCCCGCCGAGCGGGCTGACTCGCGACAGCGTTCTGGTCACGCCGGACGCATGGAAGTGGACCCACGAAGTCGATGTCCGGCTCGCGACGCCTGCCGAACCACCAGGCCGGGCCGCGCTGACGTTGCACGTCGGCGCGGTGTCCGAGCCGGTACGGTACCGGCCGCTCGACGAGACGTATGGCCGGATCCGGCTGGGCCGGGCACTGCCGTTGCGGATCGGCGACCGGGCGATCCTGCGGGACCCGGGTAGCCGCCGGCTCTGGGGCCTGAGCGTGGTCGACCCGGTACCGCCGCCGCTCGGCCGGCGAGGCTCGGCGACACAGCGCGCGGCCGTGCTGCGGGCAGGCACCGACGAGATACGCCGCCGGCAGCTGGTCTCGACCGCACTGCTGCGGCGGATCGGGGCGGACGTCCCGGCCGATGCGCTGCAGGTCGGCGACTGGCTGCTCTCCCCCGAGCACGCGGCCACCT
>JBKPSJ010000255.1:0-3180 GCA_046765875.1 Actinomycetota bacterium
GGGCGGGGCGAGGTACCCGGCCGGGGGCACCGCGGTGGCCTCCGGCGGGCAGGTCGCCGCCTGCACGTCCAGCGGCATGCTGAGCAGCACCGTCCGGCGCTGGCCGACCGCGGTGCGGTAGGCCCGGGTCGCGTCGGCCACCGCGGTGCCCGCGCTGTGGATCCGCTCCGGCACCGCGCCCACCGCGCGGGCCAGCGCCTCCTGATCGATCCGGAAGTTCGAGTGCACCTGGGCGGCGGTGGAGTCGGCGGCCAGCACCAGCAGCGGGGTCCGGCTCTTGGCCGCCTCGGTGATGCCGGTCAGCGCGTTGGTCAGCCCCGGGCCCTGGTGCACCGAGACCGCGGCCGGCCGCCGGCTGGTCCGGGCGTATCCGTCGGCCATCGTCGCGGCGCCGCTCTCGTGCCGCGCCGCGACGTACCGCGCGCCGGCCGCGACCAGCGCGTTCGTGACGTGGAAGTTGCCGCTGCCGACCACCCCGAAGACCTGGCCGACGCCGAGCCGGGCCAGCGCGGTGCCGACCGCCTCGGCGACCCGCATCGATGCCGCGACCGGCTCGTCAGCGCTCGACCAGGGCGAGCACCCTGGTCGGGCTGCCCGAGCCGCCGACGATCGGCAGCGGGCCGGCGACCAGGACCGCGCCGCGGGCCGGCAGCCGGGACAGGTTCTGCAGCTGGGTGAGCCCGTACTTGCCGGCGCCCAGCAGGAACGAGTGGCACGGGAACGGCGGGTCGAAGCCGTGCGCGGCGCCCGCGTCGGTGCCGACCGTCTCGACGCCGACCCCGATGACCGGCGACTCCTCGGCCAGCCAGGTGGCGCAGTCCACCGAGACGCCGGGGGTGTGCGGGCCGGTCTCGTCGGCGTTCAGGAACGCCGCCGCGTCGTGCGACCGGGCGTCCCAGCCCGTCCGGTACAGCAGCCAGCCGCCCTCCGGCAGCGGCCCGTGCTCGGCCTGCCACGCCTCGATGTGCTCGCGCTCGAGCAGGAAGTCGGGGTCGGCGGCGGCCCGGTCGGTGGCGTCCAGCACCACCGCGGGGGCCACCAGCCGGCTGGCCGGCACCTGGGCCACGTCCTCCCGGTCCTTGCCGGTGACCCAGTGCACCGGCGCGTCGAAGTGGGTGCCGGTGTGCTCCCCGGTGGCGATGTTGTTCCAGTACCACGCCGGGCCGCGCTCGTCGTAGTGGCTGATCTCCGCCAGCTGGAACGGGATGGTGTTCCCGAACGGCTCGGGTAACGCCAGGATCGGCGTGCGGGCCGACAGCGGGGCCGTCAGGTCCACCACCTCGATCGAGCCGCCGGCAATGCCGTTGACCAGATCCGCCAGCACCGACATCGTGTCCTCCCCGGCTCGACCCGGCAGCCGTCTCCCGCGGCAGCAGCCTCCCCCGCCCGCCGGCCCCGGGGCAAGGTCCAGGCCGGACCGACGACGCCCGCGTCCCTGGCCGTCGAACGAGCCGGTCCGAAGGCCGCGGCCAGGGCTGGCACGAGCTGCGCGTGCAAAGGCTTGCGCCGGAGGCTTCGGCTACGGTGAGCTACCGCGGGTGGATCCAGGTCCGCGTCCGGTCGAAGATGTCCAGACCAATTTTCGGAACGGTTCAGCCGGCGCGGCCTGGTCGTCGATACTGCCGTGTCGTCGGCGCTGCCTTGGCCCGTCGTACCGCAGCGTCGTAGCCCACCGGAAGGGAGAGAACTGGACCGATGACGCCCGCCATGCAGGACACCCCCGACGCCCTGCCGGCCGCACTTGCCCGGTTCTCGCCGGCCGAACGGGACGGGCTTCGCAGGCTCGCGCAGCGCTACCGGCTACGGGACAACGGCTCGGTGCGACCGGTTGCAGACGTGGCATACAGCCTCCGGCTGCGCCACAAGGCCGAGGTGAGCGTGCCCGACGTGCACTGGCTGCTGAACGGAGAGGGCTCGCGCTGACATGCGCCGGAGGTCCACACAGTGTGGCCCATGGCCGCGAGGCGCAGCTCCGTAGCAGTCCGGGTTGCACCAAGCTGGGACTCTGTGATTCGCTATATCGAGAAATTTCATTCGGTGCCCAGGGGAGACCCGAACACCACATCCTAAGGCCGCCCCACGGGGCGGCCTTAGTGCGGTAGCCGAGGGGGCGGGAGCGTCGGTAAGTAGCCTCTAGACTGTCGTCCCGTCAGCGTATTCTCTCCAGCGTCCTGTGAGACACGTACAAGGACCGTTCCGGTTGAGGTAAGCAGGGTCTTCACAGTTAACCGGGATTGGGGTGTTCGCGGTGCCGGCGAGTGGTTACGCGGCGTGTTCGTAGGCGTTGGTTCCCGGGGTTGCGGTAGCGGTAGGCGTTGCGGGTATCCAACTTGACGAGGCGGTTGTAGCCTGCGGTTGGCCTTTCCGGGAGAGCTGGTGCTGTTGGGGTTACCGAGGGGCGGTTTGGCATGCGGGGGCTGCCTCCCTGGGTGGGTGGCGGCCCCCGCATGCCCCGGGGGGTTGGTTATTCGGTTAGTCGGGTGGTGGGGTGGGTGGTGGTTTGTGCCGGAGGTGACGGCGCGGTTTTTGCTCGCGGTCGAGGTGTGCTGGTGGGATCCATTCGGGGAGGCCGTCGTCGGCGATGCGGACGTGCCAGTCGGTGTGGTGTGCGGTGTTGTGGTGGGCGGGGCAGACCAGGATGAGATTGGTGAGGGTGGTGGCTCCTCCGTCGGCCCAGTGGTCCAGATGATGCACGACGCACCACTGGGACGGGATGTCGCAGGTGGGGAACGTGCACCCGCCGTCCCGCAGCGCTACGGCGCGGCGGAGTGGGCCGGGAATGGTGCGGCTGGCGCGGCCGATGTCCAGCGGCTGGCTTTGCCCACCGAGGACGGCGGGAATGATCTTGGCGTCGCAGGCCATCCGGCGGGCGGTGCCCGCGGGTAGGTGTTCGCCGGTGTCGAGCACGCCGGTGCCGACCAGCTCGGCCAGCCTCGCGTACGGCATGGTGAGTACGAGGGTGGGGCGTTCGCCGCCCTGGGCGGGAAGGTCGCCGGTGCGTAGGGACCGTTCGGCGAGCTCGACGAGGGCGTCGGCTTGGCGTTGGGCGTAGCCCCGCAGGTCCGGCACGCCGTCGGGGCCGGCGGGGCGGGGCGCGGCCAGCGGGTCCAACGCGGCGCGGACGGTCTCCCAGCCTTCGGTGTCGAACCAGCCGGTGATGCGTACCCGCCGCTGTCCCCA
>JBKPSJ010000256.1:0-22463 GCA_046765875.1 Actinomycetota bacterium
CGCGATACCCTGGCCAGCACCTTGCTCGGGTTCGCACCCAGGGCCACGGATCGCACCCCAGACAGGGGTTCGCCCCTGGGCGTGCGGGGCGCGGAGCACAGCCCGGGGTGCGCACCACCGGCACGGCGGCGGGTGGCGATCAGAGGCGGGCGTGGCGGGTGACGGCGGAGGCGTCGGTCAACGACGCGACCTGGTCGATGATGACGCGGAACCGGGCGTCGTCGCCGGCCGCGTCGGCGAAGTCGGCCGCGTACGCCGGGTCCAGCCCCGCCGGCGCCGTCTTCCACAATGCGTCGACCAGGCCGGCCAGGAGCTCGCGCTGCTCGGCCCGCCTGGTCTGCCGGTCCGGCGAGGTCATCACGTGGAAGACGCCGATCGCCTTGAGTACCGCGATCTCGGCCCGGGTCCGGTCCGGTACGACCAGATCGGCCGCGTACCGGGTCAGCGGGCCGCGGCCGAACGCCGACCGGGTTGCCATCTCGGCGGCGGTGCAGAACCGTCCGATCAGCTGGCTGGTCAGGTCCTTCAGCCCGGCCAGCGCCCGGCGGCTGTCGTCGAACCGCTGCGCCGGCCAGTACGACACCACGCCGAGCCGGGCCCACGCCTCGTCCAGCTCGTCGTCCGTCGTCTCCGGCAGGTAGAGCTGCCGGACGCTGTCCCAATACGGCTGCCGATCGGCGCCGACCTCGGCCAGGTCGATGCTGTGGGCAACGATACCGTCCTCGACGTCGTGCACGGAGTAGGCGACGTCGTCGGCGAAGTCCATCACCTGCGCCTCGAGGCATCGGCGGTCGCCGGCCGACGGTGTACGGAACCAGGAGAACACCGCCAGGTCGTCGTCGTACACGCCGAACTTGCGCTCGCCGTGACGACGCAGCCACGGGTACTTGGTCGCGGCGTCGAGGGAGGCCCTGGTCAGGTTGAGCCCGACACTGCGACCCTCAGGCGCGAAGGTCTTGGCCTCCAGGCGAGTGAGCAGCCGCAGCGTCTGGGCGTTGCCCTCGAAGCCGCCGATGTGCGCGGCCGCCTCGTCCAGCGCGCGCTCGCCGTTGTGCCCGAACGGCGGGTGGCCGAGGTCGTGCGCCAGGCAGGCGGCATCGACGATGTCGGGGTCGCAGCCCAGCGCGTTGCCCAGCTCGCGGCCGATCTGGGCCACCTCCAGGCTGTGCGTCAGCCGGTTGCGGACGAAGTCGTCGGTACCGGGGCCGACCACCTGGGTCTTGGCCGCGAGCCGGCGCAGCATCGCAGAGTGCAGCACCCGGGCCCGGTCCCGGGCGAACGCTGTGCGGCCGGGCCGTTTGGCCGGCTCGGCCACCCATCGTTCCGCGTCGTGCTCGTCGTACCCGCTCATCGGCGCCAGCCTAGTGAGGGCCACCGACTCTTCAGATGTCCCGGAACATCTCGATCTGCGCGCCCAAGGAGTTGAGCCGCTCGGCCAGGTCCTCGTACCCGCGATTGATGACGTACACGCTGCGCAGCACCGACGTGCCCTTCGCCGCGAGCATCGCCAGCAGCGTGACCACGGCCGGCCGGAGCGCGGGCGGGCAGACGATCTCGGCGCCGGACCAGTGCGTCGGGCCCGACACCATCACCCGGTGCGGGTCGAGCAACTGGATCGAGGCGCCGAGCTTGTTGAGGTCGGTCAGGTAGATCGCCCGGTTCTCGTACACCCAGTCATGGATCATCGTCTGCCCCTGCGCGGACGCGGCGATCGCGGCGAAGAACGGCAGGTTGTCGATGTTGAGGCCGGGGAACGGCATCGGGTGGATCTTGTCGATCGGCGCATGGAGCTTGGACGGCTTCGTGGTCACGTCGACCAGCCGCGTACGACCGTTCTCGGCCAGGTACTCCGCACTGCGGACGTACCGGAAGCCCATCTCCTCCAGCAGCGCCAGTTCGATCTCGAGGAACTCGATCGGCGCCCGCCGGATGGTGATCTGGGACTCGGTCAGGATCGCCGCGGTGAGCAGGCTCATCGCCTCGATCGGGTCCTCCGACGGGGCGTAGTCGACGTCCACGTCGATGTCGGACACCCCGTGGACGGTCACCGTGGTCGTGCCGATGCCGTCGATCCGCACGCCGAGCTTGTCCAGGTAGAAGCAGAGGTCCTGGACCATGTAGTTCGGGCTGGCGTTGCGGATCACGGTCACGCCGTCGTGCCGGGCCGCGGCCATGATCGCGTTCTCGGTCACGGTGTCGCCGCGCTCGGTCAGCACGATCGGCTTGGCCGGCGCGATCGCCCGGTTCACCGTCGCGTGGTACTTGCCGCCGGTCGCCTTGATGTCCAGCCCGAACGGGCGCAGCGCGGCCATGTGCGGCTCGACCGTCCGGGTGCCGATGTCGCACCCGCCGGCGTACGGGAGCTCGAAGGCGTCCTCGCGGTGCAGCAGTGGGCCCAGGAACATGATGATGCTGCGGGTACGCCTGGCCGCGCCGGCGTCGATGCCCGACAGGTCGAGCGGCCCGGCCGGTGAAACGATCTCCAGGTCGCCGGCGTCGTTCAGCCACGTGGTCTTGACCCCGATGCTGCCGAGCACCTCCAGCAGCCGGTTGACCTCCTCGATTCGTGCCACCTTGCGCAGCGTGGTGCGGCCACGGTTGAGCAATGAGGCGCACAGCAGTGCGACGCCCGCGTTCTTGCTGGACTTCACGTCGATCGTGCCGGACAGCCGCCGGCCACCGGCCACCCTCAAGTGGACCGGGCCACCCCCGAGTGAGACGATCTCGGAGTCGAGGGCCTCGCCGATCCGGGCGAGCATCTCCAAGGTGAGGTTCTGATGGCCGCGTTCGATCCTGTTCACGGCGCTCTGGCTGGTGCCGAGGACGTCGGCCAACTGGGTCTGCGTCCAGCCGCGGTGCTTGCGGGCATCGCGGATGAGGTTGCCGATCCTGCGCAGGTAGTCGTCAGGCATGCGCGTCACCGTATCTCACATATGAGATACGGACGAATCGGCACGCCGCGATTACATTTGACCGCAATCCAGCCGAGAGGAGGCGTTCATGTCGGGCGCTGACGGCGCCGCTCAGGGCGGGATGGCGGGCTCGCAGGCCCAGTCCCAGCCGATCGAGGAGGCAGCGGCCGGGCTTGCCCAGGTCATCGAGGGGTTCGTGCTCGGCGACACCCGCCCGCTGGTGATCGGCGACGACGAACGGCCGGTGCTGGTGCTGATGGCGATCGGCGACCTGGCCGACTTCCGGGCCCGGGTGACGCATCTGCTCAGCAACCCGGTCGACGCCGGCTGGCTGCGGTACCACCTGCGCTCGATGGGTCCCGACGGCACCGGGATGAGCCCGGAGGACCTGGTCGAACTGCTCGGCGTCGACACCGATCACGGTCTCACCTCGTTGTGCAGCCAGGTCACCGTCGAGCAGGCCACCGTTCTGCTCCCCGACCACCTGCGCCGCGCCCAGGAGGGCGCCAACCCGCTGATGCTGATCGGCGACGGCCGGATGGCGACGGCCGCCCTGATCGCGTACGACGCGTTCGCGGTGCTGCTCGACATGGACGGTGAGACGCAGGCCGAGGAGGAGGAGTTCGAGCCCGACCTGTCCCCCACCGGGCTGGAGGAACTCGCCGCCCGGCTCGGCCCGGTGTCGGTCCAGATCGTCGAGCAGATCGACGCCGAGAAGACCACCGGCCCGGCGTACAACCTCAACTTCGAGCCGGACCTGATCGAGCACCTGACCGACCTCGAGGCCCGCGCCCAGGCAGCGCCCGGTGGCGGGGCGTACGAGGAACTTCGCGCGACGCTGCGCTACCTCGACGAGCTGCGCACGGGTGCCGGGTCGACCGACGGGATCGAGGCGCCCTACCTGGAGGCCGGCGAACTGTCGAGCGAGCTCGTGACACTGCGCGAGCACTTCCGCTCCGGTGCCGACGACCCGTTCCTGATCGGGATCGAGGGCCAGACGCTGGCCGGACTGGTCTCGTACGACGTCTACCTGCTGCTCCAGCAGATCTCCGTGGACGTCGGCGGTACGCCGGCGGCACCGGTGCTGCCGCTGCCCGGCGAAGGCGGCCCGCAGGTCCAGCCGTTCGAGATCGCCACCCAGCTGTGCAACGCGGTCGTCGAGGACATCGCGAACGGCGAGGGCTCGATCATGTTCATCGCCGACGAGGCCGGCGAGCCCGAACTGGCCCTCGCGCCCCTCCAGTGGCTGTGGGCCTACACCGACTACCTGGACCTGGTCGAGGCCGACGCCTGACCTGCTCGCCGGGTGACCCGGACGGACGCTACGATCCATCGTCTTCCGCGCAAGGAACTCTGGAGATGGTGATGGCGTTCGGACGTCGCATTGTCGTCGTGGCAGCCGCTGTTTCGCTGGCGATCGGTCTGGCCGCCTGTGGCACCGAGACCGGCAGGCGCGCGGCCGGGCAGGGCGGCGCCTCGCCGTCGCCGGGCAAGTCGGCCGCGGCCGGTTCCCCGGTCCAGCTGACCACCGCGAGCTTCCTGCCCGCGGCGAAGAAGGCGTTCGCGCACAAGAACTCGGTCCGGACCTCGATGCGGATGGAGGTCGCCGGCCAGACCATCACGGCCAGCGGCGTTGCCAGGTTCGGCGAGCACCCGGCCATGTCGATGGTGATGAGCAGTCCTGCCTTCGCCGGCGAGGCGCGCGTGATCCTGGTCAACGACACGATCTACCTGTCGATCCCGGGTCAGGTGCCGGACGGCAAGTACGTCAAGGTCGACGCCCACGCCGACGACCCGGTGGCCAAGAGCTTCCAGCAGAGCCTGAACGGGATGAATCCGAGCACGACGTTCGCAGCGTTCGAAGCAGGCCTGCGCAAGGTCACCTACGTCAAGAGCGAGACCCTGGACGGGATCAAGGTCCAGCGCTACCGGGTGACGGTCGACACCAAGGCCGCCCTGAAGGCACAGGGCCAGTCGACGGTGGTGAGCGGCCTGCCGAAGACGATCACGTACGACATCTGGCTGGACGGCTACCGGCTGATGCGCAAGGTGACCTTCAGCCTGGCGGGCGTGACCGCAGTACTGACCGCCAAGGACTACGGCAAGCCGGTCACGATCAAGGCGCCACCGGCCGCCGACGTCATCACCCGCTGACCGTGGCGCGGCCGGCTTCCAGGCGGGCGATCGGGACCCTGAAGGGCGAGCAGGACACGTAGTCGAGCCCGACCTCGTCGAAGAAGGCGATGCTGTCCGGGTCGCCGCCGTGTTCGCCGCAGATGCCGAGATGGAGGTCCGGCCTGGTCTCGCGGCCGGCCTTGACCGCCATCCGCACCAGCGCGCCGACACCGTCGCGGTCGATCGACTCGAACGGCGACACCGCGAAGATGCCCTTGTCCAGGTACGGCCCGAAGAACGCGCCCTCGACGTCGTCGCGGCTGAATCCCCAGGTGGTCTGAGTCAGGTCGTTCGTCCCGAACGAGAAGAACTCGGCCGACTCCGCAATCTGCCCGGCGGTGAGCGCTGCCCGCGGCAGCTCGATCATGGTGCCGATCGGGCAGGATACGTCGATTCCCTCGGCCGCGGCGACGTCGGCCAGCGCCTTCGACACCTCGTCGCGGGCCAGTTCGAGCTCCTGTACCGCGCCGACCAGCGGGATCATGATCTCCGGCCGCGGATCCTTGCCGGCCTTCTTCAGCCTCGCCGCCGCGGTCGCGATCGCGCGGACCTGCATGGTGAACAGGCCGGGGATCACCAGCCCGAGTCGTACGCCGCGCAACCCGAGCATCGGGTTCTCCTCGTGCAGCCGGCGGACCGCGTCCAGCAACCGGTGCTCACGGCTTGCATCCTGACCGTGATCCTCGGCGAGCGCCACCTTGACCGACAGCTCCTCCAGCGACGGCAGGAACTCGTGCAGGGGTGGGTCGATCAGCCGGATCGTCACCGGCAGCCCGTCCATCGCCCCGAGGATCTCGACGAAGTCCTCGGTCTGCATCGGCTCGAGGACGCCCAGCGCCTCGTCGCGCTGCTCGTCGGTCTCGGCCAGGATCAGGTGCTCGACGGACTCGCGCCGCTCGCCGAGGAACATGTGCTCGGTCCGGCACAGACCGGTGCCCTCGGCGCCGAACCGGCGGGCCCGGGCCGAGTCGTCGCCGGTGTCGGCATTGGTCCGCACCCGCAGCCGGCGGACCTCGTCGGCGTGACCGATGATCTGGTGCACGCTGGCGACCAGGTCGTCGCCCGAGTCCGGCGCCAGGCTGCCCTCGAAGTACTGCACGACCTCGGACGGCACCACCGGCACCTCGCCGAGGAACACCTCGCCGGTGGTCCCGTCCAGCGACAACACGTCGCCCTCGGCGATCGTGGTGCCGTTGACGGTGATCTTGCGGTCGTGCAGGTTGACGTTGAGCTCCTCCGCACCGCAGACGCACGTCTTGCCCATGCCGCGCGCCACCACCGCCGCGTGTGAGGTCTTGCCGCCGCGGCTGGTCAGGATGCCCTGTGCCGCGATCATCCCGTGCAGGTCGTCGGGGTTGGTCTCCCGGCGAACCAGGATCACCTTCTCGCCCCGGCCGGACCAGGCCACCGCGTCCTCGGAGCTGAACACGGCCCTGCCGGAAGCGGCTCCCGGCGAGGCGCCGATCGCCTTGGTGACCAGTGTCTTCTCGGCACCGGCGTCGAACCGCGGGAACATCAGCTGAACCAGTTGCGCGCCGTGTACCCGGCGCAGCGCCTCGTCGAGGTCGATCACACCCTCGTCGACCAGGCTGGTCGCGATCCGGAACGCGGCTGCCGCGGTTCGCTTGCCGACCCGGGTCTGCAGCATCCACAGCTTGCCGCGCTCGATGGTGAACTCGATGTCGCACAGGTCCTGGTAGTGGCCCTCGAGCTTGGCCATGATCTTCATCAGGTCGTCGTACGACTTCTTGTCGATCGACTCCAGGTCCGACAGCGGGACGGTGTTGCGGATGCCGGCCACAACGTCCTCGCCCTGCGCGTTCTGCAGGTAGTCGCCGTACACGCCCTGGGCGCCGCTGGCCGGGTCGCGGGTGAACGCGACCCCGGTGCCGGAGTCCATCCCGAGGTTGCCGAAGACCATCGCCACCACGTTCACCGCGGTACCGAGGTCGGACGGGATGCGCTCCTGCCTGCGATAGACGGCCGCACGCGGGGCGTTCCAGGACTCGAAGACCGCCTTGATCGCCAGGTCCATCTGCTCGCGCGGGTCCTGCGGGAAGTCACGGCCGGCGTGCTCGCGGACGGCGGCCTTGAAGGTGCCGACCAGCTCGCGCAGGTCGTCCTCGTCAAGGTCGAGGTCGCTCTTGATGCCCTTGCGCTGCTTGGCGGCGTCGATCGCGTCCTCGAAGACGTCGCCCGCCATCCCCAGCACGGTCTTGCCGAACATCTGGATCAGCCGCCGGTACGCGTCCCAGGCGAACCGCGGGCTGCCCGACTGGTGCACAAGCCCGGTCACCGAGTCGTCGTTGAGGCCGATGTTGAGGACGGTCTCCATCATCCCCGGCATCGAGAACTTCGCCCCGGAGCGCACCGACACCAGCAGCGGGTCGTCGGCCTGGCCGAGCTTCTTGCCCATCTTGCGCTGCAGATCGTCGACGTGGTGGTCGATCTGCGCGGCCAGTTCGGGCGGCGTCCGCCCGGTCGACAGGTACGCCTTGCATGCCTCGGTGGTGATGATGAACCCCGGCGGCACCGGCAGCCCCAGGTTCGTCATCTCCGCGAGGTTCGCCCCCTTCCCGCCGAGCAAATCCTTCATGTCCTTGTTGCCTTCGGAGAATTCGTAGACGAGCTTCGGCCCCTGTGACATGACGATCTCCCAACGAAATAAGGGCAACGCCGCGGTCGTTCGTCCAGGTTAACGCGAAAGACCAGTCCAGTTGAGCACTGGTCTCACCGTCGTCCGCGTGAGCATGAACACAGCCGCGCTCCTCCGATACCACTCGGCGGCGACGATGTCCAGCAGGGTCCAAAGATCTCAGGAGCCGGTACGCCGGGCCCGCGCCCGGCGCTTGCCTTCGTGCATCGCCTGCACCCGCGCGACCGGGATCTCGTGACCCTCGGCGAGCAGGTCCGCCGGAATGTCCTGCAGCTGTGGCAACTGCTCGGACCACGGGTCGCGGCCGTCGAGCAGACCGGCGGCGTTGCGGATGGTGAAGTCGCGCGGCGAGACGCCGTCGAGGTCGTCCCAGCCGACCGGGTACGACACCGGCGCGCCCGGACGGGCCCGCGGGCTGTACGCCGCCACGACGGTCGCGCCACCGGCCCGGGTCGAGTCCAGGAACACCTTGCCGCCGCGGTCCTCCTTGACGAACGCCGTCGTACCGAGGTCCGGGTCGATCCGCTCGGCCCGGACGGCGATCGCACGGGTCGCGGCGGCGGCATCGTCGGGTGCGGCGTTGACGGGTACGAACACGTGTACGCCCTTGGCGCCACTGGTCTTGACCGCACCGGACAGCCCGGACTCGGCGAGTGCCTGCCGGACCAGATGCGCGGCCTTGACCGCCATCCCGAAGGCTTGACCGCCCTCGGGCGGGTCCAGGTCGAGCACCAGGTACGTGACGTGCTTCCAGTCATCGGCGCGCATCAGCGTCGGGTGGTACTCGACGGCGCGCTGGTTGGCGAACCAGAGCAACGTCCGCCGGTCGTCGCACAGCGCGTACGCGACCTCGCGCTTGGACGCCTCGGCCCACAACGTCGTACGCCGGATCCAGTCCGGGGCGTACTTCGGCAGGTTCTTCTGCATGAACGGCGGCTGGCCGGGCCGGACCCGGATCACCGACAATGGCCGGTCCCGCAGGCCTGGGAGGATCTGCTCGGCCACCGCGTCGAGGTAGTCGACCAGGTGCCGCTTGGTCGCGTCGGCACCGTCGAACAACGGCCGGTCGAGGTTGGTCAGCGGTACACCGTCCCGCGTCTCGTCCTCCGCCATACCGCGAGACTACCGATCCCGGCTCCTCACGGTCCCGTGAAGAGAGTGGCGTCGAGGACTACGACGGCGCGGCCGGTGAGCTTGACCCGGTTGCCGGCCAGTTCGGTACGTACCAACCCGCCGCGCTGCGACGCCTGGTACCCGATCAGCGCGTCACCGCCGAGTTTGGAGACCCAGTACGGTGCCAGCGCGGTGTGCGCGCTGCCGGTCACCGGATCCTCGTCGATCCCGGCGGCCGGCGCGAAGAATCGCGACACGAAGTCGTAATCGGCATGCTGTTCGGCGGCCGCGGTGACGATCACGCCGCGCCCGTCCGCGCGCCCGACCAGTTCGGAGATCGCCCGCAGATCCGGGTCGAGCGCACGGACCGCCTTCTCGTCGGGCATCACGACGAGCAGGTCGCGGAGCGCGCCGGTACGGTGCGCGGCGATCGGCGTCGCGCCAAGCGCCGCGGCCAGCCCGTCGGGTACGGCGATCTCGGTCAGCTCGGCCGCCGGGAAGTCGAGCGTGATCATGCCGTCGCCGGCCACTTCCGCCGTCAGCACTCCGCTCAGGGTCTTGAACCTGAGCTTGCCGTCGACCAGCCCGTCGGCCTGCATCGCGTGCGTGGTGGCCAGCGTGGCGTGGCCGCACAGGTGCGTCTCGATGGCCGGCGTGAACCAGCGCAGCGCCCAGTCGGCGTCCGGGTCCGCGGTCAGAGGCCGGGCGAACGCGGTCTCGGACAGGTTCATCTCCGCGGCGACCTGGTGCATCCAGGTCTCGTCCGGCCAGTCCTCGCCCTCGAGCAGGCAGACCCCCGCCGGGTTGCCGGCGAACGGGCGATCGGTGAACGCGTCGACGACTCGGATCCGCATATGCCGACGGTATGGTCCGCGACCGGGCGGGGTCGATAGCCAATCCCCCGCCGGTGGCCCGGCGTACAGGATCAGGAGCGGTGCGGCCTGAGCGCCTCCACCACGGCGTCGCGGGCGGCGTCCTCCGCCAGGCCGAGGTCACGCAGGACCTGGACCGCGACCCCGCCCGGGTAGCGGTACAGCGCGAGCAGCAGGTGCTCGGTACCGACGTAGTCGTGGCCCATGTCGATCGCGACCTCGACTGCACCTTGCAGTACGTGGCCGGCCCGCGGCGTGAGCGGCGGCTCGCCCCGGTACGTCTCATCGCCGTCCGGCACGATCTCGCGTATCGCCGTGGTGATCGCCTCCGCCGTGATCTCATGCGCCAGCAGGACCTTGGTGGCGATGGCGTCCGGCTCGGTGTACAGGGCGAGCAGCAGGTGCTCGGTGCCGACGTAGGCGTGGTTGTGCTCCAGCGCGATCCCGGACGCCGCCGCGATCACCCGCCGGGTCCGGTCGGTGAACCGGTCGAGCGCCGGCCGGGTCGACGTGACCGCGAACCGCTTGTGCACGGCCTGCTTGCTCACCCCGAGCACCGCGCTGATCTCGACCCAGGAGTGGCCGGCCCCGCGGGCCCGGTCGACGAAGTACCCGAGCGCGGCGTCGCCGGTCTCGCTCAACTGGTTCACGGTCACGGCTGCGGTCGCGAGCTGGTCGAGAGGGTTGTCGCTGCCGGCGTCGCGCCGGATGGTGTCGATGATCTCCTGCAGGTTCGGCGCCGGTGTCATGCCTCGATCTCCCTGTCTGTCTGTCAACCCAAGGTTGACCAGCCTTCCAGGGCTTTGTCAACCCTAGGTTGACCGAGGTGTCGCCCGGCCGCCGCAGAACAGGTACGGCGTGCCGTCCGCGAAGCTGCCGAATGTCAGCGGTTCCCACGGCAGGTCCGGCTTCTCCCGGTATACGAACCGGTCGCCGCTCGCGTCGGCCGGCACCAGGTCGAACACCTCGACCGGCTCCGCTATCACCGCGGCCAGTTCGCCGATCACCGTCCAGGTCATCCGCAGCCCACCGTCGTGCATCGACACGTCGAGTTGGCGGCCGGACATCTCGTACCGGCCGAGGTGTCGCGCCGTGTCCCGCGGCTCGACGTGCTCGGCAGGCGCCGGCGGTGGCGGGATCTCCACACCCAGGTACTCGCGGACGACCTCCGAGCCGAGGGATCGGTACAGCGCCGGACCCTGCGGCGAATTCGTCAGCAGGCAGAACGCGAACCCGGTCTCCGGGTCGACCCGCAGGTACGCCATCTGGCCGATCGTCTGGCCGTCGTGCCCGACCAGCCGGTGCCCGCCCCATTCGTACACCCGCCAGCCGAGTCCCATCGCGTCGCCACTCGGCGTACCGGGCGGCAGACGCAACTGCTCGGCACGCATCGCGGCCAGATCCGCGGTGCCGAGATGGTGCCGTACGAACGCCAGCAGATCGCCTGCGCTCTGGGTGATCCCGCCGGCCGGATTGATCGAGCGCGGGAGTTGCCAGGTGTCGACCGCCCGTACCGGACGCACGCGCTGTTGGTGGCCGACCGCCGTCCGGTGCAGGATCGCGTCCTCGGGCAGCGTCACGGTCTGGCTCAGGCCGAGCGGCTCGATCAGCCGGGCCCGCAGCGACTCGTCCCAGGTTCGCCCGTCGAGAACGCCGATGATCCGGCCGAGCAGGACGAACCCGCTGTTGCAGTACGAGTACGCCGCACCGGGCGGGAACGGCCGGTCAGTGTCGGCGAGCAGGCCGGCGTAACGCTCGTAGCAGCCGTCGCCGCGGCCGGTGTCGGTGAAGATGTCGCCGTCGATCCCGCTCGAGTGGGTCAGCAGGTGCCGTACGGTCACCTCGGCGGCGCCGTCGTCGCGGCCGATCCGTATGCCCGGCAGCAGCTCGCCCACACTGCTATCGAGTGTCAGCCGGCCCTCGTCGACGAGCTGCATGATCATCGTCGCGGTCCAAACCTTCGAGATCGACCCGACCTGGAAGATCGAGTCGTCGGTCACCTCGACGCCGGTCGCCGTGCTGAGCACCCCGTACGAGGCGAACGTCTCGGTCCCGTCGGCCATGATCCCGAGCACCGCGCCGGGTACCTCGGCCTGCTCCGCCAGCTCCGCCAGTGGCGCGTTCCAGTCCATGGCGTGAAACCCTACGTGTCGTGCAGTCCCTGCCCGATGTCGTCGCGCCCGGCCTGCGTGTTCTGTTCTGCGGGATCAATCCCGGCCTGACGTCCGCCGCGACCGGACATCACTTCGCCCGGCCGAGCAACCGGTTCTGGCCTGCGCTGTACCGGTCCGGCTTCACGCCGCGCCAACTCCTCCCGGCCGAGCAGCACGAGCTGCCGGCGTACGGACTCGGCATCACGAACATCGTCGGCCGTCCGAGTGCCACCGCCGCCGAACTGACCCGCGACGAGCTAGTTGCCGGCGGCAACCAGCTGATCCAGAAGGTACGCCGCTACAAGCCCGACTGGCTCGCAGTCGTCGGCGTCACGGCGTACCGCGTCGCATTCGCAGAGCCCAAGGCCAAGCTGGGCCGCCAAGACCGACGGATCGGCACCACCGAGGTCTGGATCCTTCCCAACCCCAGCGGCCTCAACGCCCACTTCACCCCGACCACTCTCGCCGCGGCCTTCGCGGAGTTGCGTGCGGAGGCGACGCATGCCCCCGATCGTGCTGGCTGACGCGATGCCGACTCCGATGACGCGCTGCAGCACGTCATAGATGTCCACGACACGTCAGCGGCTC
The DNA here is from genome assembly GCA_046765875.1 of Actinomycetota bacterium. Taxonomy (GTDB): domain Bacteria; phylum Actinomycetota; class Actinomycetes; order Propionibacteriales; family Kribbellaceae; genus DASRHY01. The sequence continues at coordinate 12,470 of JBKPSJ010000256.1, forward strand.
AGCCGCCGGAGACGCCGATTTCGGCTTCGGCCAGGTCGGTGTTGAGGCCGTCGGTGTCATCCAGCCAGCGTTCTGGCAGGACGACGTGGTCGCGGGGGCCGCCTTGGCGGCCTCGCGGCGCGCCGAGTTCGCTGGTGGGAAACGGCGCCGAGTGATCGAGCTGGGCCAGCAACTCGTCCAGACCGGCAAGGGTTGAGACGGTGCCGAACGATGCGCGCAGTGGGCCGCCGACCGGGAAGCCTTTCAGGTACCACGAGATGTGCTTGCGCATGTCGCGCATCCCGCGGTGTTCGCCCATCAGCTCAGAAAGCAGCTCGGCGTGCCTGCGCATCACGGCGGCAACCTCGCCGAGGTTCGGCAACGTCAGCGCCGGGGCGCCGGCGAATGCCGCCGCCAGGTCGCGGAACAGCCACGGCCGGCCCAGACACCCGCGCCCGACGATGACACCGGCGGATCCGGTATCAGCCACCATCCGCAACCCATCCGCCGCCTCCCAGATGTCGCCGTTGCCGAGCACCGGGATACTCACGTGCTGGACAAGCTCAGCGATCTTCGACCAGTCCGCTTCGCCGGAGTACGCCTGCGCCGCCGTACGCCCGTGCAGACCGATCGCGGCACAGCCGGACTCCTCCGCGATCTTGCCGGCATCGAGGTACGTCTGGTGGTTCCGGTCGATCCCGATGCGCGTCTTCATCGTGACGGGTACGCCGTACGGGGTGGCAGCAGCTACCGCGGAGCGCAGGATCGCGCCGAGCAGGTTGCGCTTCCACGGCAGTGCCGCGCCGCCGCCCTTGCGAGTCACCTTCGGCACCGGGCAGCCGAAGTTCAGGTCGACGTGGCGGACGTCGTACTCCTGGCAGAGGATCGTCACCGCCTTGCCGATGTACAGCGGGTCGACGCCGTACAACTGGACCGAGCGGACCTCCTCGCGTGGGTCGAACGCGAGCATGTCCAGCGTCTTGCGGTCCCGCTCGACCAGCCCGCGTGAGGTGATCATCTCGCACACGTACAGCCCGGCACCCTGCTCGGCGCACAGCCTGCGGTACGCCGCGTTGGTGATGCCGGCCATAGGCGCCAGTACCACCGGCGTCTCGATCGAGAGGTTGCCCAGTTTCACGCGAGGGTCAGCACCCGATCAGCCGCTTGGCGAGGTAGCCGGACACCTCCGACAGCGCGACCCGCTCCTGCTCCATCGAGTCGCGCTCGCGGATCGTCACGGCCTGGTCGTCCAGGGTGTCGAAGTCGATCGTCACGCAGTACGGCGTACCGATCTCGTCCTGGCGGCGGTACCTGCGGCCGATCGCACCGGCGTCGTCGAACTCGACGTTCCAGTGCTGGCGCAACTCGGCCGCGAGGTCCTTCGCCTTCGGCGACAGGTCGGCGTTGCGCGACAGCGGCAGCACCGCCACCTTGACCGGCGCGATCCGCTTGTCGAAGCGCAGCACGGTCCGCTTGTCGACACCGCCCTTGGCGTTCGGCGCCTCGTCCTCGGCGTACGAGTCGAGCAGGAACGCCAGCACGTTGCGGGTCAGACCGGCTGCGGGCTCCACGACATACGGCGTCCAGCGCTCGCCCTTGTCCTGGTCGAAGTACGACAGGTCGGCGCCGGAGTGCCTCGAATGCGTGCTGAGGTCGAAGTCGGTCCGGTTCGCGATGCCCTCGAGCTCGTCGAACTCCTTGCCGCCGAAGGTGAACCTGTACTCGATGTCGACGGTCCGCTTCGAGTAGTGGCTCAGCTTCTCCTTCGGGTGCTCGTACCGGCGCATGTTGTCCGGGTCGATGCCGAGGTCGACGTACCAGTCCCAGCGGTTCTGGATCCAGTACTCGTGCCACTCCTCGTCGGTGCCGGGCTCGACGAAGTACTCCATCTCCATCTGCTCGAACTCGCGGGTCCGGAAGATGAAGTTTCCAGGCGTGATCTCGTTGCGGAAGCTCTTGCCGACCTGGGCGATACCGAACGGCGGCTTCTTGCGCGAGGTGCCCATCACGTTCGCGAAGTTGACGAAGATGCCCTGCGCGGTCTCCGGCCGCAGATAGTGCAGGCCCTCCTCGGACTCGACCGGACCGAGGTAGGTCTTCAGCAGCCCGTTGAACATCTGCGGCTCGGTGAAGGTGCCTTTGTTGCCGCAGTTCGGGCAGGTGATCTCGTCCAGCTTCACCTCGTCCGGGTCGCGGTTCTTGCGGCGCGCGAAGTCCTCGCGAAGGTGGTCCTCGCGGTACCGCTTGTGGCACGAGCGGCACTCGGTCAGCGGGTCGACGAACTCGGCCAGGTGGCCCGAGGCCTCCCACACCTTGGTCGGCAGGATCACCGCGGAGTCCAGGCCGACGATGTCGTCGCGGGTGGTCACCATCGCGCGCCACCACTGCCGGCGGATGTTGTCCTTGAGTTCCACACCGAGCGGGCCGTAGTCCCACGCGGACCGGGTACCGCCGTAGATCTCGCCGCTGGGGTAGACGAAGCCCCGGCGCTTGCTGAGGCTGACGACGGCGTCGACGATGTCTGTCTTCGGCGTGGGCACGGTGCTGCTGCTCTCCTCGGAAGGGATCCTCGAAGGGATTCAGGTCTGACGATCCAGGCTAGCGGGCCGTCCCTGGCCCGGTCGCACCGATATCCACCGACTCGTACGCGGTGGGCTCGTCGATGGCCTCGGACAGCAAGGGGACGGCGGTCAGTCTCACCTCGTACGGCGACAGTGCCCGGCGGTAACTGCCGATGTCCGCGAACTCCAAAGTCAGCGCCAGCAGCTCGGGATCGTCGACGTTTCGTCCCGCGTGCGCGGCCACGAATCCGCGCTGTTCGGCCAGTACGGCGACCGCAGCGGCGAGCCTGGATTCGAACCCGGCCTGCTCCCGCTCGGGCACCCGGAACCTGATCACGACGAACACGTCTGTGAGCGTAGTGAACAATGGCGGGGTGAGCAGTCAGTCCAGCAAACCACCGGTCAGCCCGCTGCGGGCACGGATCACCAAGGCCAGCTACCCGTTGATCGCGCGCCTGCACGCGATGCCGAAGCTGACCCTGCCGCTGATCACCGTCGCCCTGGTGGCGATCGGGGCGTTCGCCCCGCCGATCCTCGCCGTACCGGCGCTGCTGGTGCTCGCGCTGCTGCTGGGGTGGCTCGGATTCCTGTCCTGGCCGGTGGTGAGCAACGGCAGCCGGATGCTGCGGTTGTTCGCGGTCCTCGTCATCCTGTTCTTCGCGATCTCACGCATCCTGTCCGCCTGATCGCCAGGCGTACTCGCGGTCGTCGTAGTCCTGCGGGGCGGCCGGGACGCGCTCGGACCGGCCGCCGACGGCGAGGGCGGCCAGCGCTGTGGTCAGCGGCACCGCGGCGATGATGCCGAGGCTGCCGACCAGGCCGCCGATCACCTGGATCGCGACCTCTTCGGTCGAGACCGTGTACGTGGCCGGTGCAGCACTGGCGGCGAAGATGAGCAACGTGGGCAGCGACGCCCCGGCGTACGCGAGCACCAGGGTGTTGACCACCGATGCGACGTGGGCACGGCCGATCCGCAGGCCGGAGCCGATCAGCTCCGACCGGGTCGCGGCCGGGTTGGCGGCCGACAGTTCCCAGACGGCCGCTGACTGCGTGACCGTCACGTCGTCGAGGACGCCCAATGAAGCAATCACGAGCCCGGCGACCATCAGGCCCTGCAGATCGATCCTTCCGAGGTAGGTCTCGATCGATCCGATGCCCTCGGCGCTCAGCCCGGTGATCTTGGCACCCTCGATGAACAGCTTGCCGAGCACGGCGGTGAGTGCGAGCGCGGCGATGGTGCCGACCAGGGCGACCGAGGTCTGGGCGTTGATCCCATGGGTCATGTACAGCGCGACCACCATGATCAGCGTCCCGCCGACCAGCGCCACCAGCAGCGGATCGGAGCCCTTCAGGATCGCCGGCAGGATGAACTTCGTCAGGATGAGTCCGGTCACCACCAGCGCACCGAGCGCGGCTACCCCCCGCCACCTCGACAAGGCGACCACGGCGACCGCGAACACGACGGCCAGCACCAGCAGCGGCAGGCTGCGGTCATGGTCGACGTACTGGTACCGCGACGCCAGCGGCTGCTTCATGGCCACACCGAGCATGATGTGCTCGCCACGCTCGAAGGTCGGCGCGAGCTTGCCCTTGGGCAGATCCACCGGCACCTGCTGACCGGTGGGCCCGGCGGTGGCGTCGGTGATCCGTACCGTCGCCCGGGCACAGTCCTTCGGGTCGTCCGGGCAGGGCTTGATCGACACGATCTGCCCGCGCGCCTGGTCGGTCAGCAGGGCCTTCGAGGTGATCTTGCCGGTCGGCCACATCGCGATCGCCATGATGACGGCGGCCAGCACCAGCGGGACGAGCAGTCCGGCCACGACCAGCCGGACTCGCCGCGCGACGACCGCATCCGCGTCCACCGCTGAGGTGTCGACGTCGCCGTGACCGTGACCGCCGTGGCTGTGGCTGTGGTCCTGGACCGGTTTCCTTCCGCGGGCCCGGGTCGCCCGCCTGCGTCCTGCCATCACGCTCCCGTGAGTTTGACAATCAGCCAGCAGCTAATGAAAATGATTGTCATGTTGTCGGGTCGATCGTCTCTCGCCGTGCTGCTTGTCCTTGCGCTGGCCACTCTCGCAGGCTGCGGCAGCGCCAGTGGCACCGCCTCCGGTACGACCAGCGATGGCAGGCTGGACGTAGTGGCGTCGTTCTACCCGCTGCAGTACGTCGCCGAGCAGGTCGGAGGTGACCGGGTCCACGTCACCACGCTGACCGCGCCGGGGGTCGAGCCGCACGACCTCGAACTGACTCCCAAGCAGGTCGGCCGGCTGACCAAGGCGGCGCTGATCGTGTACGAGAAGGGCCTGCAACCGGCGGTCGACGAGGCGGTCGAGCAGAACGCGGCCGGCGCAGGATTCGACGTCACAGGCACCGCGCGGCTGGAGGCGACCGGCGCACACTTCCAGGAGGAGGAGGGCCCACAGCCGCACGACGACATCGACCCGCACTTCTGGCTCGACCCGACCCGGCTCGCCGACGTCGGGGACGCGGTCGCGGGCCGGCTGGCCCAGGCCGACCCCAACAACGCCGCCGGCTACCGACAGCGCGCGGCCGCCCTGCGCCAGCAGCTCACCACGCTGGACGGCGAGTACAGGTCCGGGCTGGCGAGCTGCCGGCTGAAGACGTTCGTCACCACCCACGAGGCGTTCGCCTACCTGGCCCAGCGATACGGTCTGACCATGGTCGGGATCGCCGGGCTGACTCCGGACGCCGAGCCCAGTCCGGCCCGGATCAAGCAGGTCGAGGACGTCGTCCGCGCGACCCGGGTGACGACGATCTTCTACGAGGAACTGGTCAGCCCGAAGGTCGCCGAGTCGATCGCTCGCGACCTCAACGTCACGTCAGCGGTGCTGAGCCCGATCGAGGGGCTCGCCGACGAACACTCCAGCGAGACCTACCTGACCCTGATGCGCGAGAACCTCGCCGAACTCGAGAGGGCGAACGACTGCTCGTGACCACCGACTCCTCCCCCGCCGTCGAGGTGCGCGACCTGTCGGTCGACCTCGGCGGCCGGCTCGTGCTCCGCGGCGTCGACCTGTCGGTCCGGCCGGGCGAGGTGATCGCCGTCCTCGGCACGAATGGGTCCGGCAAGTCGACCCTGATCCGTACGATCGTCGGCCTGCTGCCCATCGCGCGTGGCGAGGTCCGGTTGTTCGGAACGCAGATTCAGCGGTTCCGCCAGTGGCGCCGGATCGGGTACGTACCGCAGCGGATCACCGCGGCCGGCGGCGTGCCGGCGACCGTCCACGAGGTGGTGACGTCGGGTCGGCTGGCGCGGCGCAGGCTGTTCGGTCCGCTGACGGCCGCCGACCGGACCGCGATCGCCAGCAGCCTCGAGGTCGTCGGGCTGGCCGACCGCCGACGCGACGCGGTCAGCGAACTGTCCGGCGGTCAGCAACAGCGGGTGCTGATCGCCCGCGCCCTCGCCGGCGAACCCGATCTGCTGATCCTCGACGAGCCGACCGCCGGGGTCGACCTGGCCAGCCAGGCCGTGTTCAGCAAGGCCGTGCACACGCTGGTCGGGCGCGGCACCACCGTCGTCCTGGTCAGCCACGACCTCGGCCCGATGGACGCGTTGATCGACCGTTGCGTGGTACTGCGGAACGGCCGGATCGCGTACGACGGACCCGCGAACGCGGCCGAGACACATGCGCACGTCCATCCGCACGGACCTGACGACCAGGACCGGCCGGGGTGGTTGCCGGCATGAACGAGCTGCTGTCACTGGACTTCATGCAGCGGGCGTTGATCGCCGGTGTGCTGACGGGACTTGCCGCGCCTGCGATCGGTACGTACCTGGTGCAGCGCCGGCTGGCGTTGATGGGCGACGGGATCGGCCATGTCGCGATCACCGGTGTCGCGCTCGGCCTGCTGACCGGGACAGCGCCGGTGCTCACCGCAGTGATCGTGGCGATCGTCGGCGCTACCGCGATCGAGCTCATCCGGGCGCGCGGCAAGACCAGCGGGGATGTAGCGCTGGCGTTGCTGTTCTACGGCGGTATAGCGGGCGGCGTACTGCTGATCGGGCTCGCGGGACAAGGCGCGGTGACTCTGAACACGTACCTGTTCGGGTCGCTGACGACCGTGTCGCCGTCGGATCTGCGGGTCGTTGTTGTGCTCGCTGTGGTCGTACTGCTGCTGGCCGTCGGGCTGTCGCCGCAATTGTTCGCGGTGTGTCAGGACGAGGAGTTCGCCCGGGTGTCCGGGCTGCCGGTGCGATTCCTGAGCATCCTGATCGCCGTGATGGCCGCCGTAACCGTGACCGTCGCGATGCGGACCGTCGGGTTGTTGCTGGTCAGCGCGTTGATGGTGGTGCCGGTGGCGACCGCGCAGCAGCTCACCAGGTCGTTCCGGGCGACGTTCATCGCCGGATGCGGGCTCGGCGTACTGGCCTGCCTGGCCGGCATCGTCACCTCGTACTACGTGGACGTCGCGCCCGGGGCGACGATCGTCGTGCTCGCCCTGGGTGGGTTCGGGCTCGCGGCCGTGCTGGGTGTGCTCGTACGCCGGAGGCGCGGCGCACTGGCTGCGGTGCCGGACGAGCACGACGCCGAGGTGGTCGTACCCGACCAGGCCCACCAGCCGGCCGGCGAGCACGACCACGCGCACAGCGCGGAGTGCGGTCATCCGGCGGTGCAGCACGGCAACCACGTCGACTACGTGCACGACGGGCACCTGCATGCGGCGCACGGAGATCATTGGGACGAGCATTGAGCCGCCTGTGAAAATGAACTCGCCGGACGAACACGAACCAGGAGGACCCGCTGTGGCGATCGGAGCCCGCTCGACCCGCCAGCGCGCCGCCGTGGCATCGGTGCTCGAGGGCCAGACCGAGTTCCGGACCGCGCAGGAGATCCACCAGGCGCTGCGCGAATCCGGCGCGGCGGTCGGGCTGACCACCGTGTATCGCACGCTGCAGGCGCTGGCCGACTCCGAAGAGGTCGACGTACTGCGCAACGCCGACGGCGAGAACGCGTACCGGCGCTGCTCGAAGGGCCACCACCATCACCTGGTCTGCCGTAGCTGCGGTCGGACGGTCGAGGTGGAGGGACCGGCGGTGGAGCGCTGGGCGGACAAGATCGCCGACGAGCACGGCTTCACCGACGTCGCCCACACCCTGGAGATCTTCGGCACCTGCTCGTCCTGCAGACCATGATCGCCGTCATCGAGCACGAGCCGGCCTGCGGGCTGGACCGGTTCGCGGGCTGGCTGGGCGTACCGGTGAAGGTCATCCGCCCGTATGCCGGGGACGAGGTGCCGGAGTCCGCCGGGGAGGGCCTGATCGTGCTCGGCGGGAACATGTCCGCGGACGACGATCAGGTCGCGCCGTGGCTGCCGGCAGTCCGGGACCTGCTCAAGGTGTCGGCCGCGGATGGGGTGCCGACGCTGGGCATCTGCCTGGGCGCGCAACTGCTGGCGGTGGCGTGTGGCGGCCGGGTGGACGTGGCGGCCTCACCGGGCCGCGAATCCGGCGTGGTCGACATCGAATGGTTGCCGGCGGCCTCGGACGACCCGCTGATGAAGGACCTGCCGGACCCGGCCGCCGGGCCGAGCATGCATGCCGATGCGGTGGCCGAACTGCCGCCGGGAGCGGTCTGGCTCGGGCGTACCGGGATGTACCCGTACCAGGCGTTCCGGGTCGGGCCGGCGGCCTGGGGCGTGCAGTTCCATCCGGAGGTGTCGCTGCCGACATTCCGCGACTGGGCTGACGGGCACCCCGAGGTCGACACCGCGGCGGTGACCGCCGAGCTGGTTGCCCGCGACAACGAAGTGTCCATCGTGGGCCAGGCGATTGCGATGCGGTTCGCCGCGCTGGCTACTTAGCGCCGCCGTAGCGGCGGTCGCGGCTGGCGTAGATCTCGATCGCCCGCCACAGATCGCGGCGGTCGAAGTCCGGCCAGAGCGTGTCGAGGAAGACCATCTCGGCGTACGCGAGCTGCCAGACCAGGAAGTTCGACGTACGCTGCTCCCCCGACGAGCGCACGAACAGGTCGACGTCCGGCACTTCCGGCGCGTACAGGTACCGGTGGATGGTCTGCTCGTTGATCCGCTTCGCCGAGAGCTTGCCGTCGGCAACGTCCTGCGCGATCCGCGCCGTGGCGTCGGCGATCTCTGCCCGGCCGCCGTAGTTCACGCAGAACTGCAGGGTGATCGCGTCGTTGTGCTTGGTACGTTCCTGGGCGTACTCGAGCTCGTCGATCACGCTCTTCCACAACCGTGGCCGGCGCCCGGACCAGATCACCCGTACGCCCATCGCGTCCAGCTCGTCGCGGCGCCGGTGGATCACCTCGCGGTTGAAGCCCATCAGGAAGCGCACTTCCTCCGGCGAACGGGCCCAGTTCTCGGTCGAGAACGCGTACGCCGACAGGTTCTTGACGCCGATCTCGATCGCACCCTTGATCACGTCGAGCAGCGACGCCTCGCCCATCTTGTGGCCCTCGGTCCGCGGCAGCCCGCGCGCCTTGGCCCACCGGCCGTTCCCGTCCATCACGATCGCGACGTGGTTCGGCACCAACTCCGGCGGGATCTCCGGCGGCCGAGCCCCGGAAGGATGCGGATCCGGCGGCACCGGGTTACGGCGTACCGGCTCGACGGCCCGGCGACGTCGCGGCAGCGTTGGCACGCCGCGAGTCTAGACAGGGCTGCCGCGTCGGCGTGGGCCGTGTGGCCGATCGAATGGCCCACCGCCTGTCCACAGGCGGCTCCGCACGAACAGCTCGGATGCTGCGATGCTGGTTAGTGAGCTATCCAATATCTGGAGAAGGGATATACGATTGCGGACGATTGCGATATCCAAGTCGGAGGGTCCAGACGTGGCCAAGACATCGATCGACATCGACGACCGCTGGCTCGAGCTGGCCGCAGAGTTCCTCGGTACCAGAACCAAGAAGGACACCGTCAACGCCGCACTGGAGCGCATTGGCCGCGTCGCTGCCATGCAGCGCCACCTCGAGAACGCACGGAACGGCATGTACGCCGACCTACTCGACCCGGAAGTGATGAAAGGCGCATGGCGGTAGCGGACTATCTCGTGGACAAGAGCGCAATCGCACGCGACCATCTCCGAGACGTAGCCGCGAAGGTGGAAGAGCTGCGTTTGGCCGGCCGGCTGGCCCTGTGCGGCATGGTCGAGCTCGAGCTGCTCTACAGCGCTCGGAACGGAACCCGTCATCGCGACATGGAGGCAGACCTCGACATCACATACGAACGGCTATACACCGAGGAGGAGGACTTCGTCCGCGCCAGAGAGGTCCAGCGTGAGCTCGCCGACACCGGTCGGCATCGCGCGGTGTCTCTGCCCGATCTGCTCATCGCCGCAGTCGCCGAGCGGCACCGGGTGACCGTGTTGCACTACGACGCGGACTTCGACCTGATCGCGGAGGTCACCGGTCAGCCGACTCGGTGGGTCGTGCCGAAGGGCTCACTCAACTGAAAGCCGCTCGGTGGGTTCCCGC
>JBKPSJ010000257.1:0-2081 GCA_046765875.1 Actinomycetota bacterium
GGAGGAAGCGCAGGATGCAGTTCGGCAGGTACTACGAGGAGTTCGAGGTCGGGGCGACGTACAAGCACTGGCCGGGCAAGACGGTGACCGAGTACGACGACCACCTGTTCTGCCTGCTGACCATGAACCACCATCCGCTCCACATGGACGCCAACTACGCGGAGCGGACCACCGACTTCGGTCGCAACGTGGTGGTCGGTAACTACGTGTACTCGCTGGTGCTCGGCATGTCGGTGCCGGACGTGTCCGGCAAGGCGATCGCCAACCTGGAGATCGAGTCGCTGCGGCATGTGGCGCCGACGTTCCACGGCGACACGATCTACGCCGAGACGACCGTGCTGGACAAGACCGAGTCGCGCTCCAAGGACGACCGCGGCGTCGTGTACGTCGAGAGCAGGGGCTACAAGCAGGACGGCACCGTGGTGTGCATCTTCCGGCGCAAGGTCATGGTGCCCAGGCGCTCCTACGGCGAGGCCCGCGGCGGAGAGCAGCCCGGCCGCCCCGAGCCGGCCAGCTGAGCGCCGGGCCTGTGATGTTCGTCGCACTGCCCCGTGCCGAGCCCATCGCTCGGCTCCGCGCTCGCTCCGCTCCACCGGGTCAGAGCACTCCCCAGGCGCGCAGCGTGTCCAGCAGGCCGGGTGTCAGCGGTAGCTCCGGCAGCTCCGCCACCGGCACGAAGCGGGCGTCGGCGGCGTCGTCGCCCGGCCGCAGCCGGCCGCCGACGAGGGTGCACGCGAAGTCATCGACGGCGTACTCGGCCGAGCCCGGACCCGGGATGACGACATGGCCGATGAGCTGGGTGGTCACCACCTGCAGGCCAGTTTCCTCGAGCACCTCCCGGACCGCCGCCGCGGTCGCCGGCTCGCCCGGCTCGCAGCGCCCGCCGGGCAGCGTCCAGCGGCCCCGGTTCGGCTCCCGGCCGCGCTCCACCAGCAGCAGCCGGCCGTGCTCGTCGAACACGACCGCTCCCGCGCACCGTATCCGCACTGTCACGGTTGCACCCTCCAGGGCCCTTGACTCACTTGCCGTGTCGGGCGACCGTGGGGTGTGTGACGGTGCCCCCATCCTGCCCGCGCTGCGGGGGGCGGTTGCGTGCGCCCAGCTTGGTCTCCAGCGACTGGCGGTGTGCCACCCATGGGGCGGTGTACCCGCTGCACGTGCTGCCCAAGGTGACGGCCGAGGTGCTCACCCACGTCCGGGAGCTGGCGAAGGTCCCGATCTGGATGCCGATGCCGCTGCTGCCGGGCTGGACGGTGACCGGGGTCGGCTACGCCGGGGACGAGCGCTCCGGCGGCCGGGCCACCGCGCTGGCCTGCACCGGGCCGGCCCCGCTGGGTGGGGCGGCAGACCTGGTGCTGGTGGCGGAGGAGCTCGGGGTCGGGCTGGGGGCCGGCCTGGCCCACCTGCCGTCGGCGGATCCGGGGCCGGACGTGTCCGAGCCGCCGGCGGCGAAGATCGAGGCGGCCGGGCATCCCACCCCGTTGTGGACCGTGCAGGCGTCGGGGGACCACTCGGTGTTCGTGGGCGAGGCGAAGGGGCTCTGGCTGTGGGCCATACTCTGGCCGGCGGCCGCGGGCTACCTGCTCGCCGAGCACGTATCCTTGCACGATCTGCGGGATCATGTTCCGGTGGATCTCGTGGTCGGGGCGCCATCCCCTTACCTTGCGGGATTCCCGAACTGGGCTCGCAATGAGTAACATAGTAGTCCCGTTTGGTGACCAAAGCCACACAAACCTGAACCAGCGGACGAACCGGGCGGGTCCGCTCGCGTTCCGGACCCACGACGCGGTACAACATCATGTAAGCCTGGACGCCGGGTTGGAGTGGAAATGTTTGGAAAGTACAAGAAGCAGCTGACCCTGATCGCCATAGCCTTCGTGGTCTTCTTCCTCATCAACCAGCCGGCCGCATCGGCCGAACTGGTCAAGAACACGATGAGCGGACTGGGCAACGCGGCCGACAAGCTGGCCGAGTTCGTCAGGTCGCTGGTCTCGTAGGCGTCGGACATGCCGTACGCGCCCGAGAAGTACCTCCTGCCGACCGAGCGCACGGTCATCCGGGTCCGCCGGCACTGGGCGATC
>JBKPSJ010000258.1:0-4495 GCA_046765875.1 Actinomycetota bacterium
GCGCCGGGCCGATCGGCCTGGCCGCGATCCTCACCGCACGGCTGTTCACACCCTCCGCGATCATCGCCATCGACAAGGCGAAGAGCCGGCTGGAGGCGGCCAGAGCATTCGGTGCGACAGCGACGGCGACACCCGGCGACGACCCGCTCGCGATGGTCAAGGAACTCACCGGTGGGCTGGGTGCCGACGTCGTCATCGAGGCGGTCGGCGTACCGGAGACGTTCGAGCTGTGCACCTCGCTGGTCCGCCCCGGCGGCCGGGTCGCCAACATCGGCGTGCACGGCCGGCCGGCCACCCTGCACCTGGAAGACCTGTGGATCCGCAACGTCACCATCACCACCGGCCTGGTCGACACCTGCTCCACGCCACGGCTGCTGACCATGGTGAACGCCGGGCAGCTCGACCCCGGGCACCTGGTAACCCACCGGTTCGGCCTCGACGACATGCTCGACGCCTATGACGTGTTCGCTCGGCCGGCGCAGACCGGCGCTCTCAAGGTCGTCCTGTCCCGGAGCTGATCGGTCAGTACCCACTGGCGTGCCCCGGCGGCGGAACCGGTACCACCGCCGGGCACAGGCTGCCCAAGCCGGGGCCGTTCGCCCCGTAAAGCCAAGTCCAAGAAAAACTTGGCGAAAACTTGGCGCAAGGGTAGCGTGAAACCTCTCCGCCAAGTCCAAGAAAAACTTGGCGGAACCTTGGCGGAACGCAGCAGGCCATCGCCAAGTCCAAACACCACTTGGCGCAACCTTGGCGCAAGCCACCCGGACCGGGACGTGGACCCTGAAGATCCCAGCTCCGCCACCGCGGCTCGAGGACGTCCTCGAGCAGCTGGCACACGATCCCCAGCGGCTGGTCAAGGTGCTCCAGCAGGTCAGCTGGTCGGGTGAGGGCGGGTACCCGCCATGGGACAAGGTCCGCTACCGGCAGCCGCCGGCAGACCTCACCCACGAGGAGTGGTGGCTCGGTATCCGGCTGGCCCGGCAGGCCACCCATCGCCGCCTCGCGCCCCTGCTGGACAAGTCCGGCAGCCCGTTCAGCTATGGGGTCCCGGACGAGGTGCTCCGGCTCTCGGAGGGGATCAGCCGGCGGGCCAGCGGCAACATCGCAGTGCCGGAGCAGGTGACCAACCCGGGCACCAGGGACCGCTACATCGTGAGCTCGCTGATCGAAGAGGCGATCACCTCGAGCCAGCTGGAAGGAGCCGCGACCACCCGGCAGGTGGCGAAGGAGATGATCAGGTCCGGGCGGCCGGCGCGGGACCGCAGCGAGCGCATGATCCTGAACAACTACTACGCGATGGAGCGGGTACGCGAGCTGCGCGATGCGGACTTCACCCCAGGAACTGGTCTGCGAGCTGCACCGCATCGTCACCGACGGCACCCTTGACGACCCGAGCGCCGCCGGAGGGCTGCAGTCCGACCCGGACTCCCGCCAGCGGGTCGCGGTGACCGGGGACGACGACCAGATACTGCACGTGCCACCCCCGGCACGCGAACTGCCGGACCGGCTGGCTCGGCTGTGCACCTTCGCCAACGACACAAGCGACGCCGCCTGGGTGCAACCTGTCCTGCGTTCGCTGGCTATCCATTTCATGGTCGGCTACGACCACTACTTCGAGGACGGCAACGGCCGGACCGCGCGGGCGCTCTTCTACTGGAGCATGCTGAAGCGCGGGTACTGGCTCACCGAGTTCCTGACGATATCCAGGATCCTGAACAAGGCACCGGCACAGTACGCCAGATCGTACCTGTACACCGAGCAGGACGGCGGCGACCTGACCTACTTCTTCCTGTACCACCTGAATGTCATCAGGCGCGCCATCGACGACCTCGACGCCTACCTGGCCCGCAAGGTGCGCGAGCTGCGCGAGACCCGGCTCCTGCTGGCCGCCACGCCTGGAGAATACAACCACCGAAAGCTGGCGCTGCTCGAACTAGCCATCAGGGAACACGGCAGCGCGTTCACCGCCCGCTCCCATGCCCGCAGCCACGGCGTGTCCGAGGAGACCGCCCGGCAGGACCTCGCGGACCTGGAATCCAGGGGCCTGCTGATCCGCACCAAGGCGGGCAAGCAGTTCGTGTGGCGTCCCGCCCCGGACCTTGCCGTGCGGATCCGCGACAGCCAGTACTAACCGCCGCCCTGCGGCTCGTCGGGTCAGGCAGGGAGTTCGATGGCAGGGCATGGCGGTCTCATACGCAACGCAGGACAACCCGCCGTGAACCCCCGATCCCGGACCTTGATCGGCCGCCGCGCGCTCGACGGCCGGCTGTTCGACGCGTTCTACGCGCGGCTGCGCCGGCCGCTGTCGCTGTTCAGTTGACGGCCAGCAGGTGGTCCCGCACCGCTGTGCCGTACGCGCCGAGTGGGGATCCGGTGTAGTAGTCGGCCATCAACTGCATGCCCGAGCAGCCCCACTGGTTCCACACCCATGCCAGGTACGACGCGGCACGCTGGTCCAGCCAACTCATCAGCGGCGTGACGAACCCGCCGGTGCAGTCGCCCTCGCCGATCTCTCCGGCGACCAGCGGCACAGCGGCGGCCACCGGCGCCAGCTGTGCATCCCAGCAGGAGGCGGTCGAGCAGATGTTGAACGGGTAGCCGTGCCACGACGCGGCGAGGTTTCCCGCCGGGTCGGTCGGCCGGTAGTCCAGCCAGCGGCGCAGGCTGTTGGCGTATTGGATCCCGCCGGCCAGGATCAGGTTGGTCGCGCCGGTGGAGCGGATGGCGTCCACGAGTTCCTGCATGCCGGCCACGGCGTACACGTAGCCGCGGCCGCCGTTGAACGCGTTGCCGTTCTTGTCCCACCACTCGGTACCCACGCAGTGCGTGGAGTTCGTCGGGTCGGCCGGGTCGGAGCCGTCGCGCCAGCAGGCCCACGCGTTGTCGGCGTCCTGGTTGTTGTACGGGTACGGCTCGTTGAACAGATCGAACGCCACGGCGGTGTTGCCGCCGAACGTCTGTGCGAGGGACCGCCACAGGTCGGGGGTGTGTGCCCGGTCCGGCATCGGCGCCTGCCCGTGCGGGACGAACTGGGAGCCGTTGCCGGGGGACGACCAATGCAGTTCGAGGATGACGGCGAGCCCGGCCGCGGTGGCGGCGTTGACAAAGTTGACGGTGGCCTGCTGGTACGCGGCGCCGACATACGGGCCGGTGAGGCCGTCCAAGCCGAGCCAGCAGGCCTCGTTGAGCGGCACCCGGATGGCATTGGCGTGCCACGTTCGGATGGCCTGCAGGTAGCGGGGGTCGGAGCCGAAGTCGGGTGGTTCGAAAATGGCGTAGCCGGTGCCGTTCTGGGTGCCGCCGCCGATGCAGGCGTACTCGGTGCCGGAGTGGTTCACGCCGAGCAGCCGCACGGGCTGCCCGGCGCCGTTCAGGATGCGGTTGCCGGCCACATGCAGCCCGGTCATGCCGCCGGCCGGCGGCATGGTGGTCGACGTCGGTGTAGCCGTGGGGGACGCCGTGGGCGTGGATGTCGGCGTCGGCGTGGATGTCGGCGTTGGCGAGGCTGTGGGGGACATCGTGGGGGTCGGCGTCGGCGTCGGCGCGGGGCAGCGGGGGTGCGTGGGGTGACGCGCGCAGAAGTCGCCCGCCGCGCCGGCCTCGGTGGGACGCGTCAGGGCAGTTGCCGCCGCGGTCACAGTCAGCACGCCAGCGGCGGCGCAAGCCAGCAGGGATCGTCCTCGCATGCCCCGGCAGACTAGGTGGGCAACCCGCTGCGTCTGTGCAGGGCCTGCCGCCTGCTGGCCTGGTGGAGTGTGGTATGGAAAGTCGGATAGTTCGGGTTAGTCTCCCGCCCCTTCCGGTGACGGCTCGCAGGTCTGAAACGGTCGGGTCGCCGTTGTGGATCGTGATTGGGCTGGCGCCGCCGCAGCGGACATGTTGCTGCTGTAGCCGCTATTCGCAGCCCGTTCCGTCGCCGTCGCGGTCCAGGTCGAACGGGTCGGGCGGCAGCACCTTGATCGGGCCATCGACGTAGTTGGGGCCGTTGCCGGAGCCGCCCGCGCAGTCGTAGTCGCCGATGCCGTCGTGCAGGCAGACCCGGGGTAGGACCGGTCGCAGTTGCTCGCCGGGACTGCCGGCGGCGGGGGCAGAGGAGGCGGGGCCGGAGGAGGCGGGGCCGGAGACAGGGGTGGAGGCGGTGGGGCGCTGGCGATGTGATGCCTTCGCCTGGGCGAGCGTGTTCCCGACCAGCCTCGGCAGTGCCCGGACCCGGCCGGGACTGCTCGTGTCAGTCCTGGATGCCAACCACATGCCCATCCACGCGGTCACGGCCCGCAGCGCCGCCGCTTGCCTCGGGTAGTCGGGGGTATGGTTGCAGCATCCGGAACGACAACATCCCATCCCGAGGTGCCTGCCAAACCGGTCCCGTAGGGAGTGTCATGTTTCGTTCACGCGCTGCCAAAGGCACCGCCGCTGAGCGGTCCGGGCCGGCTCCGGTCACCGCGTCGGACCAGCCGCAGACGTCCCCTGCCACCCTGTCATCTCCGACCGCGGC
>JBKPSJ010000259.1:0-4260 GCA_046765875.1 Actinomycetota bacterium
GTTGCAGGCCGAGGAGGTCGAACAGCGCGAAGTTCGCGAGCGTCGCGCCGTGGGTATCGCTGGCGTGCTCGGTGACGGGCAGGTCGGTCTGGTTGCCGAGGATGCCGTCGAGCACGTAGTGGCTTTCCGGCGCGGTGGCGACGATGACCTTGGTGTCGTACGCCAGCGTTTTGGCGAAGATGTCCACGGTGCCGGCCACCAGCACGATCGCCTTGGCCAGGTCGGCGTGCCGGGTGGCGAACCGCACCGCCAGCGGCCCGCCGAGCGAGTGGCCGAGGAACACCGCCGGGGGGCAGGCGCAGCTGTCGGCACAGCTCAGCGATCGCGTCCGCGAAACCGGTCGATCGAGTACCGGCCTGGCAGCGGCCGGGAACCGCCGAACCAGGCAGGTCCACAGCGATGACCCGCCCCCGCTGGCCGAGCGCGGGGATGTTCTGTGACCAGTGCTGCCACCGGCCGCCGAGTCCATGTGCCACGACGAAGACGTCCCCACCTTGGTGGTGCCCGGCGGTGTAGTCCAGGTAGTGCAGCCGGGAACCGGCCACCTCCAGGTCGTGCTCGCACCGGGCCCAGTCGAGGTCCGGCCAGGTCGTCCCCCGCCGGTCGGCCGTAGTCGCCGACCAGCGGTACGGTCTTCCAGGGCATGGCGGAGCTTCTCATCAGCTCGTCTCCCAGTTGTTGAGGCCGTTGCGACAGCAACGGTCCGCGACGCTACGCCGTGGGACCTGGGATCGAATCAGTCAGGCATAGGTAACCGGCCGGTCAGCCGAAGCCAGCAGGCCACGGGGTGAGACACGGCCGGTGCCGGCTTACTGCAGCAGCCCCAGCGCCCGGGCGCGGGCGACGGCCTGGGTACGGTTGGCCGCGCCGAGCTTGTCGAGGATGTGGCCGACGTGTTTTTTGACGGTGTCCTGCACCACCACGAGCTCGTCGGCGATCTGCTTGTTGGACCTGCCCGCGGCCAGCAGCCTGAGCACCTGCATCTCGCGGTCGGTCAGCAGGTCCGCAACCACAATCATCTCGCCGGTTGTGCGCGGCGCGGCGGCGCGCTCACCGCCCGGCTGGAACGCCCGCGTCAACCGGTCCAGGTAATGCGGCGGGACCACGCTTGGGAGTCCGGCCTCACCGCCGCGCTGGGCGGCGGTAAGCCTGCCGAGCAGGCGGGCCATGGGAGCGCCTTCGTCGGCGAACACGCGCACGTAGCCCTCGGGGTGGGCCAGGCTTAGCGCCTCGGCGAGGGCCTCCAGCGCCCCCGTCTGGTCGGCGGCCGCCTGCCGGGCCAGTGCCTGCAGCGCCTCTATCTCGATGAGGCTGCCCGTCCGCCCCTGGGCGGCGGCCAGGGCGTGCAGCCGGTCGAGCAACCCGAGCGCCTTGCCGGGCTCCTGCTGGGCGAGCAGAACCCGCGCCAGCACGAGGTATTCGCCCTCCCGCGGATAGCTTGGCTCACCACCGGCCTTCAGCCCGCGCCCGTCGGCCCAGCGGGCGGCCTCGGCGACCTCGCCGCGGGCGAGCAGCAGCCGCGCCCGCCACACCGGCACCGGGTTGAGCAGGACGACCACCTGCGGGCTCACCTTCACCTGCTCGGCCCGGCCGATCGCGTCCAGCGCGCCGGCCGCATCACCTTGGGCCTGCCGGATCCTGGCCAGCACGCCAAGGCCCGTGGCCAGCGGCAGGGAGGACGCCAGCTGCCGGCACAACTCGACGCTCTCGGCCGCGTGGCCCAGCGCCGCGTCCAGTTCGTCGCGCTCGTACAGCACTTCGGCCAGGCCCACGTGTGCCATGCCCGCGGGCGGCGGCTCTTGGCCGGCCACGCTGGCCGTCTCCAGCCCTTGCTGATAGGTGCGCCGCGCCGCGCCGAGACGGCCCTGGGCGCGCTGGACGAGGCCAAGATCATAGCGGACCCGCATCGCCAGGTAGCCCTCGCCGGCCGCCCGCCGCTCCTCGGCCACTTCGGCCAGGGCGCGCTCAGCCTCCCCCATCTCGCCGCGCAGCCAGTGCGCCACCGCCTGATGCCGCGCAACCAGCGAGCGCAGCAACCGGTCCTCCTCGTCCAGGTGCTCTAGAGCCTGCTGGGTGCAGGCGGCCGCGCGCGCCGGATCGCCGCGCATGCGCGCCAGGTCGGCCCGCAGGAACAAGATCGAGGCGGGGATGTTGGCCAGCACGCTCAACGCCCGGCCGCACGACGGCTCGTACGGCTCGTCGCCGGTGGCGGCAAACGCGCGCTCGGCGTCGGCCAGCAGCGGCTCGGCCACCTCGAGGCGACCATGGACGATGGCGGTGATCGCCTGCGCCAGGCACAGGCGCGGCCGGGCTCGGACCACCTCGGCGGGCAGCGCGGAAAGCCAGCGGCTAAGCGTCGCGCCCTCGCTGCGCCGGAAAACCGCGTCGAAGTGCCGCTCGATCAGCCGGGCCGCCCAGCCGCCCTCGCCGGCGGCCAGCGCGTGCCGCACCGCGTCGTCGGCCGACCCGTGCTCTTCATGCCAGGCGGCCGCCGCACGGTGCAACTCGGGCGCCCGCTCGGGCCGCTCACGCGCAAGGCGAACGCGCAGCAGGTCGGCGAACAGATGGTGGTAGCGCCACCAGCGGCGCACCTCGTCCAGGGGCACCACAAACAGGTTGGCCCGCTCCAGTTCCTCCAGCAGCGCCTGGCTGCCGGTCCGGCCGGTGACCGCGTCACACAGCGGCCCCGACAGCCGGTCCAGCACCGAGGTCTCCAGCAGGAAGCGCAGGATCTGCTCGGGCTGGCGGGCCAGCACCTCCTCGGTCAGGTAATCCAGCACGTAGCGGTGGCTGCCGGCGAACGTCGCAACGAACCTGGCCGGGTCGGAATGCCCTTGCAGCGACAGCGCGGCCATCTGCAGCCCAGCCGCCCACCCCTCGGTCCGGTCCTGCAGCGCGGCAACCAGCGCCGCGGGAAGGTCAAGGCCGGTGGCCTCCCGCAAGAACGCCGCCGTCTCCGCCAGCGTGAAGCGCAGGTCGGTGCCCCGCAGCTCGGCGAGCTGGCCGCGGGCCCGCAGCCGCGCCAGCGGCAACGGCGGGTCGACGCGGCTGGCCAGCACCAGGTGCAGCCTCGGCGGCAGCCGGTCCAACAGGAACGCGACGCTGTCATGCACCGCCGGCGCCTCGATCAGGTGATAGTCGTCCAAGATCAACGCTATTTCACCGTCACCGGGCGGGCGCATTAGCTGATTGATCACCGCGGTCGCCATCGCCTCACAAGGCGGTCGCTGCATGCCATCAAGCAGCGCGACGACCTGCCGTCTCAGCCCGGGGCGGGCGTGGTCCAGCGCCGCGGCGACGTACCGCCAGAACCGCGCCGGGTCGTTATCGGCGGCGTCCAGCGACAGCCACGCGGCCGACCGGCGGCTGCGCCGGGCCCAGTCGCCGACCAGGGTCGTCTTGCCGAAGCCCGCCGGGGTGCACACCACCGTCAGCTCGCGGCCGGTTCCCCCGGCCAGGCGCGTCAGCAGGCGGGGGCGCGGCACCAAGCCCGCACGCGGGACGTGAAACTTGGTGGCCACCAGCACGTCCTGCTCCGGGGCTGTGTCCCCAGGAGGGCTGATCGTGGGCGGCCCGGCCATCACTCCCCCGCACACTAGCATCCGGCAGGGGATCGATCGTGCGGTACTGAGGCGCTGGCCCATTGTAGTGCGTTAACGACCTGACCGGCTGCTCACGCGCCGCGGCGGAGCTGGGCGGAGAGCGGACGCCCGGCTCCTTGATCATCCGTTCGGGTACCATCCGGCGGCGTCAGCACTGCCGGTTACCTGCCAGGTAATCGACACCCTTCCGCGGCCTTTGTGAACCTTGATCAGGTGATCCCGCCTGGCTGGAGAAGATCGAGATGCCGTCCTGCGAGACCGCCGGTGGAGCCCGCTCTTTGCCGTGTGCCAGGTGACGCGCCGACCATGCTGTCGGGTTTGTGCTGCGGCTTGCGCGGCAGGCTGCCACGGCCCTTTCTAGCGCGACGACAACGCCGCCCAGCAACATGCCGGCCACTGCCTCACGGCGGGGCGGCCGGGGCGGCGTGGATGGGCAGGCCCGGCTCGGGAATTGCCTGGTCGACGGGACAGGCCGGCATCTGACAGGTCGGGATGTCGCACAACCGGCAGATGTGGCGAGCATCCCAGCGGGCCATGGCCAGGGCGCCGAGCAGCTTCTCGAGCACGGGCTCCAGCTGGCGCCGTTCGGCCGCCGTCAACGGGGAGAGCATCTGGTCGAGGACCTCGAGCCGCTGCCTGGCTGCGGCCAGCGCTACCC
>JBKPSJ010000260.1:0-7676 GCA_046765875.1 Actinomycetota bacterium
AGATGTGTATAAGAGACAGGGATGATCACCTTGCTGTCGTGCGCTGAGGCTCGCAACGTGTCGAGCAGAATCGCCGTACCACCGCCGGCCTGCGCCTCGGCACCCGGCACCTCATGGACCGCTGCCCGCACCCGGTCGACGGTGTCCTTCGCGGCCTGGCTGTCCGGGGACGCGGACATCGTGCCCTCCATATAGGCCAGCCCGTTCTTGATCTGCGGCTGGCCGACCTGGGCGATGCCTTCGGTGGCCGCGAACGCCGCGCGGACCGCCTCGGCGCTCTCGGCCTTCGACACCACGACCAGCGGATTACCGGATCCGGCCGGGAAGTGCTCGGCCAGCACGCGGGCGCCAACCACCGAGTCCGGCGTACCGATGAACGACTCCTCGTTGGAAAGGCCAGTGGCGTCGAGCTGCAGGTTGCCCAGCGCGAGCGTGCCGAGGATCAAGGTGGTGACGACCCAGGTCATCCGCGGCCGCTTGGCGATCCGGTTGCCGACCTTCGCCCATACGCCGGTCTCGGTGTGGTCCGCGGACCCGTACGTCGGCCGCAGCGGCCAGAACACCCAGCGGCCGAAGATCACCAGCAGCGCCGGCAGCAGCGTGAGCATGGCCAGCAGCGCGACGACGATGCCGATCGCGGCGACCGGGCCGAGACCCCTCGTCGAGTTCATCGAGGCGAACAGCAGGCACAGCATGCCCGCGACCACGGTCGAGCCGCTCGCCAGGATCGCCGGGCCGGCGCGGTGTAGCGCGAACGCCATCGCCTCGTGCCGGTCCTCGTGCCGGCGTAGCTCTTCTCTGTATCTGGCCACCAGCAACAGGGCATAGTCCGTCCCCGCGCCGAACACCAGGACGGTCAGAATGCCCGCACTCTGCGCGTTCACCGTGAGGTCGGCCCTGGTGGCGAGTAGGTAGATCACGGCCTGCGCGCTGAACAGCGCGACGCCGGCGGAGATCACCGGCAGCAGCCAGAGGACCGGGCTGCGGTATGTCAGCAGCAGGATGATGATCACGACCGCGGCGGCAGAGTAGAGCAGCTTGCCGTCGATACCGGCGAACGCCTCCGACTGGTCCGCACCGAACCCGCCAGGCCCGGTGACGTGGAAGTCGAGCCCGGCCGGGCGCGAGTTCGCGATCTCGCGCATCTGGTCTGCCCGCTCGCCGAGCACCTCCCAACCGCTCTCGCCGAGGTTGATCGGCACCAGCACCTGCAGCGCCTTGCCGTCCTCGGACGGGATCGGCCCGACCACCGCGCGGTCGACATTGTTCATGTCACCGAACTGCTTCACCTGCTGGGCGACCGCGGCCTTGTCCTGCGGCGTGATCCCGTTGCCGCGCGCGTAGACCAACACGGTCAGGACCTCGTCGGTCGGGAGGAACGCCTCACTCTTCTTGAGCACCTCGGTCGACTCGGCGTTACCAGGCAGCCACGATTCGGCGTTGTTGTCCTGGGCCTGAGTCAGCTTGCTCGCCGGGCCTGACGCGACCACCATCAAGCCGAGCCAAAGCACCAGCACAATCCATTTCGAGACCTTGCCGCACGGAATCTTGGCGAACCTGCCCACGCCATTCATATGTCAGTACCCCTCGAGAAGTGCCGGCCCCTGCCGGCAACCGTGATGTCACATCAAGGTCACTTAGCCCCGACCCAAGCCTGCGGGTGATCCCATCGGACAGTCAACGCATATCCGGGGCACCCCTGGTCACATCAGGGAAGACCCTGAGGTGAAATGGTTGCGGATGACAACAATCCTTCCGTTCGGTGCGCCGTGCTTGGAATCCCTTACTCCGCATCAATGCAGCGTGTGCTCCGAGCCACGTCGGTACCCACCGGTCCGGCTCGGCCTTCCGACTGGCGGCTGCGGGTACGGCGTGATTCCGAGCCCGAGCTGAGAGCGACGGCGGAGTCGGGGAGGTCGACCACAGGTTCCCCCGGCGTGTCTTCCCGGTTCGAACAAGTGTTCGGGATAGTGTCGGTTCCGGTACGCCGAGGGCCGGGTTATCCACACCGTACGGATCGATCCGCAAACTGTCCGACGCGACCCATACCGTCTCCAGCGAGAACGAGTCCTCCGGGCCGCCCCGCGGCCCCGAACAGATGGGTTAGGTGGCATGGCTGCAGCAGCGGGTACGGCGTCAGACCGGGAGAAGGCGCTCCAGACCGCCCTGACGCAGATCGAGCGGCAGTGCGGCAAGGGCTCGGTCATGCGGCTGGGCGAGAAGGGGCGCGCACCGATCGACGTGATCCCGACCGGCTCGATCGCGCTCGACGTGGCACTCGGCATCGGCGGCCTGCCGCGCGGCCGGGTGGTGGAGATCTACGGCCCGGAATCCTCGGGTAAGACGACGGTCGCCCTGCACGCGGTGGCGAACGCGCAGCGTGCCGGCGGCATCGCGGCGTTCATCGACGCCGAGCACGCGCTGGACCCGGACTACGCGCAGAAGCTGGGTGTCGACACCGACGCGCTGCTGGTCTCGCAGCCGGACTCCGGTGAGCAGGCGCTGGAGATCGCGGACATGCTGATCCGGTCCGGCGCGCTGGACATCATCGTGATCGACTCGGTGGCCGCACTGGTGCCACGCGCCGAGATCGAGGGCGAGATGGGTGACAGCCACGTCGGCCTGCAGGCCCGGCTGATGAGCCAGGCGCTGCGCAAGATGACCGGCGCGCTCAACGGCTCGGGCACGACCGCGATCTTCATCAACCAGCTCCGGGAGAAGATAGGTGTGATGTTCGGGAGTCCTGAGACAACGACTGGTGGGCGGGCGTTGAAGTTCTACGCCTCGGTCCGGCTGGACGTCCGCCGGATCGAGTCGCTCAAGGACGGCTCGGACTTCGTCGGCAACCGGACCCGGGTCAAGGTGGTGAAGAACAAGGTCGCCCCGCCGTTCAAGCAGGCCGAGTTCGACATCCTGTATGGCCAGGGCATCAGCCGCGAGGGCAGCCTGCTCGACCTGGGCGTGGAGCAGGGCTTCGTGCGCAAGGCGGGCGCCTGGTTCACCTACGACAGCGACCAGCTCGGCCAGGGCCGGGAGAACGCGCGCAACTTCCTGCGCGACAACCCCGACCTCGCCGACGAGCTGGAGAAGAAGATCAAGGAGAAGATGGGCGTCGGCGCGGCCATGGACAAGCCGGCGGACGCGGCCGACGAGGCGGATGTCGACTTCTGACCGACGGCGGACTCGCTCGGGTCCGCGCCGAGGCCGTCGGCTCGGAGCCGACCACCCGTCCACTCCAGCGGATCCGGAGCTGGACGCCGATGTCGACCCGGAGTCGGCGGCGCGGACGATCCTGCTGAACAAGCTGACCGGCCAGCCTCGCACCCGCGCGGAGCTGGCCGGGACGCTGGCTGAGCGGGGCATCTCGGACGAGGTGGCCGACCGGGTGCTGGAACGGTTCGGCGAGGTCGGGCTGATCGACGACGCCGCCTTCGCCGCCGCCTGGGTGGAGTCGCGACACACTGGCCGCGGACTCGCCCGCCGAGCGCTGGCGCACGAGTTGCGGCACCGCGGCGTCGAGGACGAGGTGGTCCGCGAGGCCGTCGACGAGCTCGACCCGGACCGTGAGGTGGAGACCGCTCGCGAACTGGTGCGGCGCAAGCTCCGCACGATGAAGCCGCCGGACGGACCGGTCGCCCGGCAGTCCGCGATGCGCCGGCTGCTCGGGATGCTGGCCCGCAAGGGGTACCCGGCCGGTCTGGCGATGACCGTCATCCGCGAGGAGTTGGCGGCTGCCGACGACGAGCTGCCGATGGTGGACGAATCGGGTGTCGAGGCCGAGGAACCTACGATCGACGGGTGAGCCTGCCGCGCTGTTCAGCGCGGCAGCCACGGGGGCGGCTCGGGCGGGGGGTGTACGAAAGCAGGGCCTTAGGGGGTGCATTGGATCCGGGCGTCGGCCCAGTCGTTGGCGTCGTGGTCGAAGCCATCGCCGGCGTTGTCGGTCACCAGCGACAGGGTGTGCGCACCGGTGATGTCGAGGTCGATCGACTTGACCGTCTCACGGGTGATCAGGCCGCTCTCGTACACCTGCTGCCCGTCGACCTGGACGAAGAAGTGCGAGGTTCCGCCGTCGGTGGTGAAGTCGGCGGCGTCGTCGATGCCGATGGTCGCGGTGAACCGCGTGCACTTGGCGCCCACGTCGTATGAGATGCGCGAGTTGCCTGCCGTGCCGAGACCCTTGGCGTACCGGACGCCGTTCAGGGTCATCGGATCGGTGCTGCCGATGTAGGTGTCGCGCGTCACGGTGGACCACTCGCTGGTCGCCTCGATCCAGTCCAGGTCGGACAGGTACGGATGCGACTTGCTGCGGATGCGCAGGTCCAGCGAGCCGAGCTGCGTCTGCGGTCCACCACCGGCCGTCGCGCTCAGATCAAGCCGCAGCGGACGCGTGATGTCAGAGGCGTTCGCGGCCGCCGAGGCGGTCAGCGTCGCCGACCCAGAACCACCGGCGGGCACGACCAAAGACCCGCTGGACGGCGCGACCGTGTAGTCGGAGCCACTCGACGGTGTCCGCACCTCGTGCCAGGCAACGGTCACCGGACGCGCGGCATGGTTCGTGAACTCCAGCTGCGTTTGAGCGGAGTCACCCGGGTCGAGCGCAACCAGTGCCGGGTCGAGCTTGGTCTCCACGGCCTGGCCCAGCGACGACCGGGCGAAGCCGCCCGACTCGAGGATCGGCTGGTCCGAGCCCGGCTGAGCCTGGTACGCGACGTGGCCGACCAGGTGGTAGACGCCGGTCGCGGCCGACAGCGGGAGGTCCGTCCGCCAGCGCGACGACACCGTCTGGCCAGGTTGCACAACGGAGAACTGCCTAGGTCCGACCGGGCGCAGCGAACGCGCCGCCCGGTCCTGGTTGGCCGATGCGTTCAGATCCAGCCGTACGTCGTACACCGGGCGGCCGGACGTGTTGAGGTAATCCACCAAGACTTCGTTGTCGCCGAGCTGCCGCAGGGACGAAGGTGCGTGCACGGTGACGTCGGCGGACGGAGCGACGTAGTCGATCTCGGCGACACTGGAGTACCCGCCGTCCGGTCCGACGTACCGGAGCCAGCGATAGCTTCCGGTGTCGGAGACGGGCTGCTCGTTCCAGCCGTAGTCCGGACGCGCCGAGACAGTGGCCAGCGTCTTGCATCCGCTTGTCGGGCCGGTGGTGCAGCCCTCGAACCGGCCGCCGACCATGCGGTCGAGGTTCTGGTCGCCGGGTGTCGCGAAGTACCGCACCAGCGAGACGGCCGACTCCTTGCCCGCGCCGAGGTCGATGCCGGTGTAGCCGCCGTCGGGGTCGGCGTTGAGGAAGTACGTGATCGGGTCGCCGTCGTACGCCTTGTCGTAGGTGCTGGTTGTCTCGTACGGATTGGTACCGTACGGCGTGCCGGACAGCTTGCCGGGCAATGCGTACTCGGTAACGCCGGGTGGCGTACCGATCGCGTCGGCACGAGCGTAGAAGTCGGTGACAGTGCCCTGCCGTGGCCCACCCCAGGTGCGGTCGGCGAGGACCTCCTCGGGCCGGCGCAGGTACGCGTCGAACGAACTCTCCGGACGGTCGATGGCGTTGTCGGACCAGACCGAGATCTGGTAGCCGGCCAGTCGTGGGTGCTCCAGCGGCTGCCACTCCTCGTACAGGTATTGCGGGTTCGGCAGCAGCGGGAAGCCCTGTGTGACGTACAGCGTGTCGCTGGGGGAGACGACGACCTCGTAGCCCATACCGAGGTACTTCTGCGGGCTGTGGTCACCGCCGGACTCGGCGGAGGTCGTCCATGCCTCGACCTTGATGTTCTTGTCCGGGCTGGTGGTCGGGCTCTGGTCGACGTCCCACCAGTTCCAGATCACCATCTTCTTGCCGTGCGCGCGGACGGTGCGGTTCATGTCGTTGATGAAGTCGACGAACACGTCCGACGGGGTGGCGAAGCCGTGCTGCTGTGCGTACTGCACCAGTTCGGGGCACTTGGACTGCGGGTCCGCGGTTGGGTACTCGTCGGTGGCGATATGGAACTCTGGTCCGCTGAACAGTGGGGCGAACTCGTTGATCAGGTCACGGGCGAACTGGCGTGCCTCGGCCTTGGTGACGTCGAGGGTCGAGCCGGCCATGGACGAACAGGAGAAGCCGAGCTCGGGCCTGGCCCTGATCGCCGCGGCGGCGTGGGACGGCATCTCGATCTCGGGAATGATGTTCACGTGGTACCGATGGGCTGCCGCCTCGAACTGGCGGATGTCGGCCTTCGTGTACGCCTGGGGAGCCGCCAGGTAGGGGTACTTGTCGCTGACGAGCCGGAACGCGTTGTTGTCGCTGAAGTGCAGCTGCAGCGTGTTCAGGTGCAGATACCCGAGCTGCCGGATCGTCTGCAGGATGTAGTCAGGCGACCAGTACTTCCGGCCGACGTCGAGCAGGTGTCCGCGCTCACGGAACTGCGGCCAGTCACGTGCCTGTCCGTGCGGCAGGGAGCGGTGGCCGGCAGTTGTACGCAGGATCTGCAGCACGGTCTGCGTGCCGTAGAAGACGCCGGCGTCGCTGCCTCCGCGAAGCTCGACATGGTCGCCGATGTCGAGTACGTATCCCTCCGGATCGATCTGGGCGCGCTGGCCGGACAGCAAGATGTCGCCGTTCGCGGCCTGCGTGCCTTCGGCGACCCGCAGGTCGAAACCGGTGATCGCGGCGATGTCGCTGTGGAGCTGGTCCGCCTCGTCGCTGAGGCTGGCGGAGCCGACGACGATCCGCGACTTCGGGTTCACAGTGAGCACACCTGTGGCACCGGTCCACTCCCGCAAGGCCGGCACCAGCGCCGGCGCGGGGTTCGTCCCGGAGGCCGGCGTAGCGGCCGCGGCGGGCCCTGCCGTTCCGAGAACCATCGATACAAGGGCGACCGCGACGGCGAGCACACGCATCAGGAACATCTCCTGCGAGGTCAGGCTATGAGTCGTCCGGACGCTAACACCGCAGCCCCGTGCGCTCAAGTGCTCACAACGCGCGATTTCAAACTCGATTGCGCAACCACTTGGATTCAACGAACGCCGTTCGTGACAATGGAGCGGCGCGAGAAGCCGCAGGCCACAGCCTCCTTGACCCTGTGGATACCCACGCTTAGCCTCGGATTCAAGAAGGGATCACCCCGCCGCAAAGGCGGTGCTCATAGCAAACGACCGAGCGGGCCTCCGCTCGTCACCAAAGAACTCACGCCGGTCGGCGGGCCGGCGTACACACTGACACACGACGCTCGACGGAGCACTCAGGAGAAGAAGACACGGCAGCACCGCTGCCGCACCACCTGGTGACCCCGGCACCGGCCGGGGCCGTTCGCACAACCACCGGCACCGCTCTTCCGGAACGGTGCCGGTTGGCGTACCGCTTTCGCCGAGGCGATCCCTCCGACCGCTGACTGTGCCGCGCCTGACCGCGCGCTCGTAGAGGGGAGACGCCGATGCCTGTCGCCACATCCGTGGGCCTGGCCGCAATCGGGCTTCTCATCGCCGGACTGCTCGCCTGGATCGGGCTGACGCTGTCCAAACGCCGGACCGTCGAGTCCTCGGCCGCCGCGGACTCGCTGCGCCGACAGGCCGAGGCGGAGGCCGACGCGATCCGGGCGAAGGCGGAGTCGAGGGCGGAGGCGGCCGAAGCGCGTGCCGGCGAACTGCGGGCCAAGGCGGAGGTGAAGGCGGAGGAGCTCGAGAACGAGGCC
>JBKPSJ010000261.1:0-3806 GCA_046765875.1 Actinomycetota bacterium
GGTCGTAATAGAGGTCACCACCGATTACCCGGCCACTGGGGTCGAAGTGCCAGAGCTCGCAAAGCGCCAACACGAACTGTCTGCCGGTGGCGGGGAACGGTCCTAGCGGTCCGTCGTGGGTGCCGGCGACGGTGAACATACATACCGCCGCCGTGCCGGCGTCGAGGTAGCGCGGATCGGTGATCCGGATGTCGGAGGAGGCCCGGACCCACCCAGGCAGGAAGTCGTCCTTGAATTCCTGGGTGGTCCGGAACGTGCGGCCCTGTGCGTGGTCGGTCCACGCGATGTGGTCGGCGTACTCCTTGGTCATGGCGTCGAAGGCCCTGTCGTTGAAGGCCTCGTGACCGGCACGGTGGATATGGATATTTCTCGATGACATAACTATCCCTTCGATGGTGACGCTCGCTGATGAGGCGACCGTGACAGCCACTGCTTGCGCGAACCTTTCCGCAAACCTTCCGCAACCTTCCGAACGGTGGGCATTGCTACTGGCATCGGACCCATGACCCCAGGGTTCGATGCCTCAGGCCAGTAGTCCGGTCGCACGTCGAGGCTGAGCTCCACTCGGTGGGCGGTCATAGGTGGTTGTTGGCAATGTCACCTCAACCTGCGGCAGGGGACTGGAAAGGTGGCCTCGCAACGGATGACGCCTTGAGCTAGTGGAGCTGCTCATCACTGGTGAGGCCCGAGACCTGCGATCCCGCCCGGAGCCTGCCGCTGATAGCACCGGGGCGAACGGCGCCAGGCTGGCGCCGCGATACGGGGGCGAGCGGTGTGTTCTGCGGGCCGGTCAGTCCGACCAGGATGCCGGCGAGTACCGCGATCGAGCCGAGGATCAGGGGCATGGTGATCCTGCCCGTGCCGACTACGGCGACGGCGGCCAGGGAGGTGACGGGGATGAGCCCGTTGAACAGGCCGGTCCGGGCGACGCCAAGACGCTCGACGGCCGCGTACCAGGCCACGACCACGACGGCGGTGACCGCGACTGCCAGGTAGGTCAGCGCGGCTAGCTGGGTCGCGCTGGGCGCACGAAGGACGGGTGGTCCGCCCGCGGTCTGGACCAGGGCGGCGGCGGCGAACAGTTGCGCCGCGGCCAGCCCGCAGGAGTAGGCCGAGACCGTCAGCGACCCGAGCCTGGGCAGCAGCGGTGTGGCCAGCAGGGACGAGGCGGCCACTGCCGCCAGCGTGGCCATGCACAGTAGTAGCCCGCTCCAGGCCCGCCCCATCCCGCCGCCTGTCTGGGCCGCCGCCGCGCCCGCCGCGACAACGACACCGGCTACCAACGTCCGCCCCGATGGTCGAGATCCGGCGGCGAGCGGACCGGCAAGGGCAATCAGCAGTGGTGCCGCGCCGATCACGACGCCGACGGCGGCGGGGTCGGCGGCGCGGGTGGCCGCTACCAGACCCACGCTGCAGCCGGCCATGCCGACCGCGGCCAGGCCGGTCAGCCAGATCCAGTCCCGGCCGGCAGGCCTGGGCACCGGCCGGCCACGCAGCCGCGCCCAGGCCGCCAGCAGCACTGCTGCCGCCACGTACCGCAGCGCCTGACCACCCAGCAACGGGTAACCCGCGAGCAGACTAGACGCCGCCACCGAACCGCCCACCAGCAGCACCGCACCGCCGGCTAGGGCCGCGCCGGTTCGCTCAGTTAGGCCGGACGGGCCGCTGATCGCACCGCTTATCGGGCCGCTCATCGCATCTCGCATGGCTCCACGGTGAGGGTGGGTCGACAGCAGCGGAAGTGATAGATTGGGCACGTCGCCGTTAGGAAAACTAATGATCGATGCGCACCGGCTGGCCGTTCTGCGGCACGTCGCGCACGCCGGCAGCTTCGCCGGCGCCGCCGCCGCACTGCATCACACACCGTCCGCGGTGTCCCAGCAGATCGCCGCGCTCGAGCGCAGCACCGGCGCCCAGCTAGTCGAACGCAGCACCCGTGGCGTCACCCTCACCCAGGCCGGACGCGTGCTCGCGGCCGCGGCCGATGCGGTCCACGCCGAGCTGCAGGCAGCCGAGCAACAACTGCGCGAACTGCGCGAAAGCGGCCCGCGAACCCTGACCATCGCAACATTTCCCAGTGCCGCCGAACCCCTGCTCGTCCCGGCGCTGACCCAGCTCGGGGCCGCCCGGCCAGACGTCGAGATCACCGTGGTCGAGGCCGAACCGGACGAAGCCCTGGCCCACCTGCGTACAGGCGACGCCGACCTTGCGCTGGTCTATCACTTCCACACCCGACGGCCGCCCGGGCACTGGACGACCACCGCCGGGCCCGGCACGTACACAAACATGCTTGACGACCACCTCCAGCTGCTCGTGCCCGCCACCCACCGACTCGCCCGCCGACGTGTGGTGACCCTGTCCGACTTCGCCCAGGACCGCTGGGTGCAAGGATGGGGTGACACCGGCGCCGTCCTTGACGCCCTCGCCGCCACCGCCGGATTCCGGCCCAACGTCACCTGCCGCGCCAGCGATTACCGCTTCATGACCGCGATCGTCAGCGCCGGCGCTGGCGTCGCCCTCATCCCCCGCCTGGCCCGTTCCGACCACCCCGGCGTCCGCGCGCTGGCGCTTACCGCAAGGCCGACCCGATACGTCGGCGCATACCAACCCCGCCGGCGATGGACCCAGCCGGCCGCCCAGCAACTCCTCACCGCCCTCAACCGTCAGGCCGCCCTCCTCAGCAACGACCCCGCGGACGGCGCCAGATGAACCACCGCGGAGCCCTGGCGGCACGGCCTACCGCGATCGCAATAGGTGCTGACAGCAACGACGTTGTAGCTGGCGGCGGAGGGAGAGCCCGCATCGAGGATGCCCCACGGTCACCCCGAACCTGTCGCGCGTCCGCACCGACTCGCTGCCTCAACTACTCCGCGCCGACTAGCGCCTGGTACGAAAGTGGCTGGTGTGGACGGCTGGCCACGCCCGCCAGCCGAGTCGTGCGTGCCAGGTTGTGGGTCCGCTCGTCTTGTTGTGACTTCTGCGGCACTATGCAGCGTCCCAACCCACAGCAATGTGCGGGAACCTTCGATCCCCGGCACGCGACGTCCACGGACATCCGACCCAGGACTGCTGCCGGAAACAGGTGTTAGGCCGTCCGCAGGGCTCATGGGTCCCGGCATTCGATCAGAAGGAGCAGTTGCATGGGTTGGGCTCGTCAATACGCGGAGCGCTTCCGGGCGGGACGTTCAGGAAGGTCACCACTAGTATCGCGGAGGTTGTGCCTTCGTTGCGCACGATGTGCACATCGCCGCCCTGGTCCCAGAAACCTTGGCCCGTGGAGTAGCGGTGCGCTGCACAGGCCGGGCCTCGCCCCGGTAGTAGGTCAGTGTTCCGGATGTGACGAGGTTGACGACGGGACCGGGGTGTGAGTCCACCCCGTCGTGCCGCCGGGGGCGAAGGTGACGACAATCGTGACCGCGTCTGCATCAGTCATGGCGGAGTGTGAAGTCACCGGAGTTCAGGTGAGCGGCGGGCATGGTGGCCCGCCCGACAGTCTGTGTTGTCGTGCCGGACCCAGGCGTGGCCGTGGCGTCGCCGGACAGAACGAGTGCCAATCCCAGCCCAAAGGCGATAGCAGCGATGGGTAAGAAGCGCCTCATGGCGCACTCCTTTCTCTCTGCCGGCTGACCGGTCAGTAAAGGTAGCTGCTGGAGCTCCGCAGATCGCGGGCGCAAATTCGCTTTCGTACGCGCCAGCGCATGTTCCGTCCAGGCTCCTCAGGATTTGATCCGTGCTCGAAGCAATGCAGCTGAGAAATACCTGAGAAATGGATTGCAATTCGTCTCGCAATGCATGATCCATAAACT
>JBKPSJ010000262.1:0-12401 GCA_046765875.1 Actinomycetota bacterium
GACCAGGATCAACCCACCCTCCCCGTGCACCACGATGGCATTGCTCCAGACCCACTCGCTCTGCCGGACCCAGACGCCGTCGGCCACCTGATTCAGCATCTGCTCACTTTGTCAGGTGTCTCCGTCAGGCGCGAGTTGCGACGCCGTTCGGGTCCGGATTCGGGACCGGCGGGCGTCCCCCGAAACGCACGTGCTCGACTCGCGGCGTCGCTGCTGCGCTCGATGACCTCGCGGTGCCGGCGGCCATCGGCGGATCCGCCTGCCCATCGACCGTAGCGATCCCGGCGAAGGTCAGTTCCTCATCCCGCTCAGCCAATGCCACCTCCTGCAGTCTGCTCGGCGCCAGGCCAGCGATCCGATCTGTGCCCCGCCCCGCACCGGCCGAGAATGTTCTGACACTGTCGACGAGCAATGACTTCGCTACCCGCCAGCAGCTCCGAGTTCGGATCGCCAACGAGACCTCACCCAGATAGTCGGCGAACGCTTGCCCTGGCCTGCGGGCGGGGTTGGTTCGTGACCATTCAGGTTTCGCGTCGTTGAACGCTACGAGGAAAGCGGCCGCAGTCCGCGGAGGGCGTTCATGCAATCGCATGCTGAGCAGGAGGCGTGGTCCCGCAAGGTCGCGGTCGTTGTGCTGGTCGTTGCCGTGTGGGCTACGACCGGCCTGCCGCCCATCGGGCTGGTGGCCGCAGAGCCGGCCGGCATCGTGTATCTGGTCCAGGGCCTGACCGACAGGTCGGTAGACCTGGCGATCGACGGTCGTCGGGTCGCCGTTGCCGCCAGGCCGGGGACGGTTGTCGGGCCGCTCAATATTCCAACCGGCACCCGGCGGCTCACCGCGCGCTTCCACGACGAACTGCTGCTCGACCACGAGTTCCGGGTCAACCCGGACCGAAGCCTTGACGTCGTCGTCCACGGCCCGGCAGGGGTCAACGCCCCGGCCACGATGACAGCGTTCCCCAACTCCCTCACCGGCGTTCCCCCAGGCAAGGGCGTCCTGGTGGTGGCAGATACCGCGACGGTCCCACCCGCCGACATCACGGTCAACGGCCAGGTGCGGTTCGCGAACATCGCCAACGGCGAGGCGCTCAACCTTGTTGTGCCGGCAGGCACCTACAAGATCGCCATCGTCCCCACCGGGGCCACCGGACCACCGATCATGCAGATGGCCACCGTCGCGGTCCGTCCGGGGTTCCTGACGCGAGTGTTCGCCGTCGGAAGCATCGCGGCCGGCCGCGTGAGCCGAGTCGTGCACCGGCTGGCACTGCCGCGCAGGGGAACGGTCAAGCCAACCACGGTCGACTCCGGCGGCGGTGGTCGGGCCACACCACCGGCTCCAACCGAGTTGGGCACCGATCATGCCGTCGGCACCACCGACACCGCCGGCTCGCCAAGCGGTCGCGGCACGAGGACTGTCCCGACCGAGGACGACGGCGCTGGGACGGTGCGGCCTGCGCGATTCGTACCCACGCGGATCTGGCTCGGGCCCGATAGGTCCGCACCAGTGGTCACGGTCCGCACCGTCGGCGGAGCACTGGTCCTGCCCGCGCGTGTCGACCATGTCGGCTGGTGGGACGGAAGCGCCCAGGCCGGCGATCCGTTCGGCTCGACCGTCATCGCCGGGCACCTCGACTCACCGACCGGGAAACCGGGCTTCTTCACCCGCCTATTCGCTGTGCGGCCGGGCCAGATCGTCACCATCGCCGGCAACCTGCGCAAGGCTCGTTACCGCGTCAGCACCCTTCGATCCGTGCCCGCTCGGGCATTGTCCACCTCAGCCGACGCGTTCAACCAGCGCACACCGCACAGGCTGGTCCTGATCACCTGCGCGGGCCGGTTCGATCCCAGCACCGGCCGCTACGACCACAACCTTGTCGTCACTGCCATCCCTGCCTGAGCGCTCCCACCAAGCCGGGACCGGTGCACCGGTGCGTGGAGTGGCCGGCCGCCATCGCGGCATCACGCAACCCCCTGCACCCATACTCGAATCCCCTCGGAGGTCCGAGGCCACTGTCTACGGCGATCCCCACGGTCGTTCCATCACCCGGTGCGACGTGGCACCATCTCGATTGACCTCGATTGACCTCAATTGCCGGCTCCGATCGGTGGGAGGTTGTGATGGCACGCGCACGCCGGTCGAAATCGGCTCACACACCGCCGCTGCTAGTACTGGCAGGGGCAACGCTGGCACTGGTTGGCGTGTCGTACGTTGTCTTCAGCGTGTTCGGCGACAACGACAACCAGTCTGAGCCATCCCGGGCCGGCACTGCGGGCGCTGCGTCTGCGTCGTCACCGTCACCCTCAGCGGGGACGGCACGGGTGCAACACAACGCGAGCCCGACGCCATCCACACCAGCGCAACCGGCCGACGGGTGCGCTGTCGAGGTTGGCGCCGCCGAAGCCGAGCTGGCCGCGGCCCGGGTTGCCGTTGACCACTGGCGCGAGCACGTGCAGGCCCGTACCGACCTCCTGGCCGGGCGGATCGACCAGGCCACCACGAAGGCAATCTGGAAACGCACCCGACTCGCCGGACCGACTGACCTCCAACACCTGACTGCGGCCACCACCGCCCACCAGGCAGCCCGCGGCGGATGCACCAACACCGTCGGGACAAGAGGCGCCGCATGCCGGCACCGCCTCACCGCACTGGGCGCCGCGATCGCGGCCGGTCACGCAGCGGCCCACGACTGGCAGGCACACCTGGCCATGATGGCCGCCCACAAGGCCGGTGCCATGGACAACGCACACGCCCAGACAATGTGGGTCGCCGCCTGGCGCGCGGCCCCACCCCACCTCACCGCCTTTGCCGACGCCGACCGCAACCTCGCCCGAACTCCACCTTGCACCCCACGGTGAAACCAGGCCTGGACAATGACCCCCGCAACGACCAGCTCTGTCGCGCCGCCGGGATATTGACCGGTAGCGGCGTGGCGGGCGAGCCGGCTCACCGAAGAGGCTCAAGGTGTGCGTCCGCGCGTCTAATGGCCGACCCGGCTCTTCTCGTCGCCGCGGTCGCGAACCCTGGACATCGCACGCGGCCTAGGACAAGCACGAGAACGGCGCGTCGTAGCGAAAAGGGGTCGGCCAGCGGTCGGGCGTGGACGGCGGGGGCGGGGCGAGGGGAGGATAGGGCCGGGTACGGCCATCCGGTCGGGCCATGCGGGTCTGGGAGATGTGATGGCGCAGGAGATGATGATCACGTCGGGCAGCGTCGAGGCCGCCCGCGCCGAGGAGTTCCAGGTCGCGTTCCGCACGATGGTCAGCGAGCGGGTGATGAGCCAGCCGTACGTGCAGCAGTGCATGCTCGTCCACCACGGTGGCGGCCGCTGGTCGGTGTTCGTGCTCGTCGACGGCGCGCTGGCGCGGCAGACCAGGCCCACGCACGACGTGCCGGTCCCGGTCCAGGTGTTTCGTGACTTCGGGGTGGAGCCGACGATCGAATTGGTCGACGTGTCGATCATGTTCAGCGCCGATGTCGGGCGGGACCGGGTCTGGCCGGCCACCGCACCGAGCGCCAGTCCTCGGCCGGCCGACCAGGACAGACGGCCGCCGACCGGCGGCTAACCCCGGCACGGGTCCGTCGCCGGTCCGTCGGCGATGCGGTGGCGATGCGCTGGCAGGACCGCGGTGCAGACAAGTGACGCCGCCCGAACCCGATCGAACGGAGGAACCGGTGAACCCCGGTCTGGCCCCGCGTACGATCGACAAGGCGGGCCGCGCGTCCACATGGCACTGCTTTGGTGACAGCAGGCATCCGGGGTCGGCGTACGAATCGAGCGCTGATGGAGCTGCGTTTTGTGGGATCGGGCGACGCGTTCGGCAGCGGCGGCCGGCTGCAGGCCTGCCTCCACCTGCCCACGCCCGAGGGCGGTGTGCTGCTCGACTGCGGCGCGACGAGCCTCGTGGGGTTGAAGCAGGCCGGGATCGACCCGGCCACCGTCGGGTGGGTGCTGCTCAGCCACCTGCACGGCGACCACTTCGGCGGCCTGCCCTTCCTGGTGCTTGACGGGCAGTTCAGCCGACGCGAGCGGCCGCTCGTCGTCGCTGGACCACCGGGCACGCGTGAGCGTCTCGCGGCGGCCCTGGACGTCATGTTCCCCGGCTCGACCCAGGTGCGACGGCGATTCGACACCACCGTCATCGAACTGCCCGCCGGCGTCGACGAGCAGGTCGGGCCGGTGTCGGTGCGCGCCTACCCTGTCGACCACCCGAGCGGGACCGCCGCATATGCGCTTCGCATCGACCACGACGGCACCATCATCGCCTACTCCGGCGACACGGCCTGGACCGACAGTCTCGTGGAGGCGGCCCGTGACGCAGACCTTTTCGTCTGCGAGGCCTACGTCTTCGACCGCGAGGTGCCGTACCACCTCAGCCACCGGCGGCTGCTGGCCGAACGCGACCGACTCACCTGCCGCCGGATCGTCCTGACCCACATGAGCCCGAACATGCTGGCCCACGAAGCCGACTCCCCCTTCGAACGGGCCCACGACGGCCAGATCATCACGTTTTGAGCTCACTGCACGATCCGACACAGCCCGGTCAAAGCTCCGCATCGTGCCAGACCCGAGCCATACCCGCCGCTCCTGTCCGCGGACGGCCACACGGCCTTGATTCGATCTAGAGCCAGTGGTCGGCCGGTAGATAATCATCTTTGATCGGGCGCTATGAGGATCGAACCAATACCGCGGGTGATCAGGCTCGCTTGAACGGACGGTTGCGCCGGTAGTACGCGGCGGCTGCGGCGCGGTCGTTGCACTGGTCGCAGCAGTATTTGCGGGTACCCGGCCGGGTCCGGTCGACGAAGACACAGGTGCAGGGCGGGGCCGCGCAGATGCCGAGCCGGGTTAACCCGTGGGTGGCGAGGTGCGTGGCGAGGGCGGCGGGGAGCCGGGCTGCGAGTGCGTCGTACCCGCGACGCCGTGCGGCCCAGGTGAGCGAGAGGTTTCCGTCGTGGCCTGAGGCGAGCTGCGGTACCACGGCATTCTCCTGGAGGAGTGAGTTGACCAGGGTGGCCGCCTCCTGAGCCGTGTCGGCGTGGAACACGGCGCGGAGCTGCTCCCGCAGGGCGCGCAGGCGTCCTAGGTCTGAATAGGCGAGTTCATCGGCGAGGTGGGTCTCACCTGCGTCTATGAGGATGTCGCGATAGACGCTGGTGTCGCTGAGCGAGTCGGGCGGATCGGCGAGCACCCACACCGTGTTGATCAGCTCGACCACCAGATCGAGATCAGTCATTACCAGTCGCAACCTGCCGTCAGTCCCGCGCCGCTGACGCACACCATAGCGCCACCGAATTCTCAGTAGTAAACTCTATATTACTACTGAGACAGGAAGGTGGCACGGACGATGAAGGCGCCATCACACACTGCTACCGCCTCGGGGCTTTCTGGTGGCGGACGGGGAGCTGAACTGATCGTCCTGCTGTCCGTACAGGCGATGGCGTCGATGGCGGACGCTCTGGTCACTGTCAGCGCCCCGGCGGTCCAGACCGGCCTGCACGCGTCGGGT
This sequence comes from Actinomycetota bacterium, assembly GCA_046765875.1. Taxonomy (GTDB): domain Bacteria; phylum Actinomycetota; class Actinomycetes; order Propionibacteriales; family Kribbellaceae; genus DASRHY01. Next base: position 5,509 of record JBKPSJ010000262.1, read on the forward strand.
ACGGCACTGCAGCTCATCGCCTCCGGCTTTGTACTCGCGTACGCAGTCACGCTTATGACCGGCGCCCGGCTCGGCGACTATGGTCACCGTCGCGTGTTCCTTTCCGGGCTCGCTGTCTTCACGGCCGCAGCCGCGCTATCGGGGGCCGCGCCGGCTGCCTGGGTGCTCGTAGCCGGCCAGGTCCTGCAGGGGTTCGGAGCCGCACTGATGGTGCCCCAGGTGCTGTCCCTCATCCAGCTCCGTTCCAGCGGGCTGGCCCGGTCCCGCGCTCTCGCCCTCTACTCGATGGTCCTGGCCGCCGGGGTCGCCGCTGGTCAGCTCCTCGGCGGCCTGCTCATCACCACGAACCTGTTCGGCCTGACCTGGCGGCTGATGTTCTTGATCCAGATTCCCGCTGGCGCCGCGGCGTTCATCGCCGCCCGCCGCACCCTGCCCGCCACCGGCGCAGCGGTCCGTCGGCCACTCGACATTCCGGGCGTCCTGGTTCTTTCGATCGCTCTGGTGGCCATCGTGGTGCCGCTGACCGTCGGCAATTCCGACCAGTGGCCAGCCTGGACACTGGTCACCCTCGCCACCGGCGTCGCCGCGCTAGCCGCCTTCATGCGCCTCCAGCATGGCGCGACCACCCGCGGCGGCCACCCACTGCTCGACCTCCGCGCGCTCGCCCCCGCCGGCGTCAAGAGCGGGCTTGTGGTGGTCTTTCTCGTGATGGGCGGCTATGGCGCGTTGCTGTTCACCATCGCGCTCCACCTCCAAGAAGCCTACGGATATACCCCGCTGCGCTCCGGGCTCACCTTCGCCACCTACGCCGCCGGGTTCGCCATCGTCAACCTCACCTGGTCTCGGCTACCGCAACGACTCCACCCCGTTGTGCCCGTATGCGGCCTGACCATCCTCGCCGCCGCAGAAGCCGCCCTAACAGCAGCGGTCCGCACCGGCTGGACCACTGCCATCGCGGCACCACTGCTACTGATAGCCGGGGCGGGCCACGGCGCCGGATTCGGCGCTCTCGCGCCCCAGATAACCGCCCGGACCCGGGCCGCGCACATCCCCACCCTCAGCGGCCTGATCACCACAATCACCCAGCTCGGCATAGCCGCCGGCATCGCAACCCTCGGCGGCCTTTACCTCGCCCTCGCCCACGCGGGACGCGCAGAGACCTCCGACCATGCCATGTCGGCCGTCACCCTCATCCTGGCCATCGCATCGGCCGCTGGAGCCGGACTCGCGTTACACGTGACCCTCTCCCCTCGGAGACAGCGTCAAGCTGTGCGCCTGCACCGAGGTCCGCCGCGTCCGCTTCCATGATCTGGCGCTCCTGCGCATCGTTGTTTTTGGCGCCAAAGGCATTCGCCAGACCAGAAGGTGCGGATTCGGCTCCAATTCCGAGGTGAGCCGGATCTGCGCCGACCTCGACGAGGTCGGGTCGTTCCGGACCGGTCGCCGGTCGCCGGTCGAGACAAGCTACCCGTACGTGTTCCTCGACGCGACCTACTGCAAGGCGAGCGTCCACCGACGGTGGTCTCCCAAGACGGTCCCAAACCGGCCTCGAGGCCGAGATCGCGTCGGTCCTGCTCCGGCCAGGACTCCTGCGGACTCTGGCAGCACGGCCTAACAACCGTTCAATGCCCAGATCCATGCCCACGGGCCGACATCAGGGCCGGAGAGGCCTAGGCGTAGCGAGCCTTCACAGCCATTCGATGCATCCATGCCGCTAAGTGCCGCGGGTATCGCACGGCGTTGTTCGCGAGTATGGTGACACGGGAAGCCCCCTCGTTGGTGGAGGAAGTTCTTGTTGGCGGAGGGGCAGGGGAGGTGGCGCAAATGCGCCGAATACTTCGTTTGTGTGTGATCGCAGCACTGACTGTCGAGATGGCGGCGGCACCGACGGCGACATACGCTGCTCCGTCAAAAATCGACAACGTCGCGATGAAGAATATCATCAATGGAACCGCTCCAACCGAGAATGGCCCTGTCACCGGCGTGTTCGAGGGGAATCACTATGTCTATCGCGGGATTCCCTACGCCGCGCCCCCGGTTGGCGACCTACGCTGGCGAGCGCCTCGGCCTCATGCGAACTGGACGAGTTTTAACGCGTCCGCCTTCGGGAATACTTGCCCTCAGCTGACAGGAGCGGCCGCGTTCATCGGCAATGAAGATTGCCTCACCCTGAACGTCTGGGGACCGGCCGTGACCCCTCCCAAGAAGCTTCCAGTCATCATTTTTCTCCACGGCGGCGGCAACAGCACCTTTGATGCGAAGGGGATTCCCACCTTCAATACGACCGGCGAGTACTTCGCCGAGCACGGAGCCGTTCTCGTGTCGGTCAACTTCCGTCTGGGCGCACTCGGGTTCATGGCACACTCCGCCCTCTCGCAAGAAAACTCCGATCACATCTCGGGCAACTACGGAGTGATGGACCAGCTGGCCGCCCTCGTCTGGATCGAGAAGAACATTTCCGGTTTCGGCGGGGATGCCAAGAACATGACCCTCTACGGCTTCTCGGCCGGAGCCGTGGACGCTTGCTTCCTCGGGACCCAACGAGCTGCCAGCTCCTTGCTCAAGAATCTGATCTTGTCCGGCACCTCGCATGAGTGTGATCGCCCGCAAACACTGGCTCAAGCCCTTGTCACGGGCAATACAGAGGTCCAGAACGCCGGCTGCGCGGGTGCGACGGACGTAGCCGCGTGCATGCGCGCGCTGCCGGCGAGCGCGATCGTCGCGGCCTCCCCACCAACCAGCGCGTTCGCATCACCCTCTCTGTGGAACCCGATAGTAGATAACGTCAGATTCGATGCGCCGCTGGACGCGCTAAGTAGGTCATCCGACATTCCGCGGTTACTCATTGGCAACTCGGAGGACGAGCTCGGGACGTTTCTCGCCCCCTCGGCCATCCCGGACGACACGGCCTATGCGGCGCAGCTTCATGCGCTCTTCGGCCAAGATCTTGGCGACCAAGTGTTTGCCCAATATCCTTCGTCCGCCTACCCGAGCTCCTATCGCGCTTACATCGCGGCAACCACCGACTTCAAGTTCGTCTGCCCAACGCGGAGGATCGCCAAAGCCTTCGCCTCGGCGTCGACCGTCTATCGATATCTCAATACCCATGCGCTCGAAAACCCGAATCCTTGGGCCGGCAGGGGCGCCGTGCACACGACCGACCTTCCTTTCATCTTCCACACGCTCGGCGCGGGTGGCCTAGGTTACGCTGGGACGGCGGCCGAACAAACGTTGTCTGACACGATCGCGAAGATCTGGATCACGTTTGCGACCGTGGGACATCCACACATTCCGGACTTGCCCCCGTGGCTACCCTACAATGTTGGGACCGACCCCTATCTGAACATCAACGACACGAGCCAAACAGCCACTGGCGTTCATACCACGAACTGCAACTTCTGGGATGGTATCGACCGCTAGCCAAATCGTTCCCAAAACCTCATTTACCTAATAGCCGATAAGAACAGATCGAGCGACTTGGCAAGGGTCTCGATGGTCACCGGCACATGCTGGGTGCTCGTCACCGGCTACCGCGGGCCATCCGCACGTCGGCACGAGCGCGTAGCCGGCAGTCGCACCTGATACTGAGCGCGCAGTGGCAGCCAAGGATCAGGTGGCACTGATGCTGATGCACTTGCCCCACCGGGCTGACCCGCTTTGACGGACATCCAAGATCAGGGCTGCGCTCCCGAGGAAGGCGACGCCGGCTCGGATCGACAGTGGTGTTGTCGACAGCTCTCGGTCACACGGTCTGCACCGGACCCTTTACTTTGAAGTAAACCTCTCCTAGGATTCACTCTAAAGTAGACCTTTGGAGTCAGCGATGAGCCGGCGCGCGCAAACCACCCAGCGGATCTTGGACGGCGCCGCCGCGGCATTCGTGAAGGCCGGCTACGCGGGCACGTCGATGGAGGAGATCGCGGCCGCGGCGGGCGTCAGCAAACTTCTGCTCTATCGCGACTTCATCGGCAAGCGCGAGCTGTACCAGGCGGTGCTCGAGCGGACCGTGCAGCGGATGACCGATCGGGTGCCTGCGGAGGGCAGCAACCGCGCCCTGCGCGAGTTGCTCGCGGCGGCCCGGGACGACCCGGACGGCTTCACGCTTGTGTTCCGCCACGCCGCCCGGGAGCCGGAGTTCGCCAGGTACGCCGAGAGACTGACCGCAGACGCGATCGAGCAGAGTGCGCGGATCCTGCGCCGGATCGAGCCGGACCCTGCCATGCGCCGGTGGGCGGCCGAGATGACGGTGAACATTACCTTCCAGGCGATCATCACCTGGTTGGAACACGGCGACCCGGTACGTGACGACGAGTTCTTTCGGCGGCTGCTGGCGGTCAACAGGACAGTGGCCAAGCCCCTGAAGGACTGACCATGGCTGCAAGCACGCCCCGGCTCACGCCGATCGTGTTGTTTGTCCTCATGGCCGGCTCATTGCTGTCGATGATCGACAGCAACGTCGTCAATGTCGCCATTCCGGACATCGCCCGGACGCTGCATGGCTCCCTGACGGGCGTGCAGTGGACGGTGTCCGGTTATCTACTCGCGCTGGCGGCCACGCTGCCGGCCAGCTCATTCCTGGCCAGGCGGTTCGGCACGATCCGGATCTACGGAATCAGCCTGGCCGCGTTCACGCTCGCGTCGTTGACCTGCGCGCTCGCGCAGAACGTGCCGGAACTGGTCGCCGCACGAGCCGTGCAGGGCCTGGTCGCAGCCCCCTTGGTGCCGTTGTCGATGAATCTGCTGTTTGGACCGGCCGGCGCCGCTGAGGGAAGGATTCCGGCGGCCGCCGGAATCGTGTTCTTCCTCGGTCCGGCGCTGGGACCGACAGTAGGCGGCTTGCTCATCGCGGCCTGGAGCTGGCCGGCGATCTTCATGATCAATGCGCCGATCGGTGCGGCAGCCCTGCTCGCGTTGCCCATGCTGCGGCGGCGGGGATTCACAGACGAGACCGACCGCGGCGCCCGACTCGACCCGATCGGCCTGCTGTTGATGTCGTCCGGCCTGGTGCTGATGCTGTACGGCACGAGCCAGGGACCCGTGCGCGGCTGGTGGTCGGACGGATCTTGGCCACTCTGGTCGGCAGGTGTTGTCTTGTTCGTCGGATACCTGGTGTGGGCGCGCGGCCGGGCGCACCCGGCCGTCGATCTGCGGCTTCTGCGAAACCGGCAGTCCGCGCTCGCGGTCTGGCTGTGCGCCCTCACCGCGGTGGCCATGTTCAGCGTGCTGTTCTTGCTGCCGCTGCTGCTGCAAAGCATCCAGGGGCACGGGCCGGTCGCCAGCGGAATCGTCCTGCTGCCGCAGGGCATTGTGATGGGTCTGTCCACGAAGCTCGGCACGGCGCTCGGACAACGCGGCCGGCTGCGGGCGGGGATCATCGCAGGCCTGGTCGCGGTCGGCGGCACCACGGCCCTGCTCCTGTCGGTCACCGCCGAGACTCCACTGTGGGTCATCGCGCTGATCACGGCCGGCCGTGGGCTGGGCATGGGCCTGGTCATTCAGCCGTTGCTCACGGCCATGCTCGTTGGAACGTCGCAGCATCAGCTCGCCGACGCCAACACCGTGTTCAATGTCGCTCAGCGGTTGGGCGGCTCGATCGGGGTAAGCCTGATCACCACCTTCTTCACGATCCGCGTCACGGCGCACGTCGCGAGCCTTCCAGTACCGCGACAAGCCATCGACGGAACCGGGAGTCTGTCCAGCGCCCCGGCCACGCTGCGACCACAGGTGGCGAATGCCGCCCTGTCCGCGTTCCACGACACGATATGGATCGCCGTGACGATCGCCGCCGTCGGGCTGTTTTTCGCGTTGTTTCTGCGCCCGACCGGCGCGGCGCCGCACCGCCCCGGCGGTACACCGATCGAGCACCCGGCGACAGCGGGAAGGAAGTAACCCTTCTGGTCTCGCTCGACGCATAGCAGACCCACTGGCAGTCGCGTCCGAGCACACGAATCGAACAGAACCACACGGGAAGGAGAACCATCCGATGCCGACTATGAAGGCTCTCAACGCGCACGGCGTGGGCGAGCCGGTCGACGTGCTACGGCTGGAGACACGCCCGGTGCCCGACCCGGGTCCGGGCCAGGTGCGCGTCCGAGTGCAGGCGGCCCAGGTCAACCCCAATGACCTGCACATCATGCGTGGTCGGTACGGCTTCGCGCCGGAGCTACCCGCGGTCCCGGGTCAGGAGTCGGTCGGCATACTCGACGCGTGGGTGGGCCGACCGGATCGCTCTTACGGCGGCCCGAAGCGACCAGCCGCTGGACGGCCTCCTGGTCCGCCCGGACGGACACGTGGCCTGGGCCGCCGCCGCCGGGCACCGCGACACCGACGGTCTCCACCAGGCGCTGCAGACCTGGTTCGGCGTGGCGGGCTGAAACACCTGCCCGTGCCGCCTCTCCGCGGCTCAATCCTCAACCAGCCAGCGCGGGATAGGTGCCATGCGTATGCAACAGACGCCGCGACCAGCGGCGCGGGACCTGCCACCCGGCCCTGGACCGGTAACCGCGTTCGTGCAGCCCCTCGGCATCGGCCTGCTGATCGCGCTAGCCCTTCCTGCTGAGCCGGCCAGCCCGGCCGGATGCAGTCGCCTGATGTTGTGGCGGTCGCTGAAGGTTTCTCCGAAGCCTTTCGTCACGCCCCGGACTGAGTAAGCCTCCGGCGAACCCGCACACGGTCAGCGCTGTCGCGATCGCGAACCCGGTGCGATAGCCGGCAGTCCCGCCGACGGCCGCGGGCGCCACCAGGGCCAGACCGAACGACGTGCCGATCTGCGCCGACGAGCTCAGTATGCCGGCGGCCGCACCCTTGTACGAGGGTTCGACGGCCGCGGTACCGGCATGGGTCGAGGCCACCGACGCTGCTCCCAGTCCACCTCCCATCAGCGCGAATGCGAC
>JBKPSJ010000263.1:0-9815 GCA_046765875.1 Actinomycetota bacterium
GCCTTGTGCAACCGGATCCACTCGCGGCGGTTCTGCGCCGAGAACAGGATCTCCAGCATCACGATCGACGACACCGCGAGGCGTCCGGTCTGCGCGAGCTCGTCGACTCGGTTCGCGGCAGCCAGGTTCCGCCTGCTCTGCGTGAACGCGCTGGTGTCGAGCAGATGCGTCATTCCGTATCCGTCTCGTCCGCCAGCGCGTCGAGCGCGCCGACCTGGGCGAGGAATTTGTAGTCGGTCGTGTCCATGCGTTCCCAGAACTCCGCCTTCTGGGCGTCGGTCATGCGCTCGTACTTGTCGACCGACTCGTGCAGGAACTTGCCGAGCAGGCTGAGGCCTTCGGCGCGGCGGGCCGCCGCATCCTGGAGGGCGCGGTTGACGGTGTCCTTCTTGGTCGTCGTCCCGTAGTAGAGGCGTGCCTGCTCCAGGGCGTCCTCGTCGATGTCGATCATCGTGTTCGCCATAGATGTCACCATGCCTCTATAGATACGGGATTCCTATGTATAAGGATCCGCGTTATCCACAGAGAGTCAACGGAAGGCGGGGTGACCGGTGAGGGTTTGGCCGATCACCAGTTGGTGGACCTCGCTGGTGCCCTCGTAGGTCAGGACGGACTCGAGGTTGCTGGCGTGCCGCATCACCGGGTACTCGCCGCTGATGCCGTTCGCGCCGAGGATCGTGCGGCACTCGCGGGCGATCGCGATCGCCTCGCGGACGTTGTTCAGCTTGCCGACGCTGACCTGCTCGGGTCGCAGCTCGCCACGCTCCTTGAGCCGGCCGAGATGGACCGCGAGCAGCATGCCCTTGTTCAGCTCGACGGCCATGTCGGCGAGCTTGGCCTGAGTGAGCTGGTACGCGGCCAGCGGCTTGTCGAACACGTCCCGGTCGGTCGCGTACGTCAGGGCGGTCTGCAGGCAGTCCCGGGCGGCACCCATCGAGCCGAAGATGATGCCGAACCGGGCCTCGTTCAGGCACCCGAGCGGTCCGGACAGGCCGCGCGCCTCGGGCAGCATCGCCTCCGCAGGCAGCCGTACGTCGTCCAGCACCAACTCCGACGTCACCGATGCCCGCAGCGACATCTTCCGGGTGATCTCCGGCGCGCTGAAGCCGGCCGTGTCGGCCGGTACGGCGAACCCGCGGATCCCGTCGTCCGTACGAGCCCACACGATGGCGACGTCGGCCACCGAGCCGTTGGTGATCCACATCTTCGACCCGTTGAGCACCCAGTCCGACCCGTCCCGGCGGGCGTTGGTCCGCATCCCGGCCGGGTTCGAGCCGAAGTCCGGCTCGGTCAGCCCGAAACAGCCGATCGCCTCGCCGGCCGCCATCCGCGGCAGCCACTCGTTCTTCTGCTCCTCGCTGCCGTACTTCCAGATCGCGTACATCGCGAGCGAGCCCTGCACACTGACCAGCGAGCGCAATCCGGAGTCGGCGGCCTCGATCTCCAGGCACGCCAGCCCGTACGCGACCGGCCCGGTGCCGGCGCATCCGTACCCGGTCAGGTGCATGCCGAGGAAGCCCAGCTTGCCGAGCTCGGCGGCCAGCTCCCGGGCCGGCAGCTGCCCGGCCTCGAACCAGCCGGGCAGGTTCGGCCGCAGCCTGTCGTCGGCGTACCGCCGGGCGGTGGCGCGGATCGCGCGCTCCTCCTCGGTCAGCAGCGAGTCGACGTCGATCAGATCCAGCGCTCCACTCACTCCGCAACCGTAGCGCCCCGCCTGCCCGGCCACGTCACCGTCAGCGGTGGGCACACCGCGCCGCATCGCCCTGGATGTCGGTGGGTGCTGAGTAGGGTCGGCGGGTGGATCAGGGGAGTTTCGACGCGGCCATAGGGGAGTTGGTTGCCCGGGACGAGGATCTCGCGGCGCTCGTCGAGCAGCATGGGGTTCCGGTGTTGTGGTTGCGACCGCCCGGGTTTCCGAGTCTGGTGTTATTCGTGCTCGAACAGCAGGTCTCGCTGGCTTCGGCGGCCGCGGCGTACGGGAAGATCGTCCGGCGGATCGGGGTGATGGCGCCGAAGCCGCTGCTCGCGACGACGCCCGCGGAGTTGCGGCTGGACGGGGTGTCGCGGCAGAAGGACCGGTACCTGCGGGCATTGGCGACGGCCGTCGAGACCGGTGACCTCGACCTCGACGCGTTGGAGCATATGGCGGACGACGATGTCCGCCGCGAACTCATGAAGCTCCCCGGGATAGGCCTGTGGACAGCCGATGTGTACCTGCTCGCCTGTCTCGGCCGGCCGGATCTGTGGCCGGTTGGCGACCGGGCTCTCCAGGTCGCCGTCGCGGAGGCGCTGCGGCTGGACGTCGTACCGGCCCGCGACGAACTCGAAGGGATCGGCGAGCGCTGGCGGCCGTACCGCTCGACCGCGGCTCGGCTGCTGTGGCACGGCTACCTCGTACGCCGCGGGCGCACGGAGACGCCGTCCGACCTCCTGGGACCGCCGGTCTAGAGCGAGCCGGCGAACGTCAGCAGCGGCTTGGACCGCGCCGACACCAGGAAGCCGCTGCGGGCAAGTGCGCTGATCACTCGCCGCACGACGCGCTCGGACGGCCGGCGGCCTCTGGGCGCCTCGTAGCAGATGAACAAGGTCCCGCCGGGACGTAAGCAGTTCCGCAACACGCTCAGCTCGGACTCGGCCGACCCGGTCCAGAAGACGTTCACGTTCACGCAGAAGGCCTTGTCGAAGATCCGGTCCGCCGTGAAGCCGGCCAGGTCGGTGCGGACGACGGTGATCCGGTCCGCGCGGTCGGCGGTCCGTACCCGGGCGCGCGCGAGCGCGGTCGCCGAGCGGTCGATCGCGACCAGGTGACCGCCGGATCCGATCCGGTCGGCCACCAGCGCGGCCGCGACACCGGGACCGCAGCCGATCTCGAGGATCTGCTCACCGGGCTGCGGGTCAAGCTGGTGCAGCGCCAGCCGGATCCGTTCGGGCACCTTCCCGGGACCCGGCATCAGCTCGCTCCGAACGGCCACCACCAGCGGCGGCGGCGCGGGTTGCGGACGACTACGCTGCCGTGCCGGGCATGTCCGGTGACCCGCAGCGAGGGCAGACCCGGCAGTGGCATGGTCGCCTTGTTCCGGACCGTGCCGTGGGCGCTGTACACCTCGTCGATGTCGATGCTCCAGCCGCGCGGCACGATCATCGTCACCGAACCGTGGTTGGCATCCACCTCGACCGCGATCTCGCGATGCCGTACGAGCGCCTGGGTGAAGTCCAGCCGGATGCTGCCATGGTTCGTGTTGGCGACGATCCGTGCCGGCACCCGCCATTGACCGTTGCGCCGCTGCGCGGAGTGGCTCGTCCGCAGGGTCAGTACGTCCGACGGCCCGCCGTGACCGGCCGGGACCAGGTCCGCGGTGACCACCTCGAGCTCGTGCCTGGTCCGGCTGGCATAGACCTGGGTCAGCCGTTCGTCGAGCTCGCCGATGTCGAGCCGGCCGTCGGCGTGGGCCTCCTGGACAAGGCCCGCCGCCGCCTCGCGGTCATGATCGCTGGCGCGCTGCAGGGGCCGCTCCGGCTGCTGCTCCATGGTCATACCCCAACCGTAGCCACGAGCTGGCTCCCGGGCTGAAACAATGGGTGCCGTGCAGCCACGTGAGGTCGTCGTACTCGGGTCGACGGGATCGATCGGGACTCAGGCTCTCGAGGTGGCCGCGCGGAACCCGGACCGGTTCCGGGTGACCGCGCTGTCCGCGGGTGGCGGCAACGTCGGGCTGCTGGCCCGGCAGGCTCTCGAGCACTCGGTCGAGGTGGTCGCGGTCGCGCGCGCCACCGTCGCCCAGGACCTGCAGCTCGCGTTCTACGCCGAGGCACAGCGGCGCGGGTACGCCAAGGGCGAGTTCGCGATCCCGAAGATCGTCACCGGCCCGGACGCCGCGACCGAGCTGGCCGCGCGCCGCTGCGACGTCGTACTGAACGGCATCACCGGCTCGGTCGGGCTGCGGCCGACGCTGGCGGCGCTGGAGGCCGGTACCACGCTGGCGCTGGCGAACAAGGAGTCGCTGGTCGTCGGCGGCCCGCTGGTGACGGCACGGGCCAAGCCGGGCCAGATCGTCCCGGTCGACTCCGAGCACAGCGCTGTCGCCCAGTGCCTGCGGGGTGGCCGGGCCGACGAGGTACGCCGGCTGCTGCTCACCGCGAGCGGCGGCCCGTTCCGCGGCCGGAGCCGGGCCGAGCTGACGGAGGTGACCGTCGAGCAGGCGCTGGCACACCCGAACTTCGCGATGGGCCCGGTCATCACCGTGAATTCGGCCACACTCGTGAACAAGGGCCTGGAGGTGATCGAGGCGCACCTGCTGTTCGGGCTGCCGATGGACCGGGTCGACGTGGTCGTGCACCCGCAGCAGATGATCCACTCGATGGTCGAGTTCACCGACGGCTCGACGATGGCGCAGGCGTCGCCACCGACCATGATCCTGCCGATCGCGCTCGGTCTGGGCTGGCCGGACCGGGTGCCGGGCGTCTCCGAGCCGGTCGACTGGACCGTGGCCTCGACATGGACGTTCGAGCCGCTCGACGACGGCGCGTTCCCGGCGGTCCGGCTCGCGAGGGAGGTCGGTACGACGGGTGGTACCGCCCCCGCCGTGTACAACGCGGCCAACGAGGAGTGCGTCGAGGCGTTCCGGACCGGCCGGCTGCCGTTCCTCGGCATCGTCGACACAGTGGCCCGGGTGGTGACCGAGCACCACGTACCCTCTGTAGAGGACCTTTCCATCGACGACGTACTCGCCGCAGAGGACTGGGCGCGCAGACGCGCCCGGGAGTTGACCGGCGCAGGGGAGAACGCAGCGACATGAGCAGCCTCATCTTCGTGATCGGTGTCGTGCTGTTCTTCATCGGCCTGCTCGCGTCGATCGCGCTGCACGAGGTCGGGCACATGCTGCCGGCCAAGAAGTTCGGCATGAAGGTGAGCCAGTACTTCGTCGGCTTCGGCCGAACCGTGTGGTCCACCAAGCGCGGCGAGACCGAGTACGGGATCAAGGCGATCCCGTTCGGCGGGTTCGTGCGGATCGTCGGGATGTTCCCGCCGGCCGTGGGCTCGGCGCCCAACCAGGTACGCAGGGCGAACACCGGCCCGTTCCAGACGCTGATCGACAACGCCCGGCACGCCGAGTACGAGACCGTCGACCCGGCCGACACCCCGCGGCTGTTCTACCAGAAGCCCTGGTGGCAGAAGCTGATCGTGATGGCCGGCGGACCGCTGGTGAACATCGTGATCGCGTTCGTCCTGTTCGCCGGCGTGTTCACCATATACGGCGTCGACACCCCGACCACCACGGTGAGTTCGGTCACCGACTGCGTGATCCCGGCCTCGGACGCGGGCCGGACCTGTGCACCGGCGGACAAGGCGTCGCCTGCCAAGCAGGCCGGGCTGCAGGTGGGCGACAAGGTGATCGCGTTCAACGGCACCAAGATCAACGCCTGGTCCGACCTGACCCCGCTGATCCGGCAGAACGGCGACAAACCGGCCACGATCGTGGTCGAGCGCAACGGGGTGGAGATCACCCTGAAGACGCGCACGATCATCAACCAGGTCTACGACACCCAGAACCCGGACAAGATCATCTCGGTCGGGTTCCTCGGCGTCTCGCCCGAGCAGGTGCCGGTCCGGCAGAACGCCGGCTTCGTCGTCGACAAGATGGGCGAGCTCACCGTGGCCACGGTCAAGGCGCTCGGGTCGTTCCCGGGCAAGCTGGTCGGCGTCGCCCAGTCCATCGCCGGCGGCCAGCGGGACCAGGACAGCCCGATGAGCGTCGTCGGCGCGAGCCGCGCCGCGGGCGAGCTGGCGACGTACTCGGACTGGACCGTCGGCAAGCGGATCGCCGTACTGATCTCGCTGCTGGCGTCGGTGAACCTGTTCCTGGCGTTGTTCAACTTCATCCCGCTGCTGCCGCTGGACGGCGGGCACATCGCCGGTGCGCTCTGGGAGGCGATCAAGCGCGGCTTCGCCAAACTGTTCCACCGGCCCGATCCCGGGTACGTCGACGTGGCGAGGCTGTTGCCACTGGCCTATGTCGCGGCCAGCTTCATCGTCGTGATGGGCGTACTGCTGGTCGTGGCAGACATCGTGAACCCGATCAAGATCTTCAACGGATAGATCCGAGAAGGAGCCTGGTGAGCATCAACCTGGGTATTCCGTCGCTCCCGCCGCCCGTGCTGGCACCCCGCCGCAAGACCCGGCAGATCAAGGTGGGCAAGGTCCTCGTCGGCGGTGACGCGCCGATCTCGGTGCAGTCGATGACGACCACGCTGACCTCCGATGTCAACACCACGCTGCAGCAGATCGCCGAGCTGACCGCCGCGGGCTGCGACATCGTCCGGGTGGCGTGCCCGTCGCAGGACGACGCCGACGCGCTGCCGGAGATCGCCGAGCACTCGCAGATCCCGGTGATCGCCGACATCCACTTCCAGCCGAAATACGTCTTCGCCGCGATCGAGGCCGGCTGCGCGGCGGTACGGGTCAACCCGGGCAACATCCGCAAGTTCGACGACCAGGTCAAGCAGATCGCCCAGGCCGCGAAGGACCACGGCACATCGCTCCGGATCGGAGTCAACGCCGGTTCGCTCGACAAGCGGCTGCTGGAGAAGTACGGCAAGGCCACCCCGGAGGCACTGGTCGAGTCCGCCGTATGGGAGGCGTCGCTGTTCGAGGAGCACGACTTCCACGACTTCAAGATCTCGGTCAAGCACAATGACCCGGTCGTCATGGTGCAGGCGTACGAGATGCTGTCCGAGCGCGGCGACTGGCCGCTGCACCTCGGCGTCACCGAGGCCGGTCCGGCGTTCCAGGGCACGATCAAGTCGTCGGTCGCGTTCGGCGCGCTGCTGAGCAAGGGGATCGGCGACACGATCCGGGTCTCGCTGTCCGCACCGCCGGTCGAGGAGGTCAAGGTCGGGCTGCAGATCCTGCAGTCGCTGAACCTGCGCGAGCGCAAGCTCGAGATCGTCTCCTGCCCGTCGTGCGGCCGGGCCCAGGTCGACGTCTACAAGCTCGCCGACGAGGTGACCGCCGGACTGGAGGGCATGGAGGTGCCGCTCCGGGTCGCGGTGATGGGCTGCGTCGTCAACGGACCGGGCGAGGCCCGCGAGGCCGACCTCGGCGTTGCCTCCGGCAACGGCAAGGGCCAGATCTTCGTCAAGGGCGAGGTGATCAAGACCGTGCCTGAGTCGAAGATCGTCGAGACTCTGATCGAGGAGGCGATGCGGATCGCCGATGAGATGGGTCAGCCCGTCGACGGCGAGACCGGCGCCCCTTCCGTCACCGTCAGCTGACGCACCCGCGCACTACCGTCGTCGCCAAGGGCCGTCGGAGGGACGAGGGTGACGAGCTACCTGGTGATTAGTGCTACGCGGGCGGAGGCGCGGTACGTGCCGCACGGGTGGGACGTCCTCGTTACCGGGGTCGGCAAGGTGGCCGCGGCGACGGTGACCGCGCAGGCGCTGGCGACCCGTGACACCCGGGACCTGACGGTCGTTAACGTCGGCTCGGCCGGTGCGTTGCGCGACGGTCTGACAGGGGTCTTCACGCCGGGCACGGTGCTCAATCACGACATGAACGCCGACCTGGTCCGCTCGCTCGGACTGGATCCGGTCGAGACGATCGAGGTGCCGGGCGGTGACGGTACGGTGCTCGCGTCGGGTGACACGTTCGTGGTCGATCCCGTGATGCGGGACCGGCTCGCGCAGCGGGCGCATCTGGTCGACATGGAGGCGTACGGCGTGGCCTTCGCGTGCCGGCACTTCGGCGTACCGCTGAAACTTGTGAAGCACGTGTCGGACAGTGCCGACGAGTCGGCGCTGGCCTGGCCCGACCTGGTCGACGCGAGCGCTCGCGCACTGGGGGACTGGCTACGCACCTGGCAGGCTTGACCTTGACGTCGGCGTCAAGGTTTAGCGTCGTACGGAGGAGGCGTGGGATGCATATCAGCGACCTGGCGGAGCGGGCCGGGGTGACGGTCCGGGCGGTGCGGTACTACGAGTCGCGCGGACTGGTCCGGCCGGACCGGGCGGCGAACGGCTACCGGACCTACACCGAGCAGGACGTCGCCGTGGTCCGCGAGGTCAAGGCACTGTTGTCGCTCGGGCTGACCGCGGAGCAGACGTACCCGTTCGTCGAGTGCCTGCGTGCCGGTAACGACCGGGCCGACGTGTGCCCGCCGGCGCTGGCCGCGTACCGGAGCCGCATCGCCGAGCTCGACGACCGGATCGCGGAGCTGACCGTGTTGCGCGGGAAGCTCGCCGGCCTCCTCGCCGATGCCGAGTCCTATCGAAGGAGCTGAACCTATGCAGGAAGTCGACGACCGGACCTTCGACCAGGAGGTCCTGCTGTCCGACGTACCGGTACTGGTGGACTTCTGGGCCGCCTGGTGCCCGCCGTGCCACCAGATCGCGCCCGTGCTGGAGCAGATCGCGAAAGAGCGCGCCGGCAGGCTGCGGATCGTCAAGATGGACTACGACGCGAACCCCGTGACGCCGACGAACTACCGGGTGATGGGGTTGCCGACGATGATCCTGTTCGCCGGCGGACGCCCGGTCGCCTCGATGGTGGGGGCGCGCCCGAAGTCCGCCCTGCTGCGTGACATCGACGCGACCCTGGAGTCGATCCCGGCCGCCTGAAACCCGGAGCGCCGGCGACCGTTCGGCCGCCGGCGCGTGGCGGTCAGAGCGCGGTCTGCTGGTGGAACACCGACCGCCAGGTGTCGCCCTCGCGGGTGTAGACGCTGGTCGCGTACGACGAAAGCTCGACCTGGTTGCCCTGGACCTCGGCCACCACCTGAGCCCGGTATGTGACCAGCGCGTTGTTCTCGTCGAGCTCGATGACGTGGAACTCGGACAGGTCGGTCTTGAGGTACGGGTTCTGGTTCGCGCGGACGCCGGGCACGATCTGCGGCTTGCCCATCACGCCGTACTTGCTGACCACCATGGCGTCGTCGCGCAGCACCCGGTCGTAGTAGTCCGCATCGCCTTCCCGGTTGGCCCGCCACATCTCTTGCTCGAGCTCGATCAGCGTGTCGGCCAGGCTCATCGCAGTTTCCTCCAGCGTGTAACCGGTTAAAGAGGTGTTCCACCGACGATAATGGTGGCGTGGATCCAGGCACAAGGAGTCTGACCGGCGGCGACGGGATGACTTTCCAGTTCGACGCCGGCAGCTTCTGCATGGAGTTGCTGTCGTCCGGCGGACCGCCACCCTGGGACCGGTACGAGGTGTGGCACACGCCGGACGATCTGGCGTACTGGCTGACCGAGTCGCGGCTGGCGCTGGGACTGCCGCTGTCCCTGGAGGATCTGCGGATCGGGCCGGGGGATCTGCGGCGGTTCCGGGAGTTGCGGGACACCATGTGGCGGGTGCTGCCGGCGGTGATCCGCGACGAGCGCCCGGCGGCCGCGGATGTTGCCGTGATCAACGAGTTGGCCGTCGAACAGCCGCGGGTCAGGCTCGACCCCGCGACCGGCGACCGCGCATGGGTCAGGCCCGTCACAGGCGAACAGGCCGCCGCGGCGGCGGCGCGCGAGGCGATCGACCTCATCGGCACCGACCTGTCGTCACGGGTCCGCCAGTGCGAGGGCAGGAACTGCTACCTGATGTTCCTCGACACCTCCAGGCCGGGCAGTCGCCGCTGGTGCTCGATGCAGCGATGCGGCAACCGTCACAAGGTCACGAGCTATCGTTCCCGGAACAGCAACGTAGGAGAGGGTGATGAGTGATCGAGATCCGGTGGGCCGTTGCCGAGGACGAGGACGAACTGCTCGCACTTGACAAGGCTTCCTGGGACGCGCGGTCCGGGTTCCCGTCGATGCAGGAGCGGGCTTCGTTC
>JBKPSJ010000264.1:0-20304 GCA_046765875.1 Actinomycetota bacterium
GGGCTCGGAGATGTGTATAAGAGACAGGCCCTCGCCGCCCGCGGTCGGCGAGGAGCTCAAGGAGGCGTTCGCGGCGCTGCTGGAGCGCGCCCAGGCCGCCGGGGCGATCCGGGCCGACGTCGGCTGGCCGGAGGCGTGGGCGCTGATGATCGGCACGTCGCGGGCCGAGGTCACCGGACCGGACCCGGCCGTGCGGGACCGGGCGATCGCCGTGATCTTCGACGGCCTGCGCCCACCCGCCTAGCGGGCGCGCTGCACCCGGCCCTCGTCCCAGACCGGCTCGTCGGACTCGTACACCGAGCCGTCGGCGCCGAACACCAGGAAGCGGTCGAATCCACGAGCGAACCAGCGGTCATGCGTCACCGCGAGCACCGTGCCGTCGAACGCGTCCAGCCCGTCCTCGAGCGCCTCGGCCGACTCCACGTCCAGGTTGTCGGTCGGCTCGTCGAGCAGCAGCAGCGTCGCGCCGGACAGCTCCAGCAGCAGGATCTGGAACCGTGCCTGCTGGCCGCCGGACAACGAGTCGAAGGTCTGCTCAGCGGCGTGCGCGAGTTCGTACCGGTCGAGCTTGCGGGACGCCTGCTCTCGGCCCATCCCCTCGCGATGCTCGTCGCCGCGGTGCAGGATCTCCAGCAGCGTCCGGCCTGCCAGCTCTGGGTGCTCGTGCGTCTGCGCGAACCAGCCGGGCCGGACCCGTGCACCGAGCTTGGCCTTGCCCTTGTGCGCGACCGGGTCGATCTGCACCTCACCGACCGGCCGGTGCTCGACGTCGGGATCGCTGCCACCTGTGGCCAGCAGCCGCAGGAAGTGCGACTTGCCCGACCCGTTCGAGCCGAGCACCGCCACGCGCTCGCGGTACCAGACCTCCAGGTCGAACGGCTTCATCAGACCGGTCAGCTCGAGTCCCTCGCAAACCACCGCGCGCTTGCCGGTACGGCCGCCGGTCAGCCGCATGTTCACGTTCTGCTCACGCGGTATCGCCTGCGGCGGCCCGGCCTCCTCGAACTTGCGCAGCCGGGTCTGCGCGGCCTGGTAGCGCGATGCCATCCCCGAGTTGTACGCCGCCTTCTGCTTGTACATCAGCATCAGCGCCCGGAGCTTGGCGTGCTCCTCGTCCCAGCGCCGGCGCAGCTCCTCGAACCGCTCGAACCGGTGCTTACGCGCCTCGTGGTACGTCACGAATCCGCCGCCGTGCACCCAGGCCGTATTGCCGGCGGCGCCCAGCTCGACCGTGACGACCTGTGTCGCGGTGTTCGCCAGCAGTTGGCGGTCGTGGCTGATGTAGAGCACCGTCTTCGGCGTCGCGTTCAACTGTTCTTCGAGCCAGCGCTTGCCCGGTACGTCGAGGTAGTTGTCCGGCTCGTCCAGCAGGAGGACCTGCTCCGGCCCGCGTAGCAGCGCTTCCAGCACCAACCGCTTCTGCTCACCACCCGACAGGGTCCGCACCCCGCGCCACTGGCAGCGGTCGAACGACACCCCGAGTGCGGCGGTCGTACAGACGTCCCAGAGCACCTCGGCCTCGTAACCGCCTGCCTCGCCCCAGTCGGCCACCGCCTGGGCGTACCGCAACTGGGTCTTCTCGTCGTCGGAGTCCATCATCGCCAGCTCGGCGGCGTCGAGTTCCTTGGCTGCCTTGCGTACCGCGGCCGGCGCCACCCCGAGCAGCAGGTCGCGCACCGTGCTGTCGTCGCGTACCGAGCCGACGAACTGGCGCATCACGCCCAGCCCGCCGGACCGGGCGATGCTGCCGGAGTGCGGCTTGAGGTCGCCCGCGATGATCCGGACCAGCGTCGTCTTGCCCGAGCCGTTCGCGCCGACCAGCGCCACCTTCGCGCCGTCGCCGACCCGGAAGCCGATGTCGTCCAGTAGCACCCGGCCGTCCGGGAGCTCGTAGCCGATTCCTGCGACGTCGACGTGACCCATGCGATCAAGTTTGAACGTGACGGCCCGCGCGAGCCATCGGTTTACGCCCGGCCGGTACGAACCTCTCGGACGCTACTGTCGCCGGTGACCGGACCGCCAGCGGGCGGGTGTACTGCGACTTGGGGCGTGATGCTGGATGGTTTCCAGCCAACGTTTGCTCGGCGCGGACGACCGCGCGTACTGGCTGGTGCGCGACCTGATCGAGGCCGTCGAGCGCAAGATCCGGATCCCGAGCGGCTGGAACGGCCAGGTGTACGAGTCGTCCGGTCCGGGTGTGCTCGGCCGTGCCGGCCGCCGGTTCAACGACGAGG
The DNA here is from genome assembly GCA_046765875.1 of Actinomycetota bacterium. Taxonomy (GTDB): domain Bacteria; phylum Actinomycetota; class Actinomycetes; order Propionibacteriales; family Kribbellaceae; genus DASRHY01. Next base: position 2,235 of record JBKPSJ010000264.1, read on the forward strand.
TCAACCCCCTGCACGACTGGGACACTGTCACCGCGAACACCGACCACAGCATCACGGTCCGCAGCGACCTGCTCAAACACGTGCTGCGCGCCAAGCGAGGCACTCGCGACGTCGACGACAACCACAGGGCGCACCAGTCGATGCTGCGGATCGTTCAGGTCGCGGCGCTCCTCAGCCGTGACGACATCGTCGCCAACCCGCCGCCAGGCCCGGGTCATCGCCAGGACGCCGCCTCGGACGTCCTCGCCGACGGCCTGACCCAGATCTGGGCGCTGGACAACACCAACACGATCATCAACGACATCGACCTCAACACCCGGTCCCCCCGGGTCACCGCCACCCGCACGATCGACGTCATGCCGCACGCGTCGGCGGCCGCACGACGCTTCGTCAGGGACCTGTCCGACGCCGCCGGGCGGCCGCCGGACGTGACTCACCGCGAACTGCTGTCCGCGAGCGCCCAGCAGCGCTGGAACGTCATCGCCGACTGGATGATCGACCGCAACCTCACCGGGCTCATCGACGACCGACAGCGCGCGGTCCTGCGCCGCGAGCTCGCCGGCATCGCGCACGACCAGTACGCGAGGGTCGCCAAGATCCCCGATCGGTTGGCGGAGATGCCGATCAGGAACTCTGTCGACCGGGTGCACCTGGCCAACGCACTGCGCCGTCGCGGCACCGAAGCAGCCGCGTGGACCGTGCTCCAGCTCAACATCAAGGTCAAGGGCACGATGGTGAACTGGGGCCATCAGCCCCAGCCGGACCGGGTCGTCGCGGCGGCGCAGGAGCTCGGCGTGAGGGTGGACCAACTGCGCTCGTTCCTCGACAGTACGGCGGACGCGACCGGCGCTATTCGTGGCGCGACGGCCGCGACCGGTTCGGTCACCCGCCAGGCAGGAGACGGACAGCCCGCTCAGCACAATCAGCGCGGCCCGCGCGACAGGTCCACCGGCCCCGACGCCGCCCGCTGATCTACAGGCCGTGGGTTTCTTTCGCGGCGACCCGCCGGTACGGATATGTTCACCGGCGGAGGGTGATAGATGGACTACCACACGATCAGTGCCGAGGTGCGCCGATTGTCGTACGCGCTCGAGGGCGTGGGCGACGCCGCGGTGGCGGCCGAGCAGACACGGCTACGTGAGCTGGCTGCACACATCGCTGACGAGCGCTCGCGGCGCAGCGCGCTGGCCCGGGTCGACGCGCTGCCACAACTGATCGGCGGACCGCATCCCGCCAACAGCCCGCAGTACCAGGAGGCCAGTAGCCTGGCCGGCCGGGCACACGGCCTCACCGGCCCGATCGCCGACCGGATCGCCGAGGCTGGACGGATCCGTGACCGGATCGCCGACCTGGCCGCCGAGGCACCGGCGAGCGAGTCGACCACGATCCTGCGGATGAACAGCTCGATCGCCCGGCTGATCGAAGACCTGGAGGCCGGCCGGCGGTGAGCGATCTCGAGGAACTGGATCCGCGGAGCCGGGAGTACCAGGCGGTGGCGAGCATCGTCGCCGCCGTCGCCAAGAGCACCAACCGGACCAGCCGCTGGAACCAGCGCATCCTGGTCGACCCGGACCCGAGACCCAGCGAGGCCGGGCTGGCCCATGCCGACGGCACTATGACGCTCAGCGAGGCGAAGGTGCTGGCGCCGCTCCGCGCGGCCTTCGACGCCCGCCAGTCCGGCACCGCGCTCGACGCGGACAGCCTGCACGCCCTCCGCGACGCCACCGCGACCGCCGTTCACGAGAGCACCCACCTGATCGACCGGGACGGCGTAGCACCCGACGGCCATCCGGTCTGCGACCCCCCGGCGATCGCACTCGACGAGGGCCTGGTCGAGCAGTGGACACACGACAACCTCGACGACGTGCTGTACGAGGCGGGGCTGGACGGCGACCTGCCCGATCTGACCGGCCACGTCAGCAAGAACGCCTACCCGGCGTACACTGCTGCGACCCGCGGCCTCCTCGACGGCATCGCACCGCTGACGGGCCGGACGCCGGACGAGCTCGGCACCGAACTGATGGCGACCGACCGCTCGCAGCGCTGGAACCAGCTGGCCGGCCTCGCGATCGCGCACGATCTCCACGGGGACGCGACCGCCGAGGACCGGGACGACCTGGCCGACACGCTGCGGTTGCAGTTCTCCCGGGCCCAGGAGGTCCAGCATTCTGCCCAGCTCGACTCCGAGGCCAAGAAACAGCAGGGCTGGCACGTCGGCCGCGGCACCGCCTCGCTGCTGGAGCTGGAGCTCGACCGGATCCGCACCACCCAGGAACGCGAGCGGGCCGCAGCCCCCCAGACCGCAACGCCCGATCACGAGCTGCACCGACTGGTCGGCCTGCTCCGGACCCAGTCCGCGCCGAGTCCCCGATTCGCCCGCGACACCGCCGACCGCTCCGGCCCGGCCGCCGCGCCACCCGGTCTCGGCCCGCCAAACCGTCGCTCGCCCCACCTCACGCGTGCCCGGCCCTCTGAGCCCGGTCGCGGCGTTTCCCGCGCCTGACCCCGGTTGGCAACTGTCAGCGGCGAGGCAACATGCTGATGGTGACCTGCGGACCGCCGTAGATGACGAGTGGTCCGGTCATGAACGAGACGGACTCGCGCGTCAGCCGCCGCATCTGGGTGCCGTTGTCGAAGCCGTTGTGGCGGTACCCGGCGTACCGGACGTAGACCTCACCGATACCGTTCGCCGTCCGGAATCGAAGCACCGTCAGCTCGTGACCGAGATCGGCCGGGGAATGCAGATCATCCGGGCCGCCGCCAGCCGGCGCCGACCTGATCAGCCCGAGCACCCGGTTCGCACCGGCCTGATCCATGCTGACCGACGCAATCAGTGACCATTCGGCGGTCGTGGTGTCGTAGCGGCAGATGCTCAGGCCCGTCACGGCCGACGACAGGTCGAGGCCCTGGGTCGGGCGTGCCCATCCGGTGGTGTTCACCGGATGGGTTGCCGGGCAGCCGTTCAGGTCGGTGCCGACCCGGCGTACTGAGGACAGGATGGTGTTGCGGACGGCTGGATTCGCGTGCGTCTGTACCTCGATCGAGACTCCGTCGACAACCAGAACGTCCAGCACCCATTCGCCGCCGAGTTGCTGCTGGACAACCGGTTTCGCGCCGGCGGTCCGGCTGAACCACACGTGCTGGCCGAGCTTGTCAAACGGGACCGGATCGTTGCAGAGGATGCGGCGGACCGGGCCGGGCCGGCCGACCTCGCCGTTGGGCTGACCGGGTTCGCCAGGGATGCACCACGGCGCGTGCGAGATTCCGTACGACCAGGTGGCCGGTACGGAGATCTCGACGCCTCCGAAGGACTCCCAGCGCCAGCCGGCAGCCGACGCGGCACCCAGGTCGGACTGCGTCCGCGGTTGCGGCACGTTCTTGCCCTCAGCGGCCGAGCCGGCCGCCGACCCCGAGGTCGTCGAGTTGCTCTGCGTGCTGAAGTTGCCGAGCGCGGACCAGGTGCCGCCGAGTGCGACGGCCGCGACCGCCACCGCCGCGGTACCGATCACCGCCTGCCGGCGACGCCGTATCCGCCGCCGAGCGGTGGCCGCCAGGTCTCCGGCACGGGCCCGGGGAGCGTCGTCCGCGATCAGCCGGAAGGCCTCCTCGATCCTGGTGTCCAGGTCCTCGTCACCCATCGGACTCCTCCTCCCCGCCCATTCGGCTCTTCAGACTCACCAGCGCCCGGTGTACGTGGGAACGTGCGGTCGCCTCCGCACAGTTCAGTGCCGCGCCGATCTCGGCGTACGACAGGCCCTCGTAGTAGCGCAGCACCACCGCGGCGCGCTGTGCCCGCGGCAGCGTGGCGCACAAGGTCCACACCGCGTCGGCGTCGGCGCGGGCGGCCGTACCGTCCAGCGCGACCGAGTCCCGGCCGAACCGGTCGGCCGGGTCCGGCACCGGCGACTCGCGCCGCCGGAACCGCCGCCACCAGGTCACATGCGCGTTCACGATCATCCGCCGCACGTAGGCGTCCGGGTCGTCGGCCGACCGGATCCGGTTCCACTTCGCGCAGGCGCTGGTCAGCGCGTCCTGCAACGCGTCCTCGGCGAGCGCCGCATCACCGGTCATCACGTACGCGAACCGCAGCAGTGCATCGGCCCGGCTGCCGACCCATGTCTCGAAGTCGAGCACGCCGGACTCGCCCTCGGGTACGGCAGTGACGGCTTCCACACCCTGAAGACGCGGACGCCGTGCCATTCGTTGCAGCCGCTGCTATCGACTTCCGTGCGCTACGCGGAGCACCCGGAACCCCTTGGCACTCGCGTGCCGGTCGCAGCCGAAGCCCTGCTCGGTCAGCCAGCGTTTCAGCGAGTCCGCGCCGAGGTTCTTGCCGACCACCAGCCAGGCGACCCCGTCCGGTGACAGCCGCGGCAGCCAGCGCAACAGCATCCGATGCAGTTCCTCCTTGCCGATCCGGATCGCCGGGTTCGACCAGATCTCGTCGAACCGCAGATCACCCGGTACGCCGTCCGGCAGCGCCGGGTGTACCCGTTCGGCCAGGCCGAGCGCGGCCGCGTTCGCCGCGGTGAGCTCCAGCGCCCGCTCGTTGACGTCCACCGCCCATACCTCACCGGCGGACTCGGCTGCCAGCGCGCAGGCGATCGGGCCGTACCCGCAGCCGAGATCGAGGTACGTGCCGGTGCCAGTCGGTGGGTCGACCGAGCGCAACAGCACTGACGTACCCAGATCGAGGCGGTCGCGAGAGAAGACACCCGACGCGGTGGTGAAGGTGTAGTCGCGGTCCCAGATCCGGGCCGTCACGGTACGACGCTGGTCCGCCGACGACGGCGCGGACGAGAAGTACTGCTCAGACACGATGCACCTCGCCACGGACCTGGCGGGTGAGTTCGGACCGCGCCGCCAAGTCCTCGTCGGCCGGGTAGCGGACCTCCTCCAGGGTCAGCCCATGCGCGGGCACTACCGTGACCGCCGAGTCCCGTACACCGGCGGCGAGAACCTTCGCCGGCCAGGCCACGTCGCGGCGGCCGTCGCCGACCGCGATCATCGCGCCGACCAGCGCCCGCACCATCGAGTGGCAGAACGCGTCCGCCACGACGGTGCCGTCCACACGCCCAGGGCCGGTCCGGCGCCAGCCGAACTCCAGCAGCGTCCGGACCGTGCTTGCGCCCTCGCGCTTGCGGCAGAAGGCGGCGAAGTCGTGTTCGCCGAGCAGGCCCTGCGCCGCGGTGTTCATTCGGTCGGCGTCGAGCGGCCGAGGCACTCGCAGTACGTCGGCACGCCGCAACGGGTCCCAGCCGGCAGCGTCGTCACACAACCGGTAGATGTACCGCCGCGACAACGCGGAGAAGCGCGCGTCGAAACCCGGAGCAGCCTCGGCCACACCGGTCACGGCGACGTCCTCGGGAAGCACGCCGTTCAGCCGCCGCAGCAGATCATTGCCGGCCACATCGCTATCGAGGTCCACGTGCGCGACCTGACCGCGTGCATGTACGCCGGTATCGGTCCGTCCCGCGCACGTGACCGCCGGCGGCTCGGGCAGCCGCAGCACGGTGCGTATCGCTTCCTCCAGCACACTCTGTACCGTCCGCAGCCCGTCCTGCCGGGCCCAGCCGTGGAACCCGGCCCCGTCGTACCGCAGGTCGATCCGCCACCGCATGCGGCAACCGTAACGGACGCCGAAGCGCCCCCTCCCGGACCGGGAGGAGGCACTTCGGCAGATGTCGCGGGTCAGACCCTACCCGCAGGTCTTACTCGCTGTCGTCGGCCTTGTCCTCGGCCTTGGCCTCGTCCTGCACGTCGTCCTTGACGTCCTCGTCCTTGACGTCCTCGTCCTTGACCTCGTCGGCCTTGGTGTCGTCCTTGGCCTCGTCCTTCTTGGCCTCGTCCTTCTTGGCCTCGTCCTTCTTGGCCTCGTCCTTCTTGGCCTCGTCCTTCTTGGCCTCGTCCTTCTTGGCGGTGGACTTCTTCGCCGCGGACTTCTTCGCCTTCTTCTTCGAGTCGGCCATCGACTCGACCAGCTCGATCACCACCATCGGGGCGTTGTCGCCCTTGCGGGGGCCGAGCTTGGTGATCCGGGTGTAGCCACCCGGACGGTCGGCGAACCGCTCGCCGATCTCGGTGAACAGCACGTGCACGACGGTCTTGTCGCGGACCGTCCGCATCACCTGCCGGCGGGCCGCGAGGTCACCGCGCTTCGCCTTGGTGATCAGGGTCTCGGCCAGCGGCTGGAGCCGCTTCGCCTTGGCCTGGGTCGTGGTGATCGAGCCGTGCTCGAACAGCGACGTCGCGAGGTTGCTGAGAATCATCCGCTCGTGCGCCGGGCTGCCGCCGAGCCGCGGACCCTTCTTCGGGGTAGGCATGGTTCAGTAACTCCTGGTCAAGCGGGCGTTGGGCCCGTGTGGTCAGTACTGCTCGGTCTCGGCGAAGCTCTCGTCCTCGTCCTCGGCCTCGTCGCCGTAGCTGTCGCTGGCGGCGCGCAGGTCGAACCCGGGCGGCGAGTCCTTGAGCGACAGGCCCATCTCGGCCAGCTTGAGCTTGACCTCGTCGATGGACTTCGAGCCGAAGTTGCGGATGTCGAGCAGGTCCTGCTCGCTGCGGCCGATCAGCTCGCCGACGGTGTGGATGCCCTCGCGCTTGAGGCAGTTGTACGACCGCACGGTCAGCTGCAGGTCCTCGACCGGCAGCGCCAGGTCGGCGGCCATCTGCTCGTCCACCGGCGACGGGCCGATGTCGATGCCTTCTGCCTCGACGTTCAGCTCGCGGGCCAGCCCGAACAACTCGACCAGGGTCTTGCCGGCCGACGCGACCGCGTCGCGCGGAAGCATCGACGGCTTGGTCTCGATGTCGACCACCAGCCGGTCGAAGTCGGTGCGCTGCTCGACACGGGTCGCCTCGACCCGGTAGGTCACCTTGAGCACCGGCGAGTAGATCGAGTCGACCGGCATCCGGCCGATCTCGGCGTCGGCGGACTTGTTCTGGACCGCGGACACGTAGCCGCGGCCCCGCTCGACGACCAGCTCCATCTCGAGTCGGCCCTTCTCGTTCAGGGTAGCGATCTTCAGGTCCGGGTTGTGCACCTCGACGCCGGCCGGCGGCGCGATGTCGGCGGCGGTGACTTCACCGGGGCCCTGCTTGCGCAGGTACATGGTGACCGGCTCGTCGTGCTCGGAGGAGACCACCAGATCCTTGAGGTTCAGGATCAGCTGGGTGGCGTCCTCCTTGACGCCGGCGACGGTGGAGAACTCGTGCAGCACGCCGTCGATCTTGATGCTGGTCACCGCCGCGCCCGGGATGGACGACAGCAGGGTCCGGCGCAGCGAGTTGCCGAGGGTGTAACCGAAGCCCGGCTCCAACGGCTCGATCACGAACCGCGAGCGGTGCTCGTCGACGACGTCTTCGGTGAGGGTGGGGCGCTGTGCGATAAGCACTGTGGTTGTTTCCTTTCCGCGACGACCGCTATATGAGGTCGCGAACCGATACGGGATGCCGAGCGGCCGCCCGCCCGAGCACAGGGCCCGGGCGGGCGCCGTGGATCAGATCTTGGAGTAGAACTCGACGATCAGGTGCTCGGCGACCTGGGTGTCGATCTGCTGCCGGGTCGGCAGCTGGTGGATCAGGATGCGCAGCCGCTCGGGCAGCACCTCCATCCATGCCGGGACCACGCGCTCGCTGTGCGTCTCCCGGGCGATGATGAACGGGGTCGTCTCGGCCGACTTCGGCTTGACGTCGATGACGTCGTGCGCGGCGACCTGGTACGACGGGATGTTCACCTTGACGCCGTTCACGGTGAAGTGACCGTGTACGACGAGCTGGCGGGCCTGCCGGCGGGTGCGGGCCAGACCGGCCCGGTACACCACGTTGTCGAGCCGCGACTCGAGCAGCTGCAGCAGGTTGTCACCGGTCTTGCCCGGACGCCGGGCCGCCTCGGTGTAGTAACGGCGGAACTGCTTCTCCAGCACGCCGTACGCGTAGCGGGCCTTCTGCTTCTCCTTGAGCTGCAGCAGGTACTCGCTCTCCTTGGGACGGCCGCGGCCGTGCATACCCGGCGGGTACGGACGGCGCTCGAAGGCCTTGTCACCACCGACGAGGTCGACCCCGAGCCGGCGCGACTTCTTGGTCATTGGTCCGGTGTAACGGGCCATGGCGTGTCTCGCTCCTCTCGAAGGGTCAGACCCGGCGCCGCTTCGGCGGGCGGCAGCCGTTGTGGGCGGTCGGGGTGACGTCCTGGATGGTGCCGACCTCGAGTCCGACGGCACCCAGCGAACGGATCGCGGTCTCGCGGCCCGAGCCCGGGCCCTTCACGAAGACGTCGATCTTGCGCATGCCGTGCTCCATCGCGCGCCGGCCGGCCGCCTCGGCGGCCATCTGCGCGGCGAACGGGGTCGACTTGCGGGAGCCCTTGAAGCCGACGGTGCCGGCCGAGGCCCACGAGATCACCGCGCCACCGGGATCGGTGATGGTGACGATGGTGTTGTTGAACGTGCTCTTGATGTGCGCGTGGCCGGCGGCCACGTTCTTCTTCTCCTTGCGGCGCACCTTCTTGGCGCCGGGAGCAGTCCTGCTCTTGGGAGGCATTGGGTTCACAAACTCCTGGTGGTGTCTGGGACGAGGGTCTCGATCACTTGCCGGCCTTCTTCTTGCCGGCGATGGCCTTGCGGCGGCCCTTGCGGCTGCGCGCGTTGGTCCGGGTGCGCTGACCGCGGACGGGCAGGCCACTGCGGTGCCGGCGGCCCTGGTACGAGCCGATCTCGATCTTCCGGCGGATGTCGGCGGTCACCTCACGACGGAGGTCACCTTCGATCTTGTAGTTGCCCTCGATCCAGTCACGGAGCTTCACCAGCTCCTCGTCGCCCAGCTCGTGGACTCGCTTGTCACCGGAGATCCCGGTGGCGGCGAGTGTCTGCAGGGCGCGAGTGCGACCTACTCCGAAGATGTACGTAAGTGCGACCTCGATGCGCTTGTCGCGCGGCAGGTCGACCCCTACGAGGCGTGCCATCTGGCGGTGTTCCTTTCGTCGGCAGAGGTGTGGCCGCGCGCTGCGTCCCTGCCCGCCTCGGTGAGCCTTGCTGTCACCGGCAGGGCCCCGGCCTCTGTTCCGGGGGCGACATCCAGGATCACCCGGATGAGCATGCGCACGTTGTTGCGATAAGTGCCTGCGATCAGCCCTGCCGCTGCTTGTGACGCGGGTTCTCGCAGATCACCATGACCCGGCCGTGCCGGCGGATCACCTTGCACTTGTCGCAGATCTTCTTGACGCTCGGGTTGACCTTCACTTCAAGGAGCTGCTTTCTACGATGGCTTCTGTTGCTGCTGCGGATTACTTGTAGCGGTAGACGATCCGGCCTCGGGTGAGGTCGTACGGCGACAACTCCACCACGACCCGGTCCTCGGGGAGGATCCGGATGTAGTGCTGCCGCATCTTGCCGCTGATGTGCGCGAGCACCTTGTGCCCGTTGGACAGCTCAACACGGAACATCGCGTTCGGCAGGGCCTCGACGATGGTGCCCTCGAGCTCGATGACTCCCTCTTTCTTGGGCATGTCCTCGCTATCTTCGGTCGACGTCTACTGGGGGGTTTCTGACTGCTTTCTGACCGTGAACCACCCTCCCGACCGGTCACGATCGGGCAGCCGCGGGCAGCACGAACAGAGGCCACGAAGGGCCAAGGAGAGAGTGTACGCTACGACCCCGGTGGAAATCCAATCAGCGCTTGCGCCCGCCCAGCGTACCGATCGTGATGATCGCCCACGGGATCAGCAGCCAGACCGGCCAGAAGTACGGGAAGTCGCCGCCGTTGGCGATCCCGATCACGGCCCAGATGACCACGTTGATCAGCACGACCGAGCCGAATCCGCCGATCGCGCCGGCCCCGCCACCGCCCGGCGGCTGGACGGTGTGCCCGTGCGGGGGTCGCGGCCGCGCCGGGAACTGCCCGGGCGGCGGGGTCGACGGCGCCGTCTTGGCCACCTCGGGCGTCTTGTACGTCCGCACCGGCGGCAGGTCGCGTACCAGCGGCTCCAGTTCGCCGTACGTCGTTACGTCGTACAGTGTGTCGAGGCGCTGGTTGAACTCGGCCTGGTCCAGCCGGCCGTCGGCGAATGCGTCCCGCAACCGGCCCGCGATCTTGTCCCGGTCGGTCTCGGTGAACCGCTGGTGCGGCTGGTACTGGGGCACGTGCCTAGTGTGCCTCAGCGCCGGGGCCGCGAACCCCCAGGTCGCTGTCAGCCACCTTCCAGCCCGGCAGCCGGCCTCACTCCGCCAGCGCTCCGCACGGTACGCCGAGGGCGGACAGCCGGGACTCACCACCGTCGAGCGCGGTGAGGACCCAAGGACCGGCCGGGGTGAGGGTGAACGTGTGCTCGGTGTGGACCGCGGGCTTGCCGTCGTTGGTGACCACGGTCCAGTCGTCGGCCAGGGTGTGGTTGTCCTGCTTGCCGAGGGTGAGCATCGGCTCGACGGCCAGCGCCATTCCCTCGACCAGCCGCGGGCCGCGGCCGGGCCGGCCGTAGTTCGGTACGTTCGGCGGCTGGTGCATCGCCGACCCGATCCCATGTCCGACGAAGTCGGTGACGATCCCGTACGACGAGACCGAGCGGACGTGGTGCTCGATCGCGTACGAGATGTCGGTCAGCCGGCCACCCAGCTTGGCCGCGGCGAACCCCTGCCACATCGCGTCCTCGCACACCTTCGCCAGATCGCGCAGGGCCGGATCGATGTCACCGACGCCGACGCTGATCGCGGCGTCGCCGTGCCAGCCGTCGACGATCGCGCCGCAGTCCAGCGAGATGATGTCGCCGCTGCGCAACACCCGCCGGCCAGGGATGCCGTGCACGATCTCCTCGTTCACCGAGGCACAGATCGAGCCGGTGAATCCGTGATACCCCTTGAACGACGGCACCGCACCGGACGAGCGGATGTTGTCCTCCGCGATGGCGTCCAGCTCGCCGGTGGTGATCCCGGGCCGGACCGCCTCGCGCAGGATCTCCAGCGTCCGGCCGACGACCAGGCCGGCCGCGCGCATCGAGAGGATCTGGTCGCGGGTCTTCAGCTCGACGCCACGGTCACGCAGACCCATGGCCCTAGAGGTTGTCCTCGAGCGGGGCGATCGCCGCGAGCACCCTCTTGCTCACCTCGGAGACGTCGCCGGCGCCGTCGACCTCCACCAGCACGCCGTGGTCGGCGTACACCTCGAGCAGCGGCTTGGTCTGCTCGTTGTAGACCTCCTGGCGGCGGCGGATGACCTCCTCGGTGTCGTCGCTGCGGCCCTCCAGTTCGGCGCGCCTGAGCAGCCGCTGGACGAGTTCGTCCTGGTCGGCCGTGAGCACGACGACCGCGTTCAGCCTCTTGCCGCTCTCGGCGAGCAGGTTGTCGAGGGTCTCGACCTGCGCGACCGTGCGCGGGTACCCGTCGAGCAGGAAGCCCCTCTGCGCGTCCGGTTCGGTCAGGCGGGCCCGGACCATCCGGTTGGTGACGTCGTCGGGTACGTAGTCCCCGGCGTTGACGTAGCGCTTCGCCTCCAGGCCGAGATCGGTCTCCTTGGCCATGTTGGCGCGGAAGATCTCCCCGGTGGAGATCGCCGGGATGCCGAGCATCTCGGCCACGACTTTGGCCTGGGTGCCCTTCCCGGCACCCGGTGGGCCCATCACCAGCATCCTCATCAGCGCAGGAACCCTTCGTAGTTGCGCTGCTGCAGCTGGCTCTCGATCTGCTTGACGGTGTCAAGGCCGACGCCGACGACGATCAGGATCGACGTACCACCGAACGGGAAGTTCTGGTTCGCGTTGACCAGCGCGATCGCTATCAGCGGGATCAGCGAGATCAGCGCCAGGTACAACGCACCCGGCAGCGTGATCCGGGAGAGCACGTACTGCAGGTACTCCTCAGTCGGCCGGCCGGCCCGGATCCCGGGGATGAAGCCGCCGTACTTCTTCATGTTGTCCGCGACTTCCTTCGGGTTGAAGGTGATCGAGACGTAGAAGTACGTGAAGAAGATGATCAGCCCGACGAACGTCGCCATGTACAGCGGGTGATCACCGCGGACGAAGTGGCTCTGGACCCAGATCGCCCACTTCTCGTCCTTCCTGAACTGGCTCAGCAGCACTGGAAGGTAGAGCAGGCTGGAGGCGAAGATCACCGGGATCACACCGGCCTGGTTGACCTTCAGCGGGATGTACGTCGACGTGCCGCCGAACATCCGCCGGCCGACCATGCGCTTGGCGTACTGGACCGGGATCCGGCGCTGGGCCTGCTCGATGAAGATGACCGCGGCCATGATCACCAGGCCGATGCCGATCACCATCAAAAAGGTCGGGATGCCGTTGGACTTGCGGATCGCCCACAGCGAGGTCGGGAAGGTTGCGGCGATCTGGGTGAAGATCAGGATCGACATGCCGTTGCCGATGCCACGGTCGGTGATCAGCTCACCCAGCCACATGATCACGCCGGTACCGGCGGTCATGGTCAGCACGATCGTCGAGACCGTGAACCAGTCCTCCTTGTACAGCAGGGGCTCCCGGCAGCTCGGGAACAGCTGACCAGAGCGCGCCAGCGCCACGAACGCGGTGGACTGCAGCACCGCCAGACCGACGGTGAGGAACCGGGTGTACTGGGTGATCTTGGCCTGGCCGGCCTGGCCTTCCTTCTTCAGCGTCTCCAGCCGCGGGATCACCACGGTGAGCAGTTGCAGGATGATGCTGGCCGTGATGTACGGCATGATGCCCAGGGCGAAGATCGCCAGCTGAAGCAGCGCGCCACCCGAGAACAGGTTGATCAGGGAGTACAGGCTGGCGTTCGCGCCGCTCTGCGCCTGCTTGAGGCAGGTGTGGATTGATCCGACGTTCACACCCGGTGCCGGGGTTATGGATCCGATCCGGAACACCACGATGATGAACAGCACGAACAAGAGCTTCTTGCGCAGGTCCGGCGTCCGGAACGCGTTGGCGAAGGCGCTTAACACCCTGTCCTCCCACATATGGCCCGGCCCCAGTTGGGGCGGGCTGGTCAGCGTCGAGCACGCGACGGAGCAGGGCCCGTGCGGATCACCGCGTGACAATAACAAACCATGCCACGCCGATGCCGCACGAGCCCTGTCCGCTCACACCTCGGTAACGGTGCCCCCGACGGCCTTGATCTTGTCCTTGGCCGTCCTGGAGAACTTGTGCGCGCTCACCTGTAGCGCTACGCCGAGCTCGCCGTCGCCGAGGACCTTGACCGGGAGACCGTCACGGACCGCGCCCCTGGCGACCAGGTCGGCCACGCCGACCTCGCCGGGCTCGGTGAACAGTTCGCCCAGCCGGTCCAGGTTGACGACCTGGTACTCGACCTTGTTGCGGTTCTTGAAGCCACGCAGCTTGGGCAGCCGCATGTGCAGCGGCATCTGCCCGCCCTCGAAGCTCTCGGGGATGGTGTTGCGCGCCTTCGAACCCTTGGTGCCGCGGCCGGCGGTCTTGCCCTTACCGGCCTCACCGCGACCCACGCGGGTCTTCGGGGTCTTGGCACCGGGTGCCGGACGCAGGTGGTGAACCTTCAGCGTCATGTCAGTCGACCTCCTCGACCGTGATGAGGTGGCGGACCGTGCGCAGCATGCCGCGGACCTCCGGGCGGTCGTCGTGGACGGCGACGTCGCCGATTCGCTTGACGCCCAGCGTGCGCAGCGTGTCGCGCTGGTTTTGCTTGCCACCGATGCCGGACTTGGTCTGGGTGACCTTCAGCCGTGCCATCAGGAAGACACCTCCGCCCGCGCCTTCAGCAGTGCGGCCGGCGCGACGTGCTCGACCGGCAGCCCGCGCCGGGCGGCGACGGCCTCCGGGGTCTCCAGGCTCTTCAGCGCCGCGACCGTGGCGTGCACCACGTTGATCGCGTTCGCCGAGCCCAGCGACTTGCTGAGCACGTCGTGGATGCCGGCGCACTCCAGCACGGCCCGGGCCGAGCCACCCGCGATCACACCGGTACCGGGAGCGGCCGGGCGCAGCAGCACCACGCCGGCGGCCTTCTCACCCTGGACCGGGTGCGGGATGGTGCCCTGGATCCGCGGCACCTTGAAGAACGCCTTCTTGGCCTCCTCGACGCCCTTGGCGATCGCCGCGGGCACCTCCTTGGCCTTGCCATAGCCCACACCGACGGTGCCGTCACCGTCGCCGACGACCACGAGGGCGGTGAAGCTGAAGCGCCGACCACCCTTCACGACCTTGGCGACACGGTTGATGGCGACCACGCGCTCGATGAAGGCAGACTTCTCCGCCGCCTGGCCGCGACCACCGTCACGGCCACCGCCGCGCCGGTCGCCACCGCCACCGCGGCGCTGCTGACCTCCGCTCATTTTCGCGTTACCTTCCCTTGTCTCGTGTCGTCAGAAGCCGAGGCCGCCCTCACGGGCGCCGTCGGCCAGGGCCGCGATGCGGCCGTGGTACTTGTTTCCTGCCCGGTCGAACACGACCGACTCCACACCGGCCGCCTTCGCCCGCTCGGCGAGCAGCCCGCCGACCGTCTTGGCCTTGGCGGTCTTGTCGTCGCCGCTGCCGCGCAGGTCGGCCTCCATCGTCGAGGCCGAGGCCAGCGTCTTGCCGGCCACGTCGTCGATCACCTGCGCGTACAGGTGCCGGGCCGACTTGGTGACCACCAGCCGCGGGCGCTCCGGCGTACCGGCGACCTTCTTGCGGACCCGCACCTGGCGGCGCAGCCGGGACGCGGTCTTCTTCGCCGTGTGCTTGTGCACATGCAGTCCAACGGCCATCGTCACTTACCAGCCTTTCCGACCTTGCGGCGAACCTGCTCGCCCGCGTACCGCACACCCTTGCCCTTGTACGGCTCCGGCTTGCGCAGCTTGCGAATGTTCGCGGCCACCTCGCCGACCGACTGCTTGTCGATCCCCTGGACCGAGAAGCGGGTCGGCGTCTCGACGGTGAACGTGATGCCGTCCGGCGCGTTCACCGTGATCGAGTGGCTGTAGCCGAGCGCGAACTCCAGCGTCGCCGGGCCCTTGGCCTGGACGCGGTAGCCGACGCCGACGATCTCGAGCTTCTTCTCGTAGCCGTTCGTCACGCCGGTCACCATGTTCGAGACCAGCGTGCGCGACAGGCCGTGCAGTTCCTTGCTCCTGCGCTGGTCGTCCGGGCGGGTGACGGCGAGCATGCCGTCATCGTCCCTGGCGACCCGGATCGGCTCCGCAACGGTGTGCGTGAGCTCTCCCTTCGGACCCTTCACGGTGACCGTCTGGCCGTCGATCGTGACGTCGACGCCGGACGGGACCGTGATCGGGAGCTTGCCGATGCGAGACATTGCTGTGGTCCTCCTTCCGAGGTTCCCGTCACCAGACGTAGGCGAGGACTTCCCCGCCGACGCCCGTGTTCTTGGCCTGCCTGTCGGTCAGCAGCCCCTGCGAGGTCGAGATGATCGCGACTCCCAGGCCGCCGAGCACCTTGGGCAGCCCGTTGGACTTCGCGTACACGCGCAGTCCCGGCTTGCTGATCCGGCGAAGCCCGGCGATCGAGCGCTCACGGCTCGGGCCGAACTTGAGGTCGACGATCAGCGTCTTGCCCACCGCGCCCTCCTTGGGCTCCTCGACCTTGTAGGACGCGATGTAGCCCTCCTGCTGGAGGATGTCGGCGATACCCGCCTTGATCTTGCTGTACGGCATCGAGGTCGACTCGTGGTACGCCTGGTTGGCGTTGCGCAGACGCGTCAGCATGTCTGCGATCGGGTCGGTCATCGTCATGGCCCGGGGCCTCTTTCCCACCGCGGTTTCGCCCTCCGGCGACCTGCGGCGTCTCGTGTGGTCTTGGGTGTTGTGTGTGTGTGTTACCAGCTGGACTTGGTCACGCCGGGCAGTTCGCCGCGGTGCGCCATGTCCCGCAGGCAGATCCGGCACAGGCCGAACTTGCGGAAGACCGCCTTCGGCCGGCCGCACCGCTGGCAGCGGGTGTACGCACGGACGGCGAACTTGGGCTTGCGGGCCTGCTTGACCCTGAGTGCTGTCTTCGCCACGTCAGTTCTCCCTGAACGGGAAGCCCAGCTGCCGCAGCAGCGCGCGCCCCTCGTCGTCGTTCTTGGCAGTGGTCACCACGGTGATGTCCATCCCCCGGGTCCGGTCGATACGGTCCTGGTTGATCTCGTGGAACATCACCTGCTCGGTCAGCCCGAAGGTGTAGTTCCCGTTGCCGTCGAACTGCTTCGGCGACAGCCCGCGGAAGTCACGGATCCGGGGCAGCGCCAGCGACAGCAGCCGGTCGAGGAACTCCCACATCCGGTCGCCGCGCAGCGTCACGTGCGCACCGATCGGCATGCCCTCGCGCAGCTTGAACTGCGCGATCGACTTGCGCGCCTTGGTGATCGCGGCCTTCTGGCCGGTGATCGCCGCCAGGTCGCGCGCCGCGCCCTCGATCAGCTTGGAGTCACGGGCCGCCTCGCCGACGCCCATGTTCACCACGATCTTGACCAGGCCAGGCACCTGCATGACGTTGTCGAAGCCGAACTCGTCACGCAGCTTGCCGACGATCTCCTCGCGGTAGCGGACCTTCAGCCGCGGCGGCGTGCGGGTCTCAGTTGCAGTCGTCGTCATCGAACTCAGATCTCCTCGCCGGTACGCCGCGCGATCCGAACGCTGCGGTAGCCGGTGTACGTCGAACCGTCCGGCCGACGCTTCTGGACCTCGACGCGGTTGTAGCCGACGCGGGTCGTCACCTTGCGCTTCTTGCCGGCCTCGTCGACCTCGACCAGCAGCATCACGTTGGAGGCGTGGATCGGAGCCTCCTGGGTGACGATGCCGCCGGTGGTGCCGCCACGCTGGGTCTGCTGCACCTTGGTGTGCTTCTTGACCCGGTTGACGCCCTCGACGATGACCCGCTCGGAGTCGGGCAGGACCTGGATGACCTTGCCCTCCATGCCGCGGGCCTTGCCGGCCACGACCCGGACGGTGTCGCCCTTCCGCACATGCAGTGTGCGCTTCGCCATGGTCACAACACCTCCGGCGCGAGCGAGACGATCTTCATGTAGCGCTTCTCGCGCAGTTCCCGGCCGACCGGCCCGAAGATGCGCGTGCCACGCGGCTCGCCGTTGTTGTTGAGGATGACCGCCGCGTTCTCGTCGAAGCGGATGTACGACCCGTCCGGACGCCGGCGCTCCTTGACGGTACGGACGATGACGGCCTTGACCACCTCGCCCTTCTTCAGCGCACCGCCGGGGATCGCGTCCTTCACCGTGGCGACGATGGTGTCGCCGACACCGGCGTAGCGACGGCCGGAGCCACCGAGAACGCGGATGCAGAGGATCTCTTTCGCACCCGTGTTGTCGGCGACCTTCAGCCGCGACTCCTGCTGGATCATTTCGCCTTCTCCAAAATCTCCACCACGCGCCAGCGCTTGGTGGCCGACAGTGGCCGGGTCTCCATCAGCAGCACCCGGTCGCCGACGCCGCAGGAGTTCTGCTCGTCGTGCGCCTTCAGCTTGCTGCTGCGGCGGATGACCTTGCCGTACAGCGGGTGCTTGACGTGGTCCTCGACCTCGACGGTGACCGTCTTGTCCATCTTGTCGCTGATCACCAGGCCCTCACGGGTCTTGCGGCGGCCCCGCGTGTTCGCGGTCGCAACGGTCTCGGTCACGGTGTCCTTCACGGTCTCGTTCGTCTCGGTCATGCCTTGCTCCCGGCCTCGGCCTCAACGGTTTCCTCGTCGGCGGATTCGGCGGATTCGGCGGACTTGGCGGCAGCCGCCTCGGCGGCCGCGATGTCGGCGTCGACGTCGTCGGTGATGCCGAGCGCCCGCTCGGTCAGCACGGTGTAGATCCGCGCGATCTCCTTGCGAACGGCGCGCAGCCGGCCGTGCGACTCCAGCTGCCCGGTGGCGGCCTGGAACCGGAGGTTGAACAACTCCTCCTTGGCATCGCCGAGCTTCTCCATCAGCTCGTCACGACCCAGGTTGCGCAGCTCTGCTGCGGACAGGGTTGCCATCAGAACTCACCTGCCTCACGGCTGACGAAGCGGCACTTCATCGGCAGCTTGTGGATCGCGCGGCGCAGCGCCTCGCGAGCCACGTCCTCGGGAACGCCGGACAGCTCGAACATCACCCGGCCGGCCTTGACATTGGCGACCCACCACTCCGGCGAGCCCTTGCCGGA
>JBKPSJ010000265.1:0-2611 GCA_046765875.1 Actinomycetota bacterium
CTGCTCACCCGCGACCGGGGCTTCTTCCGGCAGTACTTCGGCGACCTGACCATCCTCGACCCGACAACGTAGCCCAGAGGTCGACCACCCTCCAGAATGCAACCGACTGCACTTCGGAAATAGAGTCCCGCAACGGACCTACGACCTGGCCGCTCCAGCAGGCCATATTATCGTGACCGGTTTTCCTTGCGACCGCGCAAGTCGCACAACATCCGCGGTGCCACCGAGTCCGGCGGCAGGTTCGCCATCCCATACGGCGAGCATGCGTTCGGCACGTCGTATGATCTCCTGGCCGGCCGCCCAGTACGCGTCTTCGGATGGCTCATCGAAGGGCATGTCAACCACGCTGTCGGCTTGGGCTAACAGCTGCCTGAAGGTCGCCAGGTCGCGCGGCGAGCCGAAGGACTTCTCGTACCGTTTTGCCGGAATCACCGCCATGATTCGCCCATGCAGGTCGAGTACGACTCGGGCGAAGATCTGGTCCGCGCCAGCGGCGAGCGAGGTCACCCCGACCAGATCGACCTCCTGGCTCAGCAGGGACCGCAGCTCGGCCCGGACCAGCTCATATGTTTCAGGGCTGAGGCTCTGGTGACCGGTGAAACCGACGAGCCGAGCGTGGGGCATCAGATCCTGCCTTCGTTGGCGAGGCGCCAGTAGTGGCGGCCGAGCGGTGTGAGGCGGCAGGCTTTGTCCCTTATTGCCGCGAAGTACATGTGCTCTTCGCCGACGGGTTCGAGGAGCTTTGCGGCGCGGCACTTCTGCAGGTCCCCGAAGATCTGCTCGTGCTCCTCGTTCCGCGGTTCGGCGTCCGGCTCGTACGACGAGTCGAGCGGGAACTCCGCGTCCGGCTGCGCAAACCAGGCGGGAAACTTGCGGAGGATCGCACTGTCGATCGCCGGCTTGGTGTTACGAAGCGAGATCAAGGTCGACAGGTGGGCCTTGAACAACGGGCGCTGGTCCCAGGGGCCCAGGGACTCCTCGATGTAGGCGTAGATGCTGGCGACTGTGATGCGACCTACCGCATCGGCCGCTCCGCCTTCGAGGGCGGCCGCCACCAGGGAGGTGAACAGGCTCATGCCACCTGTCTGGATGGCGACTTCGCTTGACCGGCTCGCGGTCAGAATGGAGACGCCTTCCCGGATGGTCGCGGTATCGTTCTGAATCGCCGGCAGCTGACCCAGCGCCCCGCTGCGGCAGCTGTCCAGGAGGATGACTACTTCCCGGACCTGCGAGCTGTTCGCCAGGGTGAGCAGCTCGGACAGCGGGACTCCTTCATCGTAGCGCTTGGCGTCCGAGGTGACGAGGAAGCCGCCCATGTTGTTCTCCGTCCCGTGGCCGGAGAAGTAGAACAGCGCCACGTCCGCCGGGCTCGCCAGCAGCTGAGTGATGTTCTGGCGCAACGAAGAGCGCGTAACATTGGCGGGCGGGCCCGTGCAGGCCTTAACGTCGAAGTTCGGCGAACCATCGTGGTGCCTGGCCAGCAGGTCGGCCATCATATGCGCATCGTTGACGCAGCCGGAGAGCGGGGCGGCAGGGTAGTCGTCGATCCCCACCGTCAGGGCTCGTCGCATCGCTGTCATCGTTGGCTCCAGTTCCCGGCAGTTTCCGGTCAGAGGCGGCGGAGGGCGTCGAGGTCGAGCACGGTGATGGTGCGCCGCTGGGTGTGGATGTAGCCGCGGCTGCGCAGCCGGGACAGCGCCTTGGTGACGGCCTCCCGGGAGGAGCCGACCCAGCCGGCCAGCTCGTCCTGGGTGAACGGGACGGTGATCCGGACGCCGTCCGCGGCCGGCTCGCCGAAGCGTTCCGCCAGCTCGACCAGCCGCCGGGCCACCCGGCCGAGGGTGTCGTGCGCGCCGAACTCCACCCGCTTTCGGTCGGCGTCGCGCAGCCGGCCGGTCAGCATCCGCAGCAGCACCAGGGTGACCCGGGGTGTGCTCTCCAGGTACTCGGTGAACGCCGCGACGGCGAGCACCAGCGCGTCCACCGGCTCCAGCGCGGTCACCGAGGCCGAGTGCGGCCGGCCGTCGATGGCGGCAAAGTCGCCCAGCAGCGCACCGGGACCGCGCACCGCCAGCACCGCCTCGGTGCCCAGCTCGGTCGTCGAGAAGGCCTTCACCCGGCCGGACAGCAGAACGATCACGACGTCCGAGGGCGCGCCCTCGACGATCAGGGTCGCCCCGCGCGGCCAGTGCCGCCGCCGGCCGCGCCGGCGAAGCTCGTCGAGCTCTTGCAGCGACACCTGCGCCAGGAACTCGTGCCGGTCGACGTCCAGCCCGTGCGTACCGGCCGTCATCGCGCTCACTCCCCCGCCGCCGGCGCGACCGCCAGCAGCCGGTAGGCCCGCACCGGCTGCTCGCGACCCTTGACCTGCAGGTCGCCGAGCGGAGCAACCCGGGCCGCCGGCCCGATCGCGGCCTGGGTCGACGCGCCCATCACCACCTCGCCCGGCTGCGCCGCCGACTCCAGCCGGGCGGCCACGTTCACCGCGTCCCCCATGGCGTTGAAGTTGCGGAGCAGGTCGCTGCCGATGTTGCCGACCAGCGCCGGCCCGGTGTTGATGCCGACCCGGAACAGCGGCGAGTCCGGCCCGGCCAGCCCGCCGACCGCGGCC
>JBKPSJ010000266.1:0-18302 GCA_046765875.1 Actinomycetota bacterium
TGGTCGCTCCGATCGACGCGCCACTGACCGAGACCCGGCCCTGGACCAGGGTGCCGAGCATCGTGAAGAACCGCCGGTCCGGATTGTCGATGTCGCTGTGATAGTTGCCATCGGCATCGACCTGGGCGTACCTGTCGAGCAGCGCGTCACGCGGCACCCGGACCTGGTCGAAGGTCAGCCGGCCGTTGTCGACGCCGTTCAGCCCGAGCTTCGGCCCGCAGTCCTCGATCGTCACGCCGGGCGCCGGCCGGCCGTCCTCGCCGCGGATCGGCACCAGCAGGCAGTGCACGCCGTGTGTCTCGCCGCCGACGACAAGTTGCGCGAACACCGCGGCCATCCGGCCGTGCCGGGCCGCGTTGCCGATGTAGTCCTTGCGCGCGTCCACATCCGGGGTGTGCACGACGAACTCTCCGGCCGCGGGATCGTACGTCGCCGTGGTCCGCAGCGCCTGGACGTTCGAACCGTGGCCGGTCTCGGTCATCGCGAAACAGCCGAGCAGCCGGGCGTTCGCCGCGTCGGCCAGGTACCGCTCGCGGTGCTTGTCGGTGCCGAGGTGCTGGATCGCTCCGCCGAACAGGCCGATCTGGACGCCCGACTTGACCAGCAGCGACAGGTCGCCGTACGCGAGCGTCTCGAAGGCGGCGATGAAGCCGCCCAGATCGCCACCACCGCCGTACTCGTCGGGCAACCCGAGGACGGTGTGACCGCTCTTGGTTGCCTCTAGCAACAGATCGAGCACCAGGTCGCAGTACGCGTCATGATCGAGTGTGAGCGCATCGGTCAGCACACCGGCATGACTGGCGAGGTGCTCGCGTACCGAGTCGCGCACCGCGCGGTGCGGACCGTCCAGATTGGTACGCAGACTCATGCGGCCGACCCTAGCCGCTCGGCAAATGGGCTGCCGCGACCGAGATCACGTGGTGTGATGTGGGTATGCCCAGCATGACCGGGACCACCGTCTGCCCGGGTTGCAAGACCGAACTGCCGCGCAGCGAGTGGACCGGCGGTAGCGACCGCCTGTACGCATCGGCCGAGTGCCACGAGGTCGCCAGCGCCGTGCTCGGATACGAAACCGAGCACATGACCGCGCTCGGTCATCTGCACCAGATCCGGATCGACGCGTACGGGGCCCAGCACTGCGGGCCACGTTCACCGGCGATCAGCACCGTCTTCGCGCTCAATGGGCTGTGCATGTTCTTGGAGCACGACAGCACCGGACTCGACGTCCGGACGGCGCACACGATCATGGCTAACACGCGCACTCCATGGCCGAAACTCACCGCACCCGAGCACCCGGGCGACCTCACGGTGTACGACGTCTACCGGCTGGCCAGATCAGGTGCGGAGGTCTCCGAGGTCGCCGGCCTGATGGTCGCCTGGGCGGAGCAGGCCTGGAACGCCTGGCCGGATATCGACCGCGACGTCGTCCGCACGCTCACCGACGAGCTGGTTCCGCGTCGCTACTTCCGTCGCTAGCGATGTCGGGACACTCCTCAGGTGACGCGGTGTGGTCACTTGTGAGCCCTTCACGAGCTCGGAATCCCAACAACTAAAGGTGATCCAGCGCACGGTGGTTGACTTCCGGCCGGTCCCGGCGCAGCATGGGCGAGTTGCGCCGTTACCTGGACGTAACCCGGTAAGCGTGTGCTCACCGGCCGTACTTCCCCCGAATCGCGGAAGGGAGTGGTACCTCACCAGTTTGCGGAGCCCGGCCGTCGCGGGTGATTGACCGCGGCCGACCCGAGCCTCTCGCACGAGGTGAAGACCACCTTCGCCGTGTCGCCGGACCCGGGACGATCCCGGGTACTGTTTCGCGGTCTCTGGGGCGTGTGTACGTGGCTGTGTCAGCCGGGCTGGAACCCAGCACTGAGTACCAGCTCGATTGGAGCCAAAGCCCCTCATGTCCAAAGCTCGTCATGCCCGCCCGACGCGGTCCAAGACCGCGACGCGGGTAGCTCTCAGCGCCGGCCTCGGAGTCGGCATGGCCGTCGCGGCGACCGCCACCGCGTCCGCCGCCACCGGCGATTACACCGTCAAGAAGGGCGACACCCTGTCTGAGATCGCCCAGCAGTACCACACCAGCTGGCAGAGGCTTGCCCGAATCAACCAACTGCGCGACCCCGACCTCATCCTGGTGGGCCAGCAGCTCGAGCTGAGCGGCCCGGCCACAAGCGGCACGCACGTCCGGAAGGCCGAGCGCAGCTACGGCGGCGCGTCGGCGGCCCCCCGGCACAGGTCCCGGGACACGAACTCAGGCGGGACCGTCGCGCGCTCCGGCTCGGCATCGATGTCAAGCGCCTGGCGCAAGGTCGCGCAATGCGAGTCCGGCGGCAACCCGCGCGCGGTCAACCCAGCCGGGTACTACGGCCTGTTCCAGTTCGACCTCCGGACCTGGCGCAGCGTGGGCGGGAGCGGAAACCCGGCCGACGCATCGGCTTCGGAGCAGTACCGGCGCGCCAAGGCGCTCTACGCCCAGCGTGGCGCAGCACCCTGGCCGGTCTGCGGTCGCTACCTCCGCTGAGTTGGCCGAGTTTCACAGTGTGGCGCCGTCGATGACCAACATCTCGTCGGCGCCACGCTGGAACTCGTACGGCACCCTCCTGACCTCCGACAGCAGGCCGTCCTCGGCAAGCTCACGGCGTACCTGACCCAGGAAGGGCACCGGGGCACCGTTGCCCTGGACAACTAACGGGAAGACGCGCGCCTGTGCGGCGACACGAGCCAGCTCGCGCAATGCCGCCAGATGCCAGGCCGCGTCGAGGTGGTCGGACCAGGTGAACAGCAGGTGGGAACACAGCGCGAGCTCGAACCTGCCCGTCTCGAACGGCAGATGCGGCAGCGAGGCCGCGACATAACGCTCTGGATGTGCCGCCCGGTCCGCGAGGAACTGCTCCGCGGCCTCGGCACGCATCCGGTCGCGCCGCTCGCGGCTGCCGTACCAGTGCCAGACGAAGTCTCCTGAGTACTGGTCGACGATGTTGCCGCCGGTCGACGTACCGCTGTGAACGGCATCGGCCAGCTCGCGATCGGACAGCTCGTACGCCGGGTCGACCGCCATCGCGTCGGCGCCTTCCGCTGCAGCGACGGCGGTGAATCCGGACCCGCCGGCGCAGCAGTCGAGTACCGACCGCGGCAACTCGGCCAGACCGAACATGGCGCGGTACTCGGCGTACGACCTCGACGTGACCAGCATCTAGCCAGGGAGCATAAGGTCTCCGCCTGCACGCGCTCGTGGACGGGCTTCGCACCCACCTGGCAACCCTGGCAAAGTAGCCGGTATGAGTGAGGTCCGCCATACGGCCTGCAACTTGTGCGAGGCGATCTGCGGCGTGCTGGTCACGATCCAGGCGCACCCGGACGGTTCGGTGGTGACCGACATCCGCGGCGACGTGGCCGATCCGCTGTCCCAGGGTTACATCTGCCCGAAGGCGGTCGCGCTGGGTGACCTGCAGAGCGACCCCGACCGGCTGCGCCGCCCGGTACGCCGGACCGCCGACGGCTGGCAGGAGATCGGCTGGGACGAGGCGTACGACCTGGTCGCGCGCCGGCTGGCCGAGATCCAGGCCGAGCACGGCACCAACGCGGTCGGTGTATACCTGGGCAACCCGAACGTGCACAGCCTCGGCGCTCTTACCCACCAGCTCCCACTGGTCCGGCTGCTGCGGACCCGCAACCGGTTCAGCGCCACCTCTGTCGACCAGCTTCCGCACATGCTGGCCGTACACCTGCTGTACGGGCACCAGCTGATGGTGCCGGTGCCGGACATCGACCGTACGTCGGACCTGCTGATGCTAGGCGCGAACCCGCTGGCCTCGAACGGCAGCATGATGACCGCGCCCGGGTTCGGGCGGCGGCTACGCGACGTGCGCAAGCGCGGGGGCCGGGTGATCGTGGTCGACCCGCGCCGGACCGAGACCGCGGCCGTCGTCGACGAGCACCTGTTCATCCGCCCCGGCTCCGACGCGGCGTTCCTGCTCGCGCTGGTTCACCAGATCCTTGCCGATGGCATCCGGCCGCTCCCGCAGTACATCAAGGGTCTGGACGAGGTGCGTGCGACGGTCGCCGACTGGACACCAGCGCGAGTCGCACAGGTCACCGGCATAGCCGAGGCGGACATCGTCCGGATCGCGCGCGAGTTCGCCGGTGCCGACAGCGCCGCATGCTACGGACGGGTCGGGGTATCGACGCAACCATTCGGCGCTGTCTGCCAATGGGCGATCCAGGTACTCAACATCATCACCGGCAATCTCGACCGCCCGGGCGGCTCGATGTTCCCGAAGCCGGCCTTCGACGTCCTTCGGTTCCTCGGCCGCGGCCACCTCGGCCGGTGGCGCAGCCGGGTCCGAGGGCTGCCCGAGTTCGGCGGTGAGTTGCCGGCGGCAACGATGGCGGAGGAGATCCTGACTCCCGGCGAGGGCCAGATCCGCGCGATGGTGACGATCGCGGGCAACCCGGTGCTGTCGACGCCCGACGGCGTCCGGCTGGACGAGGCACTCGGCTCGCTGGAGTTCATGGTCGCGATCGACCCGTACGTCAACGAGACCACCCGGCACGCCGACGTGATCCTGCCGCCGACGCCACCGCTCGAACGTGATCACTACGACGTGGTCTTCTATCAGCTCGCGGTCCGCAACGTCGCGCGCTGGAACCCGGCCGTGCTGCCGCGCCCCGGATACGCCCGGCACGACTGGGAGATCGCCCGCGGTATCGGCTACCGGTACGCGCGCCGCAGCTTCGACCGCAAGCGGCTCAAGCGGACCTTGCCCGCACTGGCTCAACTCGCGATGACGCCGGCGCGGCTGGTCGACCTCGGGCTGCGCTTCGGCCCGTACCGGCTCAGCCTGCGAAAGCTGAAGCGCTCACCGGCCGGTATCGACCTCGGCCCGCTGCAACCGTGCCTGCCCGGCGCCCTGCGTACCAAGGACAAGACCGTCGAACTGGCCCCGAGCCTGATCCTCGGCGATCTCCCGCGGGTCCGGTCGGCACTGCTCGACGGCGCGTACGGCGAGGGGCTCCTCCTGATCGGCCGCCGGCACCTGCGCAACAACAACTCCTGGATGCACAACTCGGCCCGGCTGGTGAAGGGCCGGCCGCGGCATCAGTTGCTGATGAACCCGGCCGACCTGAAGGAGAGGTCGCTCGCCGACGGCGACCGGGTGCGGATCACGTCCGCGTCCGGCTCGGTCGAGGTGGAGGTCGCCGCGACCGACGACATGATGCCCGGCGTCGTGAGCCTGCCGCACGGGTTCGGCCACACCCGGCCGGGCACCCGCTTGTCGGTGGCCGCCGGCGTACCCGGGGCCAGCATCAACGACATCACCGATCCGCACCTCGTCGACACCATCTCCGGAACCGCCGCGCTGAACGCCGTACCGGTCAGCGTCGAGGCGGTGTGAGGCCGCCCAGGAAGGTATCCGTCAAGGACTCCTGACGCACCCGCGGGAACGCGCGCGGGTCGAACAGGGCCTGCACGACCAGACCGTGCGTGAAGGCCGCGACGATCGCAACCAGGTCGTCCGGGTCACCGGCGCGCAGTTCACCACGCTCCTGGGCCGCCACCACGAGTGGGCGCAGGTGCGAGCGCCAGCGGCGGTACCGTGCTCGCTCACCCGTCCTGCGCTCGGGATCGACCAGCGCGCCGTCCCATGAGCCGACCCAGACCTTGTTCATCTCGGTCGCGCGCAGTACATCGAGGATCGCCGCCCTGAGCGCGGCGATGCCTGGCTCCGCGGCCAGCCGCGGAATGGCGTCGGAGCGCTCCGCGGCGATCTCGAGCGCATGCCGGACCAGCGCCTGCTTCGACGAGAAGTAGTGCGTCAGCAGCCCGGTGCTGGCCCCCATCTCGGCCGCCACCGCGCGCAGCGTCAGCCCGCCGAACCCGTCCTCGGCGAGAACCCGCCACACCGCCTCGGAGACGTCGCGGCGGCGGGCATCGTGATCGGTCTTGGCCGGCATGGGTCTATAGTACGTACCGAACGTTTGTTATGTACGCACTGGAGGCAGGCTGTGTTCACCCATCCGCTCGGCGACGGTGCCGAGCTCCGTCCGCTCGAACCGTGGCAGGCCCCCGATTTCGCGGCGTACATCGAGCGCGACCGCGCCCATCTCGCGCCGTGGCTGCCGTGGGCGACCAGCATCACCGACACCGACGGCGCCCGCGAGTTCCTGCAGCGGTACGCCGACGGCCAGGCCGCCGACGCGCGGCGGATCTACGGCCCGTGGCTGGACGGCGAACTGGCCGGCGGCTGCCTGTTCCGGACGTTCGACACCGACACCAGGAGTTGCGAGCTCGGCGTGTGGCTGTCGGCCGGGGCGGAGGGACGCGGCCTGATCACCCGGGCCTGCCGGGACCTGATCGAGTGGGCGTTCGACGTTCGCGGGATGAACCGGGTCGAGTGGCTGTGCGTGCCGCACAACAAGCGCAGCATCGCGGTCGCGGAGCGGCTCGGCATGACGCGCGACGGCGTGCTGCGCGAAGCGTTTCCCTTCGACGGTGGGATGGTCGACGTCGAGGTGTGGTCGCTGCTGGCCGGCGAGCGCCGTTAGTCGGGCAGCGCGATCGCTACATACTTGGTCTCGAGGTACTCCTCGATGCCAGCCCGTCCGCCCTCGCGGCCGAGCCCGGACTGCTTGACGCCGCCGAACGGGGCGGCCGGGTTGGAGACAATGCCCTGGTTGAGCCCGATCATGCCGGTCTCCAGCCGTTCGCATACCTTCAGCGCGCGGTTCAGATCGGCGGTGAACACATACGAGACCAGCCCGAACTCGGTGTCGTTGGCCATCTCGACCGCCTCGTCGTCGGTGTCGAACGGGGTCAGCGGTGCGACCGGGCCGAAGATCTCCTCCTTCTGTACCCGGGCGTCGTGCGGCACGTCGGCCAGCACGGTCGGCGGGTAGAAGTACCCGTTGCCCTCGGCGACCTGGCCGCCGGCGAGCAGTTGGGCGCCCTTGGCGACCGCGTCGTCGACAAGACCGGCGACCTTGTCACGCTGGGTGGCGTCGATCAGCGGGCCGACATCGGTGCCGTCCTCGCTACCGCGGCCCATCCGCAGCTTCGCCATCCGCTCGGTCAGCCGGGTGGCGAACTCGTCCATCACCGAGCGGTGCACGTACAGCCGGTTCGCCGCGGTGCAGGCCTCGCCGATGTTGCGCATCTTGGCGATCATCGCGCCGTCCACCGCGCCGTCCAGGTCGGCGTCGCCGAACACGATCAGCGGCGCGTTCCCGCCGAGCTCCATGCTGGTCCGCAGCACCTGCTCGGAGGCCTGCGCGATCAGCCTCCGGCCGACCTCGGTGGACCCGGTGAACGACAGCTTGCGGAGCCTGCTGTCCTTGATCAGCGGCTCCATCACGTCACCGGCGTGCTCGGTGGTGACGACGTTCAGCACACCCGGCGGCATGCCGGCCTCGGTCAGCAGTTCGGCAAGCTTGAGCATCGACAACGGGGTCTGGTGGGCGGGTTTGATCACCATGGCGCAGCCGGCGGCGACCGCCGGGCCGATCTTGCGCGCACCCATCGCTGCCGGGAAGTTCCACGGCGTGATCAGCAGGCACGGCCCGACCGGCTGGCGCATCAGCATCAGCCGGCCCTTGCCGTTCGGAGCCGTCGTGTAGTCGCCCTGGATCCGGACGGCCTCCTCGGCGAACCAGCGGAAGAACTCCGCGGCGTACGCGATCTCCGCCTTCGACTCCGCCAGCGGCTTGCCCATCTCGAGGGTCATCAGCAGCGCGAGGTCGTCGGCCTGCTCGGCCATCAGCTCGTAGGTCCGGCGCAGGATCTCGCCGCGCTCCCGGGGCGGGTGCTTGGCCCAGTCGGCCTGCGCCGCCACCGCGGCGTCGAGTGCCCGTACGCCGTCGGCCGGCGAGGCGTCGGCGACGTCGCAGAGGGACTCCCCGGTCGACGGATCCTCGACCGCGAGAGTGCGGCCGTCCTCGGCCTTCACCCACTCGCCACCGATGAACAGGTCGGCCGGACAGGCCTGGACAACCTCGGTCTCATGCGACACGGCGCTCGCCTCCCTCTCTCGGGCCCACCTTAGGCCGCTACCGTCGACCAGTGCTCATACTGGTGCGCCACGCGATACCGGCGCACGGGCCTGATGTTCCCGCCCGCGAATGGCACCTTTCTCCGGACGGCCGTGCCGCCGCGGCGGCACTGTGTGCCCGGCTGCCGGACGGAGCGCGCCTGGTCGCCAGCTCGGAGCCGAAGGCGATCCAGACGCTGGAGCCGGCCGGGCGCCCGGTGAGCGACCCGCGGTTCGACGAGATCAGCCGGGTCGAGGCGTACGCGGATGACTTTCGCACCGCCCGCCGGGCCTATGTCGAAGGGGCCGACCGCGCGGACTGGGAGCCACGAGAGGACGTTGTACGCCGGTTCGCAGCCGGCGTGGAGGCGCATTCAGCAGACCACGTCGTGATCGCGACACACGGCATGGCGATGACCCTTTGGCTGACAGCGACCGTGGGTCTGGCCGACCCCGGCGAGTTCTGGGCCGCGCTCACGTTCCCCGATGCCTACGTTGTTGACCTGCCGGGGCGCCGTCTCAGTCGGCTGACGTGATGGGAGTGGTCATCGCGGCGGCGATCGCGTCCGGGCGGTCCAGGTGGATCAGGTGGGAGGCGTCCGGCACCACCACCAGGCGGGAGCCGAGCCGGTCGGACAGCGCCCGCTGACGATCCAGCCGGCGCTGACGGAACGGTCCGGCGCCGGCCACCAACTGGACCGTCGGCGGAACCGGGCCACCCATCAGCCGCGCCACCTCGGCGGCCAGTGTCCAGCCCGCGCTGAGCTCGTGCCAGAACAGCGGCCAGGAGTCGTCCGCACCGTATCGTTCCCTGATTCTTGCCCTAGGCAAGGGATCCGCCGCAGCCTGCCTGGACGTCCGCAGCGACGCGTCACGCAGGACCGGGCCGATCAGCCGCGGCAATCCGATCGCGCGGACCCCCGCCAGACTGGTGCGGACCAACCGGTCGCCAAGCCTGCCCGGGTGGAACGGCGACCAGCCGTCCTCATGGGGCAGGGTCGTGTCGACCAGCACCAGAGCGGCCACCTCCGCGGGCTCGGACAACGCCCAGCGCAACGCCGCCAGCCCGCCGAGCGAGTGCCCGACCAGTCCCACCGGCCAGGGTCCGGCCAGTTCCCGCAGCCTCTCGAGCGCGGAGGTCACCGGCGTACGCCAGGGGTCGACGATCACGACATCGATCTCGGGGGGCAACTCCGCGCGGACCGCGCCGAACTCCTCCGGGCTCTCCGCCAGGCCGGGCAGGATGACCCAGCGCAACTCCTCGCTCCCCATGCTGGCAGGGTGGCACACCCCGCAAGCCGGGGTGCGATGATCGCGGAGTGCAACCAGATCAGTCCGTGCCCCGCTGGCAGCAGGTGTTCGCCGGCTGGGTCGGTAAGACCGTCGTCCTGGCGTCGGCCTGGTCGTTCGTGGCCATCCCTCTGCACCTGGTCAGTCGCGATTTCGTCGGCGACGTCAACATGGTGTTCCAGTTCCTCGGCATCCCGGCCGGCCACACCGTGTTCCCCGCCGTGTACCTGGCCATCGTCGGCAGCGCGCTGCTGCGTGGTAAGAGGGCGGCGCTGCTGTGGGTCCTGTGGGTCTGGGAGGTGCTCTGGCTGCTCGGCGCGCTCGGCATCGTCGTCATCGACATCAACGCGCCGGCCGGACCCGGCGACCCGGACCTGATCCGCGAGTACGGCGCAGGCTCGGTCGCCGACCGCATCCTCGACGGTGCGCAGGTGCTCACGACGATCACACTGATCGTTCTGCTCTGGACGGTACGCCGGGCGTTCCCGGCCCGGCTGACGCCGGGATCGCGCCGGCTCGCGGTGGTCACCCTGGCGACCGGGCTGCTGATCTCCAGTGCGGTCAGCGTCCTGCTCACCGAACTGTTTCCGCATACCCTGACCAGTCAGCACGCCCGGATCTTCTGGGCGCTGAACGCCGCGCTCGGCCGGCCCGCCGCGCTGCGGACCGGCGGGCATGGCCATGCCTGGGTCGCCTTGATCGCCGGCGCGATCTCGACCGCATCGCTCATGCTCGCATTCGCGATCTTCCTGCGGTCGGTACGGAAGGTCCGCTATCTCAGCCAGGCCGAGGAACTGCGGGTACGGCGACTGCTGCTCGAGCACGGCGAGCGCGACTCGCTGGGCTACTTCGCCACCCGCAGGGACAAGGCGGTGGTGTTCTCACCGGCCGGTGACGCGGCGATCGCGTACCGGGTGATCAGCGGGGTCAGTCTGGCCAGCGGCGACCCCCTCGGCGACCCACAGGCCTGGCCGGGCGCGATCGGTGCCTGGCTGTCCGAGGCGCGGACCTACGGCTGGTCGCCGGCGGTGCTGTCGGCCAGCGAGGACGGTGCGCATGCGTATGTCGGCGCCGGGCTGCGCGCATTGCAGATGGGCGACGAGGCGATCATCGAGGTCGCGGACTTCAACCTCGAGGGCCGGCCGATGCGCCAGGTCCGGCAGGCCGGCACCCGGGTCCAGCGGGCCGGGTACCGCGCCGAGGTGTTCCGGCACGCCGACCTGACCGCCGATCAGTTCGCCGAGTTCGCCGCGCTGGCCGAGAAATGGCGCGGCTCGGAGACCGAACGCGGCTTCTCGATGGCCCTCGGCCGCCTCGGCGACCCGGCCGACGGACGCTGCGTGATGGTGATCGCGTACGACGCGACCGGCACCGTCCGCGGCCTGCTGTCATTCATCCCGTGGGGCGTCCGCGGTGTCTCGCTGGACCTGATGCGCCGCGACCCGGAGGCGGCCAACGGGCTGGTCGAGTTCATGGTCACCGCGCTTGTCGACGCCTGCCGCGATCTCGGGCTGCACCGGATCTCGCTCAACTTCGCGATGTTCCGCGAGGTGTTCAGCGACGCCGAGCGGGTCGGCGCCGGACCGGTGCTGCGGCTGACCAACGCCTTGCTCACCACCGCGTCGCGGTTCTGGCAACTGGAGAGCCTGTACCTGTCGAACGCCAAGTACCTGCCGCACTGGTCGCCACGGCTGATCTGCTATCCACGCAGCGGCTCCCTGGCACACGTGATGCTTGCCGCCGGCGTCGCCGAGGGCTTCGTCCCGTCACCGACTCCGTGGACCCGCGTCGACGCGGCCGGCGCCAACACCCGGCATGCGATCCGAGCCGCGGACGGCGAGCACTTCGCCCGCGCGGTCCAGGTCCAGGAGGCCGAACTGCTCCGCCCGGCGCTCTCCGAACGCCGCCACACCGAGCAGGAGGAGGTACGCCGGGCCAAGCTGACCACACTCGCCCGGGCGGGGCTGGAGCCGTACCCGGTGCTGGTGCCGCGGACGCATTCGCTGGCGCGGGTCCGTACCGAACACCCGGGCCTGGCGCCGGATACCCGGACAGGCGTACGGGTGTCGGTCACCGGCCGGGTCCAACACCTCCGTGACCATGGGCGGATCTCGTTCGCCCGGCTCCGCGAGGGCACCACTGAGCTCCAGGTGATGCTGACCGAGGATTCTGTTGCCCTGGACAACTGGCGACACCTGGTCGACGTCGGCGACCTGGTCGGCGTGACCGGTGAGGTGATCACCACCCGGACCGGCGAGCTGACGGTCGCGGCGACCGGCTGGACGATGGCGGCCAAATGCCTGCACCCGCTGCCGGACAAGCGCCGCGGGCTGACCGATCCCGAGGCGCGGGTCCGCAAGCGCTACCTCGACCTGATCATGAATCCGGACTCGCTGCGGATGCTGCAGCTCCGCAGCGAGGTCGTGCGGGCCTTGCGTGAGGGGTTCGGCAAGCGCGGCTTCACCGAGGTCGAGACGCCGATGCTGCAGGCCGTACACGGCGGCGCGAACGCGCGGCCGTTCGTCACCCACATCAACGCCTACGACACCGACCTGTTCCTGCGGATCGCGCCGGAGCTGTTCCTCAAACGACTCTGCGTCGGCGGGATGGGCAAGATCTTCGAGCTGAACCGCAACTTCCGCAACGAGGGTGCCGACGCTTCGCACAACCCGGAGTTCACGTCGCTGGAGGCGTACGAGCCGTACGCCGACTACGCGACGATGCGCGCGCTCACCCGCGAGCTGCTGCTCGAGGTGGCCACGACCGTGTTCGGCAAGCCGGTGGTGATGCGCGACGGCGCCGAGCTCGACATCTCCGGCGAATGGCCGGTCATCCCTGTGCACCGCGCGGTCGGCGAAGCCTGCGGAACTGAGATCGGACCCGGTACGCCGACCGACGAGTTGCACGACATCTGTTCCGGCCACGGCATCCACGCAGGACGCCACCAGACCGCGGGCGAGCTTGTGCTCGAGCTCTACGACGAGCTGGTCGAGCCACATACCGAACTGCCCGTGTTCTACACCGACTTCCCGGTCGAGACCTCGCCGCTGACCCGGCAACACCGCGATGACCCCCGGCTGGCCGAACGCTGGGACCTGGTCGCGTTCGGCACCGAGATCGGCACCGCGTACTCCGAGCTCACCGACCCGGTCGAGCAGCGCCGCCGGCTCACCGAGCAGTCGCTCAAGGCGGCCGCGGGGGACCCAGAGGCGATGTCGGTGGACGAGGACTTCCTGTCCGCGCTGGAGTACGCGATGCCGCCGACCGGCGGCCTCGGCATCGGCGTGGACCGGATGGTGATGATGCTGACCGGCCAGAACATCCGTACCACCCTGGCGTTCCCGTTCGTCCGCCCGGATCCTCGCCGTTGAAGCTACCGGCCGTTCGCGACGTCCTCGATGGTTCGGTCGGTGAGAACGGACTCCGGCTGTGTCGAGGTCGGGTCGCGCCGGGCATCGGCAGCGCTGTCCTTGAGCTTGACCATCAGCCACTGGGCGTCCTTGCCGTCGCCGGTACGGGTGAACGCCCAGCCGCCGTTCAGCTTCACCCCATGCAGCCAGACCTTGAAGTGGCCGCGCTCGATGGCCTCAGGCATGGTCGTCTCGCTGCCGTCCGAGCGCGGCAGTAGGTCATACACGCCGACATCCCACACGATCACCGCGCCGCCGCCGTACTCGCCGGGAGTGATCATGCCCTCGAACGACGCGTACTCCATCGGGTGGTCCTCGGTCGGCACCGCGAGCCGCTTGTCGGCCGGGTTCATCGAAGGCCCGCGCGGCACCGCCCAGGACTTGAGCACGCCGTCGACCTCGAGCCGTACGTCGTAGTGCAGCCGGCGCGCGTCGTGTTTCTGGATGACGAACATCGGCGGCTCGTCCTTCTTGCGCCGGCCACGTTTGCCCTTGGGCTCGCTGGTCTTGCGGAAGTCGCGCTTCCGGTCGTACTCGTCGAGCCTCTTGTCGGCCACCGGTCCAGTGTGACAACCCGCTCGGGGATGATCACCGATGCGCGCGTTCGGCCTCGTACAGGCAGCGCAGCACCGCGTCGGCCGAGCGGTCGATGTCGGACTCGTCGGTGGTCCAGTTGCACACCGAGATCCGCATCGCCGCGCGGCCCTGCCAGGTCGTTCCGGACATCCAGCAGGTGCCCTCGTCCTCGACCGCCATCACCACTCGACGGGTCAGATCGTCGTCGCCGAACCGGACCAGCGCCTGATTGAGCACCACGTCGTTGAGCACCTCCACACCGGCCGCACCCAGCCGAAGGGCGAACCGGTTGGCCAGGTCGCAGCAGCGCTCGACGATCTCGGCGATCCCGCTCTGGCCGAGAGAGCGAATCGCGGCGTACACGGCGAAGCCCCGGGCCCGCCGGGAGAACTCCGGGTTGTAGTCCATCGGGTCGCGCTTGCCGGTCTCGTCGTGGATCAGGTACCCCGCGCGGATCGACATCGCGGCCCGGTGGGCGTCCGGATGTGCGCAGAAAACCAGCCCGGAGTCGTACGGCACGTTCAGCCACTTGTGCGCGTCGGTCGCCCACGAGTCGGCCCGCTCCACGCCGGCCAGCAGCGGCCGCAGCGACGAGCTGACAGCCGCCCACATCCCGAAGGCGCCGTCGATGTGCACCCAGCCGCCGGCCTGGTGCGCGAGCTCGCAGATCTCCTCGATCGGGTCGATCGCACCGGTGTTCACATTGCCCGCCTGCGCGCAGACGATCAGCGGGCCGCCGCCGTCGCGGAGTACGTCGGCGAGCAGATCCGTGCGCATCCGGCCCTGGTCGTCAACGCCGACGGGCACCATGCTGCCGACGCCGAGACCGAGGAACCGCAATGCCCGGTCGATCGTGTCGTGGCGTTCCGCGCCCGCGACCACCCGCACCGGCGGCGCCCCGATCAGTCCGTCACGCTCGACGTCCCAGCCGACCCTGCTCAGGACGTCATGCCGGGCCGCGGCCAGCGCGGTGAAGTTCGCCATCTGCGCGCCCGTGACGAACCCGGCCGACGTCCCTGGCGGCAGACCGAACAACTCAGTGAGCCATCCGGCGGCGACCTCCTCGGCCACCGCGGCGGCCGGCGAGGCGGCGTACAGGCCGGCGTTCTGATCCCAGATCGTGGTCAGCCAGTCGGCACCGAGCGCGGCCGGAGTGGCGCCGCCGAACACGAACCCGTAGAACCGGCCGCTGCCGCTCGGCAGCAGCCCGCCCTCGGCCGCCTCGGCGAGCGCGGCGACCACGTCACGCGGGTCGTTGGGCTTGTCCGGCAGCGGTCCCCCAAGCGCCTCGCGCAGTTCGGCCGCCGTCGCCCGCGGCCCGACCGGCCGCTCGGGCAGCCCGGCCAGATAGGCCGACGCCCGCTCATACGCCTCGCTCAGCGCCCCGTTCCAGTCCGGTACCCGCATCCGACCCCACCTCCTTGCTCTTTTGTACGCCGTGCAGGCCCCGCTCGGACCACAGCGCTTGTGATGTCGGCCATTTTGCGATGACAGTGACACTGTCACGGTCAGATCATGGATGTGTGAGCACCGCGACGGTCACGGTCGACGGCGTACCCGGTATCGAGATTGCGTACGAACGACGCGGCGCCGGTGAGCCGCTGCTGCTGGTGCACGGGATCGGGCACCACCGGCAGGCCTGGGAGCCGGTGCTCGGCAAGCTCACCGCCGAGCGCGACGTGGTCTGGCTCGACCTGCCGGGGTTCGGCGAGTCCGGCCCGATCCCGCCCGAGCTCCCGCACGAGCTGGACGCGCTCGTCGACATTCTGATCGCATTGTGCGCCGAGCTCGGCATCGACCGCCCACACGTCGCCGGCAACTCGCTCGGCGGGCTGATCGCGCTCCGACTCGGTCAGCGCGGTTTCGCCGGCAGCGTCACAGCCCGGGCACCTGCCGGACTATGGACACCGCGAGAGCGGGAGCGGGCCGTCAGTGTCCTGTACAGCATGCGGATCGCGGCCCGGCACACCCCGCCGCAGGTGGTCGAACGGCTGTCCCGGTCGGCAGCCGGGCGACGGGTGGTGACCGGGATCATCTACAACCGGCCATCCCGCCGTACCCCGGCCGCCGTGATCGCCGAGACCGCCGCGCTGCGCAACGCGACCGGCTTCGAGGGCGTCCTCGACACCGGCCGGGCCGGGTTCGTGTTCGAGGGCGACGTACCCGATGTCCCGGTGACGGTGGCCTGGGGCACCCGCGACCACATCCTGCCGCCGCGTCAGGCGGACCAGGCCCGCCGCCAGTTCCCGGCCGCCCGCATCGTCTCGCTCCCCGGCTGCGGCCACGTCCCCATGAACGGCGACCCCGACCTGGTAGCCCAGGTCATCCTCGCCGCCACCACTCCCCGCTGATCAGCGGGGAGCCAGCAGCCGCATCCCCGGCAGCCTTGCCGCTCGTCGGTCCAACGTCGCCGTATACGTACACCCGGCCGCACGACCAAGCTCGCTGGTCAGGGCATCGGCCAGATCGAAGGTCCCGTCGAGACGGCCGAGTGCACGACGAACCGCGTCCGAACTCTCGACAACGATCTCCTCCGCGTCCACAACGGTGGCGATCACCTTCGCCGCCTCCGTCAAGCCGACCTTGTAGGCACTGCGCAGCACCCAGTAGATCTCGACGAGAGTAACGATGCTGACGAAGCCTTGGTCCTCCTCGCTGAGGCCCTCGATCATGCCAGTCGCCCGTGCCGCCTGCTCCGCATCGTCCTGAGTGATGTAGCGAACCAGGACATTCGTATCGAGGCCGATCAATGACCAAGCCCTTCGACTGCCGCGTGCGCGATCGCGTCGTCCATGTCGGCCAGGCTCACGGGGGCTCCAGGCGTCACCATTCCCTTGAGGGAACGCACCGAACCCGAGACCACGACGATCTCGTACACGTCGCCGTGGCGGACGAAGTCCAGCCGCGAGCCGGACCGGAGCCCCAGCGCCCGCCGCACCTCTGCCGGAATGGTGACCTGGCCCTTGCTGGTGACCGTGGCAGTCGGCATGCTGATCCTTACTTCGAGGCACTCTTCCTTACATCATAGTAAGGCATGGTCAGGTCAGCATTCGATGACGTTGACGGCCAGGCCGCCGCGGGCTGTTTCCTTGTACTTGACCTTCATGTCGGCGCCGGTCTCGCGCATCGTCTTGATCACCTTGTCCAGGGTGACCACATGCTTGCCGTCTCCGTGCAGCGCCATCCGGGCGGCGTTGATCGCCTTGACCGACGCCATCGCGTTCCGCTCGATGCAGGGGATCTGGACCAGTCCGCCGACCGGGTCGCAGGTCAGGCCGAGGTTGTGCTCCATCGCGATCTCGGCGGCGTTCTCCACCTGTTCCGGCGTACCGCCGAGCACCTCGCACAGGCCGGCCGCGGCCATCGAGCATGCCGACCCGACCTCGCCCTGGCAGCCGACCTCGGCACCGGATATCGACGCGTTCTCCTTGTAGAGCACGCCTATCGCCCCAGCCGTGAGCAGGAACCGGACCACTCCGTCGTCGCTCGCTCCTGGGCAGAACCGGCTGTAGTAATGCAGTACGGCGGGGATGATGCCGGCGGCGCCGTTGGTCGGTGCCGTGACGATCCGTCCACCGGACGCGTTCTGCTCGTTGACCGCGAGCGCGAACAGGTTGACCCAGTCCATCACCTTGAGTGGATCGACCGAGAGACGGTCCATGGACAGCTTGCGGTACAGCCCGGCCGCCCGGCGCGGCACCTTGAGCCCGCCGGGCAACGTGCCATCGGTCTCACAGCCCTCGGCGACGCAGTCCTGCATGACATGCCAGATCTTGAGCAGCCCGGCGCGGATCTCGTCCTCGCTCCGCCAGGCCAGTTCGTTGGCCAGCATCACACCGCCGATCGACCGGCCGGAATCCCGGCAGCGATCGAGCAACTCCGCACCGGTCGAGAACGGGAACGGCAACTCGGTCGTATCCGGCACGATCCGGTCGCCGGCGGCCGCGTTCTCGTCGACGACGAAGCCGCCGCCGACCGAGTAGTACGTCCGCGACCGCAGAACAGACCTGGTTGCATCCTCGGCGCTGAACGTCATCCCGTTCGGGTGGTACGGGAGCGTCTTGCGCCGGTGCATCACCAGATGCTGATCGGGGTCGAATGCGATCTCGTGTGTGCCGAGCAGCCGGACCGACCGGGTCTCGCGGATGCGGTCGACCCGGCTGCCGACGGCGTGCGTGTCGACCGTCTCCGGGTCCTCACCCTCCAGGCCGAGCAGCACCGCCTTGTCGCTGCCGTGGCCGTGGCCGGTCGCGCCGAGCGAGCCGAACAGTTCGGCGTGCACGGTCGCGGTCCGGTCGAGCAATCCGTCGGCGGCCAGCCCGGTGACGAACGTCCGGGCAGCACGCATCGGACCAACGGTGTGCGAACTGCTCGGTCCGATGCCGATGCTGAACAGATCGAAGACGCTGATTGCCATCAGCGGCCAATGCTACGTCCCCGAATGCTTCTTGACCCACTGCTCGAGGCCGTCGGCGGTGATCGGCAGATCCTTGGTGAGAATGTCGATCCCGTCGGCGATCACCAGCACGTCGTCCTCGATCCGGACGCCGATCCCGCGCAGCTCCGGCGGCACGGTCTCGTCGTGCGGGTGGAAGTACAGCCCGGGCTCGACCGTCAGCACCATGCCGGTCTCGAGAGTGCCCGCGCTGTACGCCGGTGCGCTCGACGCGGCGCAGTCGTGCACGTCCAGTCCCAGGTAGTGACCGACGCCGCACACGATGTAGCGCCGGTGTTGCTGACCGTCCGGTGACAGCGCCTCGTCCACGCTGACGTCCAGCACACCCCAGTCCTTGAGTCCCTCCGCGATCACCCGCATGGCAGTCGCCTGGAAGTCCCGGTACGCCGCTCGCGGCCGTACCGAGTCGAGCGCGGCCACGTGCGAGGCGTGCACCAGGTCGTACACCTTCCGCTGCGCTGGCGTGAACTCGCCGGACACCGGGAAGGTCCGGCTGACGTCGGCGGTGTACAGCGTGCGCGCCTCGACCCCGGCGTCCACCAGCAC
>JBKPSJ010000267.1:0-6208 GCA_046765875.1 Actinomycetota bacterium
GCTCGACACCGGGCGCGGCCTCAGCCAGCAGGTCGTGGAAGGTGTCGCCGTGGACCGTAGCGGTGTGCAACAGTCCGGCGCAGGGCGTTGAGCTCACCTCCCCGATCCTGTCACCGATCGCACAAGGCCGGCGGAAGCGTCCGCCTGGCGAATGTATGAGTCGGGTGTGCGAGTTGTCGCTGGTCTCGGTACGGCGTGCGTTGTGACGATGGGAGCTGGATCGAGGGAGGGGTCGCATCGTGCTGACCGATCGGGTGCCAGTCGCCGCGTCGGGCAAGGGACTGCCAGAGATGCTGGCGTCGATCGGGAAGGATCCGGCGTTCCGGTACACCGATGCGGGCCGCACCTTCCTGCGCTGGATGGATGCACGAATGCCGGTCGACTGGGAGCGGTTCGTCTCCGACCTGCCACCGCACTCGGTGCTGTTGATCAGCTGCATCGCCCGCCGTTGCGCCGAGGAGTGGGCCGACTTCGCCGCCGCCCTCGAGGACTCCGCCCTCCCCGACTGATCCACCTCTCCGATCGCCCTGTTGGAACGTGCCGCGCGACCTGACACCTGGCAGGACGTGAGGCCCGGCAACCGCCGGACGGGTGACCGCGATCCTGGCGGTGGCTGGGGTTTGCGCCTCGGGCGGGGGTTCGCGCCCCCATGTGGCGTGGTGTGAACCCTGACGGTGGGCGTTAACCGCCCGATCGGGGTGCGATGCCCGCACAGGCGGCCTGCTCGAGTTGGCGTGGGCGGTGGCTGGGGTTTGCGCCTCGGGCGGGGGTTCGCGCCCCCATGTGGCGGGGTGTGAACCCTGACGGTGGGCGTTAACCGCCCGATCGGGGTGCGATGCCCGCACAGGCGCCTGTCCCGCGTGGACGACGAATGGCTGCAGTTCGCCGAGTGACAGAACGACACCGGCCCCGGGAAACATCCCGGGGCCGGCCGCGCTTCGTACGAGAGGCGATCAGGCCTTGGCGGCGGTCAGGCGCTCCTCGGTCGAGGTGGAGAACAGGTGCAGCTTGTGCGGGACGGCGGCCAGGTGGATCATCGAACCCTTCTCGACCGGCATCCGGGCGTCGATCCGCGCGACGATCTGCTGGTGCTGCTCGTTGTGCTCGGCGGTGCCGTACAGGAATGCGTCGGCGCCGAGCTCCTCGACCACCACAACATGCACGGGCAGGCCGTCGTCGGCGACCCTGAACGCCTCCGGGCGGACGCCGACCGTGACGGTCTTGTCGCCGCCTGCGCTTGCCATCACAGAGCGCTCGACCGGGATCTTGTACGAGCCGACCTGGACGCCGCCGTCGGTGACATCGGCCTCGAGCAGGTTCATCGCCGGGGAACCGATGAAGCCGGCGACGAACTTGTTCACCGGGTTGTCGTACAGGTGCAGCGGGGTGTCGACCTGCTGCAGGACGCCGAAATTCAGCACGGCGACCCGGTCACCCATCGTCATCGCCTCGACCTGGTCGTGGGTGACGTACACCGTGGTGACGCCGAGGCGGTTCTGCAACTCGGCGATCTGGGTGCGGGTGGCCACACGCAGCTTCGCGTCCAGGTTCGACAGCGGCTCGTCCATCAAGAAGACCTGCGGGTTACGGACAATCGCGCGGCCCATCGCGACCCGCTGCCGCTGACCACCCGACAGCGCCTTCGGCTTGCGGTCCAGGTACTCGACCAGCCCGAGCAGCTCGGCGGCCTCGCGGACGCGCTTGGCGCGGTCGTCCTTCGGCACGCCCTGCATCTTCAGCGCGAACCCCATGTTGTCTGCGACCGTCATGTGCGGGTAGAGCGCGTAGTTCTGGAACACCATGGCGATGTCCCGTTCTTTCGGCGGCCGGTGGGTGACGTCCCGATCGCCGATCTGGATGGTGCCTTCGTTGACCTCTTCGAGGCCGGCGAGCATCCGCAGCGCGGTGGACTTCCCGCAACCGGACGGCCCGACCAGAACCATGAACTCGCCGTCCTCGATGTGGAGATCGAGCTTGTTGACGGCCGGCTTGTCGGAGCCCGGATAGACCCGGCTCGCTTCGTTGAACGCGACAGTAGCCATGACGCTTCCTTCCTTCACCGGCAGGAACGTGCCGGACGATCCGAGTAAAGGACCCCGAGTTCGGGGTGTGCCGTCATCCTCCCCCGACCTGGATGGTTCGAGCAACAGCGTGTCCATGCAAGAGTTTGCAGTTCCTTGCTGAAAGCTGCTGTCATGCCGGTTAGAGTGCCCCGGTGACCAGACCGCGGCTTGCCGACATCGCGAGCCAGGCCGGCGTCAGCGAGGCGACCGTATCGCGGGTGTTGAACGGACGGCCAGGGGTGGCCGACGACACCCGTCAGTCGGTGCTGACCGCACTGGACGTGCTCGGGTTCGAGCGGCCGGCCCGGCTGCGCCGCCGCTCGGCCGGCCTGATCGGCCTGGTGATGCCGGAGCTGACCAACCCGATCTTTCCGGCGTTCGCGCAGGTCATCGAGACCACGCTGTCGCAGCGCGGGTATACGCCGGTGCTGTGCACACAGTCGCCGACGGGTGCGACCGAGGACGAGTACATCGAGATGCTGCTCGAGCGCGGGGTGTCCGGGATCGTGTTCGTCTCCGGGCTGCACGCCGACTCGCGGGCCGACCACGAGCGGTACCAGGCCCTGGTCGAACGCCGGCTCCCGGTGGTGTTCGTGAACGGCTACCTGGACGGCATCGAGGCACCGTTCATCTCCGCGGACGAGTACGTGGCGATGGAGCTGGCAGTCGGGCACCTGGTCGCGCTCGGGCACCGGCGGATCGGTTTCGCCTCCGGACCGGAGCGGTTCGGCGTTGTTCAACGCAAGCTGGCCGGATTCCGGACGTCGATGAAGGCACAGCTCGGACTGTCCGACGGTGAGGTCGACGACCTGATCCAGCTCGACATGTTCGGCGTCGAGGGCGGCGCGGCCGCTACCGGCCGGCTGCTCGACCGCAACGCGACCGCGGTGGTGTGCGGCTCGGACATGATGGCGCTGGGCGCGATCCGGGCCGGCCGGCAGCGCGGGCTGGAGGTGCCGCGCGACCTGTCTGTCGTCGGGTACGACGACGTCCCGATGGTCGAGTTCACCGACCCGCCGCTGACCACCGTCCGCCAGCCGGTGCAGGCGATGGGCCTGGCCGCCGTGCAAGCACTGCTCGAAGAGGTACGCGGGCACACGACCCCGCACACCGAGTACCTGTTCCGGCCCGAACTGGTCGTCCGCAACTCGACCGGTTCCGCACCGACCTAGTACCTGTCTAGTACCTATAGGTCTGTGGTCCAGGTCTGGCCGACCAGGTCCTTGCCGAAGCTGCGGTGACCGGACTCCCCGACCAACCGGAAGCCGGCCCGTTCGTAGATCCGGCGGGCGTCGGCGAGCACATCGTTGGTCCACAGCTTGATCCGGACGTACCCGGCCTGCTTGGCGAACCGCAGGCACTCGTCGACCAGTCGGCTCCCGACGCCAAGGCCGCGCGCATCCGGGTCGACCAGCAGGATCCGCAGCTGGGCGGTCTCATCGTCTGCGCGCATACAGAACACGCAGCCGGTCCGCCGGCCGTCCACCTCGGCGATCCAGCCGGCCTCGTGCTTGGGGTCGTCGCGCTCGGCGAAGTCCGCGACGATCCGCGCGACCAGCGCCTCGAAGGAGGCGTCCCAGCCGTACTCCTCGGCGTACAGGCGGCCGTGTAGCTCCACCACCCAGCCGAGGTCGCCGGCGCGCGGCGGCCGCAGTACGACAGTGTCCGGCGTGCTCGACTCGGAAAGGATGCGCTGGATGGTGCGCATCGCCGCGACGAGCTCGCCGCGGTCGTGGTCGCTGAGCGGCGCCAGCAGCCTGCCGACGTCGTCGCTCGAGGCCCGGTCCAGTTCTTTGTACGCCGCGCCGCCGGCAGCGGTCAGGCCGATCACCTGGCGACGGCCGTCGGCGGCCGACTTCTCCCGGGTGATCAGCCCGTCCGCCTCGAACCGGGCCAGCAGGCGGCTCAGATAGCCGGCGTCCAGGCCCAGCTTCCGGCGCAGCTCGACGGCGTCGACCGAGTCCCGCTGGCCGAGCTCGAACAGCACCCTGGCCTCGGTCAGCGAGTACGGACTGTGCAGGAAGCCGTCCTCGAGTACGCCGAGCGTGCAAGTGTAGAAGCGGGAGAACTCCCGGACCGCCGCGACTGTCATGTATGGCAGAGTCAACTAATTGTTTGACTGAGTCAATCAATTATTCGCCGGGGATGCCGACCCGGAGCAGCCGGGCGCCGGGGCCCTGGGTGGCCAGCCGGTCCTGGTGGTTGTACAGGCTGCAGCGCTGCAGGCTCAGGCAGCCGCAGCCGATGCAGTCGTCGAGGTCGTCGCGAAGCCGCTCGAGTTCGGCGATCCGCTGCTCGAGCCGGCCGCGCCACCCCTTCGAGAGCTTGCTCCAGTCCGAGCGGGT
The DNA here is from genome assembly GCA_046765875.1 of Actinomycetota bacterium. Taxonomy (GTDB): domain Bacteria; phylum Actinomycetota; class Actinomycetes; order Propionibacteriales; family Kribbellaceae; genus DASRHY01. Next base: position 4,409 of record JBKPSJ010000267.1, read on the forward strand.
CGGCGTCCGGTCCTCCGGAAGCGAGTCCAGTGCCTGCTTGATCTCGGCCAGCGACAGCCCGACCCGCTGCGCGGCCTGGACGAACGCGACCCGGCGCAGCGTGCTGCGCTGGTACTGGCGCTGGTTGCCCGCGGTGCGCCGCGACCTGATCAGCCCCTGATCCTCGTAGAACCGCAGCGCCGAAGCCGCGACGCCCGACCTGGTCGAGATCTCGCCGATCGGCAGCCAGTGGTCCTTGCTCAGGGTGGTTTCCTCGGACATGTCGCCCACTGTAGGTCGCGGCCCGAGGAGCTTAAACCACACTTGAACATGGTCGGTGCCACGTTCGCGATCCGGTAGACTTATAGGTCGCTGTGCGCGAATGCTCCCGGAGTCGCGCCGTTGTCGTCCCCGAGAGGAACCGTGTCCCAGCAGTACGCGAGCCCGCGCCCGCCGAGTAAGCCCAAGAAGCCCCGCCACAAGAAATCCCGCCGCACCACCCACGATGCCACGACCCGCCGTCCCGACGGCCGTCGCGTCGAGCCGACCGGCGCCACGACCGGGCGCCGCCCGGAGTACCGCTCGGGTGGCCGACCGGCCGACCGGCCGGACCGCCGCTTCGATGGCCGGCGCGGTGATCTGAAGCCCCCGGTCGACCCTGCCGTGGATCTGGGGGAGGTCACGGACGGGAACGCGTTCGCAGCGCTCGGCGCTGCGCCGCGGCTGGTCCAGCGGCTGGCCCGCGACGGCATCACCGAGCCGTTCCCGATCCAGGCCGCGACCATCCCGGATGCGATCGCCGGGCGCGACGTGCTCGGCCGCGGCCGGACCGGGTCGGGCAAGACGCTCGGCTTCGGGCTGCCGCTGCTGATGCGCTTGTCCGGTGGCCGGACAGAGTCGCGCCGCCCGCGCGGGTTGGTGCTGGTCCCGACCCGCGAACTGGCGATGCAGGTCCACGACGCGCTCGAGCCGCTCGCGCACGTGATCGGCGTACGGCTCAAGTTGGTGGCCGGCGGGCTGCCGTACCCCAAGCAGATCGACGCGCTCCGTCGCGGGGTCGACCTGGTGATCGCCACCCCGGGCCGGCTGATCGACCTGTGCGAGCAGGGCGCGGCCGATCTCGGCGCGGTCGAGATCGCGGTGCTCGACGAGGCCGACCACATGTGCGACCTGGGATTCCTGCCCGACGTCACCCGGCTGCTGGACATGACCCCGGACGGCGGCCAGCGGTTGTTGTTCTCGGCAACGCTCGACGGCGGCGTCGACACGATCGTGCGCTCGTACCTGACCGACCCGGTGACGCACTCGACCGACGAGGCCCGCGCCGCGGTGACCACGATGGACCACCACCTGCTGGTGATCGAGCCGGCGCACAAGCAGTCGCTGACCGCCGAGCTGGCGAGCCGCGACGGCCGCACGATCGTGTTCGTCCGGACCAAGCTGGGCGCCGACCGCGTTGCCGGTCAGCTCCGTGAGCGCGGCGTACTGGCGGCGGCGCTGCACGGAGGTCTCACCCAGGGCGCGCGCAACCGCACCCTCGGTCAATTCAAGAGCGGAGCGGTGCCGGTGCTGGTCGCGACCGATGTCGCGGCCCGCGGCATCCACGTCGACGACGTCGGGCTGGTGATCCAGGCCGACCCGGCGGCCGACCACAAGGACTACCTGCACCGGGCCGGCCGGACCGCCCGCGCGGGTGATGCCGGAACCGTCGTGACCCTGGTCCTCCCGCACCAGCGCCGCAGCACGATCCGGCTCGCCGAGACGGCGGGGGTCGACGCCGCACCGGTCCGGGCCCGACCGGGCGACGCGCTGGTGACCCGG
>JBKPSJ010000268.1:0-6376 GCA_046765875.1 Actinomycetota bacterium
ACTCCTGAATGAGTCCGCCTCGAGCGTCGTGCCGTTCCGGGCCGTTAGCGTGCAGTTCTTGAACAGCGGAAGGGTCAGTGAGGTCTGGGTGTTGTTGCGAGCAACGAGTTCGACGCGCGTGAAGTGCCTGGTGTGGAAGACGTGCTGGACGGTCACGGCGATTGAACCGCCCTTGCTGACGGGCGCGGCGAGCCGGTCGGGTCCCTTCTCCTTGCCGGTCGCCCAGGCGACCGCGTACTGAGCTCCGGCGGCAATGCCGATGCCCGCACCGCCCACCAGGATCAGCACCACCAGGACGGCGACCGCTACCGGCGTACGCCCGCGTGACTGCCGCCGCGGGGTCTCGGCAGAGGTGCCGGCCGGCGCGGACCCGCGCTGGCCGAGGGCCTGTACGAGCGCCGTCACCATGGCGAGCAGGACGGTCAGGACCGGTACGGCGATCCAGCGGACGACCCCGGTGCCGCGGTCGCCGACGAATGTGATCGCCGCGTTGCCCGCCAGACCGATCACCTGGAGCACGCCGGCCATCACCAGCACGCCCACCAGGTTCACTCGACCGGACGCCCGCTGCCCGTTGGGGCCGGACGTCGGCCCTGGCGTCGGGACTGGCATCGGACCGGACGGTTGGCCGGGCGGAGAGGGGCCCGTGGTGGAGGGGACGCGGTCGATGACCGTGTGAAGGCCGGACGAGCCGTGGAAGATCAGAACGGTGTCGCCGACGCGGATCTCGTCGCTGTCGTCGAGCGGGACCTCCTGGGTCAGCCGACGGCCGTTCACGAAGGTGCCGTTGCCGGACATGCTGTCGGCGATGGTCCAGTCGTACCCGTTCCAGGCGAGCCGGGCGTGCTCGCGGGAGACGCGCTCGTCGCCGACGAGCTGGATGTCGGAGGCGGGCGAGCGGCCGATCGTCAGCACTTGCTGGCCGGGCGGCAGCGACCATCGCCATTGGTCCGGTCCGGGCGTACCGCTGGTCAGATAGGCACTGTCAGTCATCGCTCCCCCCGAAGCTCCCCCGGGGACCCGCGCCGATGGTCCCGCGGAAGTGTCCGCTGGACGATTCTCCGCTCACGGAGTGTCGGCAGTCCAGACCGGGCGGTGCGGACCGGCGTTCGGCGACCCGAAGCTGGGGCTTCATGACCGTTCTCGACATCCCGTTCCGGGCGGGTTCCGGTTCGACCGTCGCCGACGTTCGCGGAACCACGCTGTGACCTGGGGAACGCGCCTTGCTGGGACTGGCGGAGGATACGAGATTCGAACTCGTGAGGGGTTGCCCCCAACACGCTTTCCAAGCGTGCGCCCTAGGCCGCTAGGCGAATCCTCCGCCGGAGAGCATACGCGGTCCGGCGTCAGCGTTGAAATCGGGCCGCCGCCGCGTGACCAGGCGCGTCCGATGAGCGCCCCGAGATCAGGCCGACGCGCGGCAACAGGTGACCAGTCGCGTCCAATGGTGGCCATGGCATGGGAGGCACGCGTCGGGTGACCAGGTGGGTCCGATGATCGCAAAAGGGGTGCGGGTCAGAGGAGGGTTCGGGACAGATGGCGCCATTCGGTTGTGGGTTGGGGGCCGGTTTGGCCCGTTAGGACCGAGAGGGCGATGTGATCGGCGCCGGCTGCGCGGAGGGTAGAGATGCGGTCGGCGATGGCGGTTTCGTCGCCCCAGGCGATGAGCGCGTCGACCAGGCGGTTGTCGAGGGTGTCGCACTCCTCGTCGGTGAAGCCCTGGCGGCGGAAGCTGGCGGCGTACGCGGGCAGGCGGCCCATGAAGCCCAGTGGCTCGCGGGCGATCGAGCGGGCGCGAACGGGGTCGGTTTCGAGGATGACCAGTTGCTCGACTGCCAGGAGTCTGTCGGGGCCGAGGATGGTGCGGGCCTGGGCGACGTACTCGGGGGTGAGGAGGACCGGGAGGGCGCCGGCGGTGCGGTCGCGGGCGAGGGCAAGCATGCGCGGGCCGAGGGCGGCGAGCATGCGGTCCGCGACGGGTACGGCGTCCAGCGAGTCGAGGTACGCATCGATCTGCCGCAGCGGGTGGGGTCCGTGCGCGCCGCCGAGTCCGACGACCAGCCGGCCAGAGACCTTATGAGACTCGTAGAGAGCGGCGACGGCGGCAGCCGGGTATCTGGAGACCGAGAGGATGCCGGTGCCGACGGTCAGCTCCGACGTCGCGCTGAGTATGTCTGTGACGGTCTGGAGGCCGGGTAGCGGACCGCCGGTGAGCCAGAGTGTGGAGAAGCCGAGTTGCTCGACCAGGGCGGCCGCGGCGAGGGAGGCGGATCTGCTGTCCAAGCCGGTTGCGATGCCGAGGGGACCGAGGGCGGCCATGCTGGTCACGGTAGTCCTGCAGCCATCCCGTACACTCGTCCGAGGTTCCCCGCGCGGCGGTACCTCGCCCAACTCCCCCAGGGCCGGAAGGCAGCAAGGGTAAGCGAGCTCTTCCGGGTGCGCGGGGAGCCCTTTCTGTCTGGGAGCGAACCATGAACGATCTGCGGACCGAGATCATCGCCGAGCTGAACGTTCCCGCGGAGTTCAACGCCAACGCCGAGATCGAACGGAGGCTCGCCTTCCTCACCGATCTGCTCGGGAGCACCGGCGCGGAAGGCTATGTCCTAGGGATCAGCGGCGGCGTCGACTCCGCGACCGCCGGGCGACTGTGCCAGCTCGCCGTGGACAGGGTGCGCGGCGACAACGGGCAGGCGACGTTCATCGCGATGCGGCTCCCGTACGGCGTCCAGGCCGACGAGCACGACGCTCTGCTGGCGCTCGACTTCATCCGGCCGGACGAGACGCTCTCCGTTGACGTCAAACCCGCCAGCGACGCCCTGCTGGGCGCGGTCGAGATCGGGCTCGGCGAGAACGAGGACTTCCTGCTCGGGAACATCAAGGCGCGGCAGCGGATGATCGCCCAGTACGCGGTCGCAGGAGCGCGTCATGCGCTGGTAGTCGGTACGGATCACGCAGCCGAGGCGGTGATGGGGTTCTTCACAAAGTACGGCGACGGCGCGGCGGATCTGACCCCGCTGGCCGGGTTGACCAAGCGCCGGGTCCGCGCGGTGGCCGCCGCCCTCGGCGCACCGAAGGAGATCACCGGGAAGGTGCCGACCGCCGATCTGGAGACCAACCGGCCGGGCCTGCCCGACGAGCACGCCTTCGGCATCACGTACGACGAGATCGACGACTTCCTCGAAGGACGTGAGGTAAGCCGAGAGGCGTACGACACCATCACAGACTGGCATCGCCGTACCGCCCATAAACGCGCGCTCCCGATCGGACCACGTTGACTTGGTGTGGACGATATTCGACACTCTGTCGAAAGACGGGAGTGATCGATGGTCGACTTCGCACTGTCCGAGGAACAGCGTGCGATCCGTGACACCACGCGGGAGTTCGTTCGCCGCGAACTGATGCCGCTCGAGCCGGAGGTGCTGCGCCGCGAGCGGGCCGGACAGCCCGGCGTCGAGCCGTCGGTACGCCGCGAGCTCCAGCTCAAGGCGAAGGAGTTCGGCTTCTGGGGCCTGAGCACTCCCGAGGAGTACGGTGGGATGGACCTGTCCGCCGTCGGCCAGGTTTTGGTCACAGCCGAGCTCGGCCGGTCCTTCGTACCGTTCATGTTCGGCGGCGAGGCAGACAACATCCTGTACGAGGCGAACGAGCAGCAGCGCAAGGAGTACCTGCTGCCGACGATCGCCGGCGAGCGGAAGTCGTGCTTCGCGATCACCGAGCCGGGTGCCGGCTCCGACACCCGCGCGATCCGTACCACCGCCAAGCGCGACGGCGACGAGTGGGTGATCCGCGGCGAGAAGACGTTCATCACCGGCGGCGGCGAGGCGGACTTCGCGATCGTCATCGCCGTCACCGATCCAGATCTCGGGTCACAGGGCGGGTTCACCGCCTTCCTCGTAGATCGTGATCGCGGCTGGACGTCGCACCCGATCGAGACCATGGGCCCGGCGGCTCCGGCGTCGCTGACCTTCGACGACGTACGGGTGCCGCAGGACCACGTCCTTGGCGAGGTCGGCAAAGGCTACGAGCTGGCGATGCGCTGGATCATCAAGGGCCGGTACCTGATCCCGGCGCGCGGCATCGGCGCGTGCGAGCGACTGCTCCAACTCGCGATCGAGTACGCGAACACCCGCGAGACGTTCGGCCGCAGGATCGGCGACAACCAGGCGATCCAGTGGATGATCGCGGACACCGAGGTCGACCTGGAGGCCACTCGCTGGCTGGTACTGCGTGCCGCATGGGGTGTCGACCAGGGTGAGAAGGCGCAGCACGACGCCGCGATCGCCAAGCTGTACGGCGCCAATGCGGTCAACCGGGTGGTCGACCGGGTGCTGCAGATCCATGGCGGGATGGGCTACACCAGGGAACTTCCGATCGAGCGCTGGTACCGCGAGTTCCGGCTCTGGCGGATCTTCGAGGGCACCGACGAGATGCAGCGATTGATAATCTCGCGCGACCTGCTCCGCGGCTACCGGAAGCCAGGCGCCCACTTCGGCTGACCGCTCGCCTAGGGTCGGGGCATGACTGACGAGCGGGCGATCGACGCCGCCAACGAGCTCGGGCTGGACGTCGAGGTCACCCGGCATGGGCCGGTACGGTCGCTGCCCGAGGCGGCCGCGGCGCGCGGGATCGAGCCGGCCCGGCTGATCAAGACGATCGTGGTCCGGCTGGCCGACGACGACTACCGGTTCGTGCTGGTGCCGGGGGACCGGGAGATCTCGTGGCCGAAGCTGCGCGCGCTACTCGGGGTGAACCGGCTGTCGATGCCCGACGCGGGCACCGCCAAGGACGTCACCGGGTACGAGCGCGGAACGATCACGCCGCTGGGCAGCACTCACGCCTGGCCGGTGATCGCGGACGCGAGCATCACCGGCACGATCTCGATCGGCGGTGGTGCCCACGGCGTCGGGCTCACCGTTGACGCCGCGCGATTGTTCGAGGCGCTGGATGCCGACGTTGCCGCCGTGACCTGATCCTACGCGACCGACCGGTCTCGGAAAGCGTTGCGCAGGGCAACGGTTATGGGTGTTCCTCGAGGGTGCGGCGGCGGGCCAGGGCCTGGCCGGAAGGAAAGGCGTCGGCGAGGGTACGGAGGGTTTCGACGACATGGTCGACCGGGTGGCCGGCGACAAGATCGTCGATGACGCGGTAGAGGCGTTCCTCGCAGATCGTCACGCGGCGGCACAGCCGCCTGCCCTCGCCGGTCAGGCTGAGCGCCAGCGACCGGCGGTCGACCGGGTTCGGGTCGCGCTGGACCAGACCGCGGGAAACCAGCCGGTCGACCAGCCGGCTAGGGCTGTTGCCGGTCTCGCAGACCAGCAGTTCACCCAGCGCCGTCAGCGTCAGCGGCCCGTGGTCGCGCAGTACCCGGAGCACCTCCGCCTGTGACGGCGTCAGGTCGAGCGGGCGGAGCTCCGCGGCGAGCAGCCGGTTCCCTTCGCGCTGGATCGCGAGGATCAGGTAACGAAGCTCCTCCGCGGTCCTCATGCGACCATCGGCCCGGCTGATGCCAGCAGATCCGCCGCCGCGGGGTCGTGCGCCGCGAGGATGGTCAGGCCGGGGAGTTCCGTACGCAAAGCATTGACATCGGCGACCATGCTGCGGAGCTGTGACTTCTTGCCGACGCCTGGTATCTCGCCGGCCGCGAGAAGGTCGGCGTCGTACGTCAGGTCTCCGACAAGTAGCAGCGGCGTCCGGCCCGGACGGCGTACCAGCATCGAGAGCGAACCGGGCGTGTGGCCGGGAGTCGGCAGCAACACCAGGCTGCCGTCGCCGAACAAGTCATGACCGGTGCCGAACGGGCCAAGCCCGGCGAGTGGCTCCGGCGTCACCTGGCGCCACCGGAGCTTGGGCAACTCGATGTGGTCGCGCAGGTACCCGCGGGCGGCGGCCAACGGCCGGCGCATCGATCGCCACTCGGTGTCGCTGACGACGACCTCGGCACCGGGCAGCTCGGGCAGTCCGCCGATGTGGTCCTGGTGGAGGTGGGACAGGACGGCCGTGTGCACGTCGGACGGCTGGTGCCCGAGTGCGGCCAGCATGCCGGTCAGCGTTTGGTCGAGCCCGATGTCGAACCGGGCCAGCCGGTTGTACACCACGCCGTTGAGCCCGCCCGGGAAGTAGCCCGGCTCGGTGACCGACGCCCGGTCCTGGCCCGTGTCGAACAGAACGAGACCTTCGCGATGCTCGATCACGTACACGTTGATCGGGCGCGGACCGGTCCAGCGGCGCGAGGTAGCGAGCCAGACATAGGTGTTCTTGCGGGTCGGCCCGACGTGCTCGGGGCGGATCCGCACGGTGCCGGTGCTCAGCACCGAGACAGCAGTGATCGGGTCGTTGTCAAATGTCATGCAATTTAGATTACACGACATGTATGTCG
>JBKPSJ010000269.1:0-27119 GCA_046765875.1 Actinomycetota bacterium
CCCCGCCAACTCCTTGACGCATGACACCAGACCTCTGCGTCGCATGAGGGCGACCAGGCATCCGAGTCCTGCCCGTTGACCGACTACGAGGTCTGCCCAGGCCAGGGTCATTGCCGCGCGACGGCAACGGACTTACTCTGAGCGGAAGATCGGCTCGGGGGCACGGAGGGGTCCGTTCTCATCAGGGGGATGCCATGCGACGGCGCCTTGCACTATTGATTGCTGCGCTCGCAGTGCCTGCGGGATCGCTGCTAGCGACCAGCGCGCCGGCGACGGCGGCCACGAACACGGTCGTGAGCCTGACGTTCGACGACGGACAGGCCTCGCAGTCCTCGGTGTGGCCGATGCTGCAGTCGCGCGGGATGCGCGGCACGTTCTACATCAACTCAGCGATGGTCGGCTCATCGTCGTACTACATGACGTGGCCACAGATCCACGACATCGGTGCCGCCGGCAATGAGATTGGCGGCCACACGCTCAACCACACCGACCTGACCACGGTCGGGCTCAGCACGGCCCAGCATGAGGTGTGTGACGACCGTCAAGCGCTGCTCGGGCAGGGCTTCGCGCCGCTGCTGTCGTTCGCCTACCCGTACGCGGCGTACAACGCGACCGCCGAACAGGTGGTTCAGAGCTGCGGTTATGCCAGCGGCCGCGGCGTCGGCGGCGTGGTCAGTGGCAACGTCTGTGGTGGATGCCCGTACGCCGAGACGGTACCGCCACAGGACGCGTTCGCCCTCAGTACGCCGGAGTCCGCCGACAGCAGCACATCGCTGGCCCAGCTGCAGACATACGTCACCCAAGCCGAGACTCATGGCGGTGGCTGGGTGATCCTCACCTTCCACGGCATCTGCTCAAACAGCTGCACAGGCACCAATTCGCTGAACCCGGCGATATTCACATCGTTCCTGGACTGGCTGCAGCCTCGGCAGGCGGACGGCACGGTCGTCCGTACGGTGGCTGAGGTGATGGGTGTCGGAAACCCACCACCGCCAGGCCCGCCGGTGACCAGCATCCGCTGTGACGGGTCGGCCTGCTCGTCAGGCTGGTACCGGACGAGCCCGGTCACGGTCAGCCTGACCGCGGTCGACGCGGACGGTTCCGCGATCGCGGGCACCCGGTACACCACCGACGGCAGCGATCCCGTGACGAGCCCGACCGCGACCGCGTACACGGGCCCGTTCCCGGTGAGCAGTACTAGGACCGTGCGGTACTACTCGACCGACGTGGACGGCCATGCCGAGACGCCCAAGACCCAGTCGATCCAGATCGACACCGCGGCACCGGCCGTCTCGCTGACCAGCCCGGCCGGCGGCTCCTCATACAACAGGGGCGCCACGATCCCGCTCGCGGCGACGGCGACCGACACAGGTGGCAGTGGACTCGCGCAGGTGGTGTTCCGCGACGGGACGACCGTGCTGGCGACGATCGTGACACCGCCGTACCAGTACTCCTGGGTGACCAAGCGCAACGCGAAGACCAGCAGCCACACGCTCACCGCCGTCGCGACCGACGGTGCCGGCAACACCACCACCTCGACTCCGGTGGTCGTCACGATCAGCCGCTAGATAACCGGCGACACCTGGCGCGCACAGGACCACCGTCGAAGGCGTCACGGTTGATGGCAAGACCCAGGTCAGCGGGAGCTGACCTGGGTCTCGTTGTGCCCCCCGCCTGGTTTCGATCCAGATTTTCGAGATTCAAAGTTGCTGATCACCCGTCTATCGGCGTCGATCCCGCCCGCCGCCCGAGATTGGTGCGGCGGTCTCGATTGACCCCAGCACTGGGTGCTTCCCAGATTGTTTGCCGTGGCCGAGGCGCCGGGGGAAATGAAGCCCCGTTGGCCGCAGTTGACCAATCGCTGACCGACTCCGTCATCCCTGGGAAGAAGGCGGGCCCGTGCTGTCCTCCCCAACGACTATGCGCGCCGTCCGTCTCTCCGTCCCCGGCCCTGTGGGCAACCTAAGGCTGGTCACGCTTCCGCTGCCGCCTGAGCGAGACGGCTGGGTGCGTATTCGCGTCGAGGCGTTCGGGCTCAACCGCTCGGAGCTGAAGCTTCGGCTGGGTCTGAGCGTGGGTGTCAGCTTTCCGCGGGTGCCGGGTATTGAGGCTGCGGGCACGGTCGACGCGGCCCCGGTCGGGAGTGGGCTTGCTCCCGGGCAGAAGGTCGTCGCGATGATGGGAGACATGGGGCGCACCTACGACGGCGGGTATGCCGAGTACACGTCGGTGCCGCTGTCGCAGGTCATCCCCGTCGACACCGAACTGCCCTGGGAGGTGTTGGGTGCGCTGCCGGAGATGGTGCAGACCGCGTATGGCTCGCTCACCGTCGGCCTGGACCTCAAGCCCGGTCAGTCCGTTCTGATCCGCGGCGGCACCTCCTCGGTGGGCCTGGCCGCGGCCGCGCTGGCCACCTGGTGCGGCGCCACGGTGCTGTCCACCACCCGGCGGGCCGATCGCCTGGCTTGGCTGAAGGAGAAGGGCGTCGATCACCCCCTGCTCGACACCGGTGAGGTCGCGCCCGCCGTGCGAGAGGTGTACCCGGACGGGGTCGACGCCGCCCTTGATCTCGTCGGTACGTCGACGCTGCCCGATACTCTCCGCGCGGTGCGCGTGCACGGCACGGCCTGTTTCGGCGGCAGCCTCTCGAATCAGTGGACGGTGCCGGACTTCTCCCCGAACGAGTACCTGCCGAGGGGTGTGCGCCTGGCGGGTTACTTCGGCGACGCCGCCGACCTACCTCCGGACACCTTCCAGAAGATCCTCGACGCGGTCGCGGCCGGCCGGCTGTCTTTCCACGTGGACCACGTGTACGACGGCCTGCAGCAGGTGCCGCAGGCCCACGACGACATGGAGCACAACCGCGCAACCGGCAAACTCGTCGTCCGCGTCCGGCACTAACGCCGTGGACGAGAGACCCCAGGTCAGTAGCTCGCTGACCTGGGGTTTCGTGGTGCTCCCCCGCCTGGTTTCGATCCAGATCTTCGAGATTCAAAGTCTCGCGGGCTGCCAATTACCCCACGGGGGATCGTTCGGCCGCCACCGCTCGTGAAGCCACGGCGACCGTCCGATGAAGTCTGCCACGAGTTGCGTATTTGACACGCCCAGGGGTTGCGTAACCTACGAAGCCGTAGGTTACGGTGGCGTAGGTAAGGTCAACCACACACGGTCAACCAGCATGCCGGTCGGAGACGGCCGGCAATGACGCCCCGGGCCGACACATACCGAGCCAGACATTCCGCCAACCGAGGGATCGAGCGCCATGACCCCACCGACCGCCACGTTGCCAGAAGCACCGCCGGACCCCCACATCACTCAGAACGAGATCACAGACCCGAGCGGCACCTTGGGGGGTGAGCGCAAGAAGGCCTGGGAACAAGTCGCGCTGGCGCTGTTCATCGCCATACCTTTCCTGGCGGTGGTCGCGGCGGTACCGGTCGCGTGGGGCGGGTTCCTGGGCTGGCGTGACGTGCTGCTGGCGGTGATCTTCTACACCGTCGCCGGGCACGGGATCTCGATCGGCTTCCACCGGTACTTCACGCACAAGTCGTTCAAGCCGAACCGCGCGGTCAAGGTCGCACTCGCGGTCGCCGGGTCGCTGGCGATCGAGGGCCCGGTGATCCGCTGGGTGGCCGACCACCGCAAGCACCACAAGTTCTCCGATCGCGAGGGCGACCCGCACAGTCCGTGGCGGTACGGTAACTCGCTGGGGGCACTGACCAAGGGCTTCATGTACGCACACATCGGCTGGCTGTTCGACCCCGAGCAGACCCCGCAGCGGCAGTACGCTCCGGACCTGCTGAAGGACCAGGACCTCGTCAAGGTGTCGCGGCTGTTCCTGTACCTGGTTGTGGTCTCGCTGCTCGCACCCGCGGTCATCGGCGGGTTGTGGTCCTGGTCGATCACCGGCGCGCTCACCGCGTTCTTCTGGGCCTCGCTGGTACGGATCGCACTGCTGCACCACGTCACCTGGTCGATCAACTCGATCTGTCACACGATCGGTGCCCGGCCGTTCAAGAGCCGGGACAAGTCCGGCAACGTCTGGTGGCTGGCGATCCTCAGCCAGGGCGAGTCCTGGCACAACCTGCACCACTCCGACCCGACCTGCGCCCGGCACGGCGTGCTGAAGGGCCAGATCGACACCTCGGCCCGGATCATCCGCTGGATGGAGAAGGCCGGCTGGGTCACCGACGTACGGTGGCCGGTCACCGAACGGCTCGAGGCGCGCCGGGTGACCGCTGGGTCGTGATGTGATGGCCGGATGACCGAACCGAAGCAGCGCCGCTCGGGGCGGGTCCGGATGACCAGCGCGGAGCGGCGAGAGCAACTGATCGCCATCTCGCGCGGCCTGTTCGCCCAAAAGGGCTACGAGGGGACCTCGGTCGAGGAGATCGCCGCCCGCGCAGAGGTCTCCAAGCCCGTCGTGTACGAACACTTCGGCGGTAAGGAGGGCCTGTACGCCGTGGTGGTGGACCGGGAGGTCCGCAGCCTGCTCGACACGGTGACCACGGCGCTGACCGCCGGGCGTACGCACCAACTGGTCGAACAGGCGGCCCTGGCGCTGCTCGACTACATCGAGAGCTCGTCGGACGGGTTCCGGATCCTGGTACGCGACTCGCCGGTCGGATCGTCCACCGGGTCGTTCATCTCGATCCTCAGCGACGTCGCCACCCGGGTCGAGCACATCCTCGCCGAGGAGTTCAAGCGGCGCGGGCTGGACCCGAAGAACGCGCCGATGTACGCCCAGATGCTGGTCGGCATGGTGGCTCTGACCGGCCAGTGGTGGCTCGACGTCCGCAAGCCACGCAAGCAGGACGTGGCCGCACACCTGGTGAACCTTGCCTGGAACGGACTGTCCCGGCTGGAGGCCAAGCCGACACTGTCCACGAGGCCGCACAAGTAACCTGCTACTCATGGCGGGGTTGCCGGCGACCGGCTGGGCGCGAACACGAGCGCTCGGCTTCGACGTGCTGCTGGCGGGGACCCTGACTCTGGTGCTCGGCCTCGGCTCGATCAGCACGATGGAGCCCGCCAGTCGCTACATGCTGGCCGCGGCCGGAGCGCTGGCCTGTGGCCAACTCGTCCCGCTGCTGTGGCGACGGGTCAATCCGACCGCGGTGTTCGCGATCTGCTCAGCGGCGGCGGTGGTCCAGTGGGCGATCGGCATCCGGCTGCTCCCGGCCAACTTCGGTCTGCTGTTCGCCCTGTACGCCGTGGCGCTGTACGGCCCGTTGTGGGCGAATCGGGCCGGGCTGGCCGTCGGGCTGATCGGCGTACCGATGGCGCTCGGCCGCTACTACCAGGACGCGCCGATCCGCAACCTGCTCACGGTCGGCGCGGCGATGACCGCGGTGGTGTTCGGGGTCTGGGCGCTGGCCGAGCGGCGGCGTACCAACGCTCTGTACGTCGCACAACTCGAGGAGCGCGCCGCACAACTCGAACGCGACCGGGACCGGGAGGCCAAGCTCGCGGTGTCGGCGGAGCGGACCCGGATCGCCCGCGAGATCCATGACGTCGTCGCGCACGGGTTGTCGATCATGATCGTCCAGGCCGACGGCGGTCTTTACGCGGCCGACGCCCGCCCGGACCAGGCCAAGAAGGCGCTCGGGACGATCGGCGACATCGGCCGCGGCGCGCTGACCGAGATGCGCCAGCTGCTCGGTCTCCTCAAACAGGACGAGGCGCCGGGCCACGACGACCATCAGCCGCGGCCACAGCCGGGCGTCTCACAGATCCCCGAGCTCGTCGAGAACGTGCGCGACGCCGGGCTGTCGGTCCAGTTGTCGGTGATCGGGACGCCGCGGGAGTTACCCGCCCTGGTCGGACTGACGGCGTACCGGATCGTGCAGGAGGGGCTGACCAACGCGCTCAAGCATGCCGGCCCGGGTGCGACGGCGAACGTCGATCTCGCCTACGGCAACGACGAACTGACCGTCACCGTCGGCGACGACGGCCGGGGAGCGGCGGGCGGCGACGGCGCGGGACAAGGCCTGGTCGGAATGCGTCAGCGCGTATCGATCTCGGGCGGTACGGTCAGCGCGGGTCCGCGGCCCGGCGGTGGGTACGTCGTCACCGCCCGTCTCCCCTACGAACCAGCCACCGCGACCATTCAGCCCAAGGAATCACAGCCCGATCAGCCGACCGACCAGCCCACCGAACAGCCGAGCAGTGCTGCGGTACCGACGACCGGAGCGAGGTAGATGACCGACGCGGGCGACCAGATCCGGGTGTTCCTGGTCGACGACCAGGAACTGGTGCGGGCCGGGTTCACCATGCTGGTCGACTCACAGCCGGACATGCGCGTGGTCGGGCAGGCCGGCGACGGCGGCGAGGCCTTGGACCGGCTCGCTGTGACCCGGTCCGACGTGGTGCTGATGGACGTACGGATGCCACGGCTGGACGGCGTACAGGCGACCCGCAGACTTCAACAGTTGCCAGAACCGCCGAAGGTGATCGTGCTGACCACGTTCGACCTGGACGAGTACGCGTTCAGCGCGATCAAGGCCGGCGCGGCCGGCTTCCTGCTCAAGAACACACCGCCGGCCGATCTGCTGTCGGCGATCCGGCAGGTGTACCACGGCGACGCTGTGGTCTCCCCCAGCACGACCCGCCGGCTGCTCGAGCACTTCGCCGGCCAGCTGCCCGATCCGTCGGACAAGCAGCCGGACCTGGACCATCTCACCGCCCGCGAGCGCGAGGTGCTGCTCGAGGTGGCGCGAGGCCGGACCAACACCGAGATCGCCCAGCTGTTCTCGTTGTCCGAGGCAACGGTCAAGACGCACATCGGCCGGATCCTGGCCAAGACCGGGCTGCGTGACCGGGTCGCTCTGGTCGTCCTCGGGTACGAGACCGGCCTGGTCAAACCACATCGCTGAGGCCCGGCGTACGTACGACCGTGGTCTGAGGCGCGGTCCCGACCGCGGTACGACGGAACGCGCCCGGCCCGTCACTACCTTCGAGGCGGACACCGACCCGAAGGAGAACGATGACCCTGCCCGCGACCGGGCCCGCCCCGGCATCGACGCTCGAGCGGCCGCCCTCCAGGCCCGCGATCTGACCAAGGTGTACGGCTCCGGTGCGGCCGCGTTGACCGCTCTCGACGGCGTCACGGTCGGGTTCGACGCCGGCGCCTTCACCGCGATCATGGGCCCGTCCGGCTCGGGCAAATCAACCCTGATGCATTGCCTGGCCGGGCTGGACACGCCGACCGGCGGGCAGGTGTTCCTCGGCGAGACCGACCTGACCCGGCTGCCGGACGCCGCGCTGACCCGGGTACGCCGGGACCGGATCGGCTTCGTCTTCCAATCGTTCAACCTGCTGCCGACGCTGACCGCGAAGGACAACCTGATGCTGCCGCTGGAACTCGGCGGCCGACGGGTCGACGCCGGCTGGCTGGACACCGTCGTCGGCGTGCTCGGGATCGGCGACCGGCTGTCCCACCGCCCGGCCGAGTTGTCCGGCGGCCAGCAGCAGCGGGTAGCGGTGGCGCGGGCGCTGATCGGACGGCCGGACGTGGTGTTCGCCGACGAGCCGACCGGCAACCTCGACTCGCGGTCCGGCGCGGAGGTGCTGGGCTTCCTGCGCCGCTCGGTGCGCGAGTTCGGCCAGACCGTGGTGACGGTGACTCACGACCCGATCGCAGCGTCGTACGCCGACCGGGTGGTGCTGCTGGCCGACGGCCGGCTCGCGGGCGAACTGGACCGGCCGACACCTCAGTCGGTGCTGGACGCGCTGAGCAGGCTGGGAAGCTGAGGTGCGCCGTTCGCTGCTGTCCTCGCTGCGCGCGCATCTCGGCCAGCTCGTCACGGTCGCCCTGGTCGCCGCAGCGGCGGGCCTGCTGGCCTCGATCCTGCCGGCTCGTCGAGCGGCGCGGGTGGCCCCGGCGGCAGCCCTCGCCGACGAGTAGACCGCATCACGCCTGCTTCTGGGCTACGGCGAAGACCCGCCGGAATGGGAGCGGAGTGCCGTACGGCCGCCGCGGGTATGCCTCGGCCAGCCGGGCGCCGTACTCCTGCTCGAACCGCTCGCGCAGGTCGTCCGGCAGCGACTGCAGCACCGGTCGCGCGCCGGTGCCCTTGATCCACTCGAGCACGGCGTTGTCGCCGGCAAGGATGTGCAGATAGGTCGTCTCCCACGCGTCGACCGTGCAGCCGGATCCGCTCAGCACATCTACGTAGTCGGCGGCGTCCGGCAGCTTCGGGTACACAGCCGACGGCGCGGAGTATTCGGCGTACGGGTCGGTGGTGGCGAGCTCGCGCAGGATCGCGTGCAGCGGTGCGTCGGCGTTGCCGGGGATCTGGACCGCGAGCCAGCCGTGAGGCCGCAGCCGCTCGACGATCCGCGGCAGCAGATCGAGCTGGTCGGGCAGCCACTGCAGGGTCGCGTTCGACACGATCACGTCGACCGAGCCGGCCGGGGTGTCGTCGATCCAGTCGCGCAGGTCGCGGACCTCGAAGCTCAGCCGGTCCGAGACCAGCGGCTCGGCGTCGGCGATCATCTCCGCGGAGTTGTCGACGCCGAGGACCGTCGCGTCCGGCCAGCGATACAGCAGGGTTTGGGTCAGGTTGCCCGGGCCGCATCCCAGGTCGACCACGCGCGCCGGGCGGACCGGCCGGACCCGTGAGACCAAATCGGCGAATGGGCGGCCGCGCTCCTCGGCGTACCTGCCGTACTGCTCGGGGTTCCATACCGGCGACGTCCGCATATCCGCTCCCTTGTCAACTGGCCCATTTATCTTGATGTCGAGATATCTTCCCTGCGAGTTGTCTTGATGTCAAGAGTCTTGACGCGTAGCCTCGCGGTATGCAGGACGAGGTCGACCGGTTGATCGAGGCGTGGCAGCGCGAGCGCCCCGACCTGGATGTGGCGCCGATGGCGGTGCTGTCGCGGGTGAGCCGGCTGGCCCGGCATCTGGACCGAGCCCGCCGGCAGGCGTTCGAGAGCCACGGGCTGGAGTCGTGGGAGTTCGACGTGCTGGCCGCGCTGCGGCGGGCGGGCGCGCCGTACCGGCTCTCCCCCGGCCGGCTGCTCAAGGAGACGCTGGTGACCTCCGGGACGATGACCAACCGGGTGGACCGGCTGACCGCCCGCGGACTGGTCGAGCGGCTGCCGGACCCGCACGACCGGCGCGGCGTGCTGGTCCAGCTGACCGACGCCGGCCGGGATGCGGTCGACGCCGCCATGGCCGATCTGCTCGAGCACGAGCACGGCCTGCTCGGCTCACTCACCGCCGCCGAGCAACAGCGGATCGCGAAAGTGCTGCGCGAACTCGTCCGGCCCTTCGACGACGAGCGCCTCTGAGTCCATAGCGGCCGCACTACTCCGCGCGTTCGGCGGCCTCGAACCAGGCCGCCTCGAGCTCGGCTCGCTGGTCGGTTATCGAGCGCAGTTCGGCGTCCAGACCGGTGAGCCGCTCATAGTCACTCGCGTGTGCCGCGATCTGCTCGTGCAGCCCGGTCTCGACCTCGGTCAGCTTGACCAGTTGCCGCTCGATCCGGGCCAGTTCCTTGCGAGCTGCCCGGGTCGACGCCGCATCCGACACGACCTGGGTGGTCTTTGGCTCCTCATCCACCGCGCGCGCCTGGGTGATGAAGTCGAGGTATTGGTCGACGCCGCCGGGGAGATGCCAGATCGTGCCGTCGCCCGGTACGGCGTACACCGTGTCGGTGACCCGCTCGAGGAAGTAGCGGTCGTGGGTGACCACGACCAGCGTGCCCGGCCAGGCGTCGAGGAAGTCCTCCAGCACGGTCAGCGTCTCGACATCGAGGTCGTTGGTCGGCTCGTCGAGGATCAGCACGTTCGGCTCGTCGAGCATGATCCGGAGCAACTGCAGCCGGCGCCGCTCACCGCCGGACAGATCGCCGATCCGGGTCGTCAGCCGGTCGCCGGTGAAGCCGAAGCGTTCCAGCAGCACCGGCGCGGTCAGCTCGCCACCGCGCCCGGCCCGTTCGGCGGTACGGCGAACCGCGGTGATGTGGTCGAGCCCGGTGACGGCCGGATCGAGGTCCTCCAGCGCCTGCGACAACTCGGCGGTCCGGACGGTCTTGCCGAGCCGGACCCGGCCGGCGTCGGGCGGCAGGTCGCCGGTGAGGACTCGCAGGAACGTCGTCTTGCCGGCGCCGTTCGGGCCGAGCATGCCGACCCGGTCGCCGGGGCCGAGCCGGAAAGTCACCCGGTCGAGCAGGGTCCGTCCGCCGAGTGCGACCGAGGCGTCCTCGACATCGAATACATCCTTGCCGAGTCGCGAGGTCGCCAGCCGTTCGAGCGCGAGCCGGTCGCGTGGGGGCGGCTCGTTCTCGATCAGCTGGTTGGCCGCGTCGATCCGGAACTTCGGCTTGGACGTACGAGCGGGTGCGCCGCGGCGCAGCCAGGCCAACTCCTTGCGGATGAGGTTCTGCCGCCTGGCCTCGGCGCTCGCGGCGATCCGTGCCCGTTCGGCCTTGGCCAGCACGTACGCCGCATAGCCGCCGTCGAACGAGGTCACCTGGCCGTCGTACACCTCCCAGGTCGACGTACAGACCTCGTCAAGAAGCCAGCGGTCGTGAGTGACGACGAGCATCGCGGAGGCGCGGTCCACCACGTGCTCGGCCAGCCAGGCGACCGCCTCGATGTCGAGGTGGTTGGTCGGCTCGTCGAGCACCAGCAGGTCGAGGTCCCGCAGCAACAGCCGGGCCAGCGACGCCCGCCGCCGTTCACCACCGCTCAAGGTGCCGATTCGGCTGTCCAGGTCGACCCCGCCGAGCAGATGCGTCATCACCGACCGGGCCTGCGGATCCGCCGCCCAGGTGTAGGTCTCGACGTCACCGAGGACCGCGTGCCCGACGGTGTCGCCCGGGTCGAGCTCATCGTCCTGGCCGAGGAAGCCGAGCCGTAGGTCGCGGCCGTGCGTGACTCGCCCGGCATCGGCGGGCTCGCGCGCCGACAGTACCCGCAGCAGAGTGGACTTGCCGTCGCCGTTGCGGCCGACCACGCCGACCCGTTCGCCGCGGCCGATGCCGAGACTCACGCCGTCGAGCAGCAGCCGGGTGCCGAAACCCTTGGTGACGGTCTCGAGGTTGACGAGGTTGGCCATGACCGGCCCAGCCTACGTAGTCAATCCAAGGATTGGGCGCCGGGGACGGGGCCCTCGGCCTGGCGGACGGTGGCGCACAGGCCGGAGCCGGCGAGGGCGTCGGCGAGGTCGAGTGCGGCCGTCGGGTCCTCGGCCAGGTAGAGACAGGTCGGTCCGGAGCCGGACACCTGCGCGGCCAGGGCGCCGTACTCGAGACCGAACCGCAGCACCTCGCCGAGCTCGGGGCGTAGTGACAGCGCGGCGTCCTGCAGATCGTTGCTCAGAGCAACGGCCAGTGCCGCCGGGTCGCCGGATACCAGTGCCACCAGCAGGGCGTCGGGAACCGACGGCTCGCGCGCCGGGACCCGGCGGTCGGCGCGGAGCCGGTCCAGCTCCCGGTACACCGCCGGGGTCGACAACCCCTCACCGGATACCGCGAACACCCAGTGGAACGTACCGCGCGTCATCACCTCGGTGAGCAGTTCGCCACGGCCCCGGCCGATGGCGGTGTGACCGAGCAGGCAGAACGGTACGTCGCTGCCGAGCCCGGCGGCCAACTCGGCCAGCTCGGCCTGTGGCGTCACCACACCCCAGGCCCGGCCGCACGCCACCAGCGCGGCGGCCGCGTCGGTCGAACCGCCGGCCATTCCGCCGGCGACCGGGATCGTCTTGCGGATCAGCAGATCCGCGCCGTCCTTGAGATCGTGGTACGCCGCCAGCGCCCGCCCGGCCCGGACCGCGAGGTTGTCGTCGTCCACCGGAACCGGGCCGGCGAACTCGCCGACGACCCTGACGGTGAACTCGCCGTCATCGCGCGGCGTCGCGGTCACGTCGTCGAACAGCGACACCGCCTGGAACACCGTCGCCAGCGGATGGAACCCGTCCGGCCGCGGCGCACCGACCGACAACACCAGGTTGACCTTCGCCGGGGACCGTACCGTCACTCCACCCACATCCGCAGCCTAGACGGCGGCCGAGGCGATCCGGGCGAAGTCTTCGATGCCGAGCACCTCGCCGCGGGCGCCGGGATCGACGCCCGCCTCGGCGAGCACGGCGTCCAGTCTCGCCCGGTCCGGCAGCCAGCGGGCGAGTGCGGAGCGAATCGTCTTGCGCCGCTGCGAGAACGCCGCGTCCACGACGGCGAACACCTGCCCGCGGGTTGCGGCAGTCGCCGGCGGGTCGCGGCGTACGAACGACACCAGCCCGGAGTCGACGTTGGGCGCCGGCCAGAACACGGTCCGGGCGACCGGACCGGCCCGCTGGACGTCGGCGTACCAGGCCGCCTTGGCCGACGGGACGCCGTACGTACGCGACCCCGGCGCGGCGGCCAGCCGGTCGGCCACCTCGGCCTGGACCATCACCAGCCCGTGCCGCAGCCGCGGAGCGATCTCGAGCAGATGCAGCAGCACCGGTACGGCGACGTTGTACGGCAGGTTCGCCACGCAGGCGGTCGCGTCCCCGACCGCGTCCGGCCCGACCGTCATCGCATCTGCCTCGACCACCGACAGCGCGGCCGTCCGGCTCGGCGCGAACTCGGCCACGGTGTCCGGCAGAGCCGAGGCCAGCAGCGGGTCGACCTCGATCGCCCGGACGGCGTGGCCCTCGGCGAGCAACGCCAGGGTGAGCGAGCCCAGACCGGGCCCGACCTCGAGAACCGTCTCACCCTCGGCCAGGCCGGCTGTTCGGACGATCCGCCGCACCGTGTTCGGATCGATGACAAAGTTCTGCCCGCGCTGCTTGGTCGGCCGCAGCCCTAGCCGCGCCGCCAGTGAACGCACATCCGCCGGGCCGAGGAGTCTTCCCTGCGGAGCGCGAGGGGTCTGGGGGGTCGTCCCCCCAGGATGACTCGGCCCGGCGGATGCGGGTGTTCCTGCGGCGCTCACGCCGCTCAGTTTGTCAGGCGCTGTCTCAGGCGCGCTTGCCGCAGACCGGCCAGGCGCCGTAGCCGCCCTCGGCGGCGCGGACCTTCTCGGCGATCGCGATCTGCTGCGCCTTCGAGGCCTGGTGCGGGTACGCGGCGTACTGACCGCCGCCGTACGCGTCCCAGGTGCCCTTTGAGAACTGCAGGCCGCCGTAATAGCCGTTGCCCGTGTTGGCCGACCAGTTGCCGCCGGACTCGCAGGCGGCGATCCGGTCCCATACGCTGGTGTCGCCGCCGCCGCTGGGCGGGCTGGACGGCGCCGGTGCCGGCCGGGACCTGGTTCCGACCGTGACCGCGGCGTTGACCGGCTGCGTCAGCACCTTGGTGGCCACCGGCCTGCGGATCACGACCTTGCCGTCGTACGAGACGATCAGGTATCCGATCGCCCGCTTGCCGACCTTGCCGGCGGTGGTGGTCTTCGACTGGCCCTTGTACAACGACGAGGACGCGGTCTTCGTGGTGGTGTACGGGATGTTGACCACCCGCACCACGTTCTTGCGGGTCACGCTGATGACGACGATCCGGGTGCCGGCCGTGAGCGGCGTGGACAGACCCGGCTTGACGATGTCGTCACCGTCGACCTTCACGTTGGCGCGCTGCAGCGCCTCGGCGACGGTCAGCCCGAGGCTGCGCATCGGGTACGTCTTGCCGCCGCGGACGATGCTGATCTGCTTCCACGTCCGAACCGTCAGGTTCAGGCCGTCACGGCCGATCGAGGCGCTCCGGCTGGTGGACAGCAAAGCGTTGTCGTACCGGAGGCCGAGTGCGCTCAGCGCTTCGCTGACGCTGTCCTCGGTGGTCCAGAAAACCTTCTTCTGACCATCTGCGTTGACCACGAGCCGGCGTCCGAACTGGACCGAGATCTCCTGGCCGTCGTCGAGTTTCGCGCTGGTCGCGGGGGCGACGACGTCGTGCTCGCCTACCGTGATTCCCCGCGCCTCCAGCGCATCCCCGACAGTTGAGCCGAAGGTGTGCACCTTCTGCTGTTGGCCGTCGACGGTGACCGTGACGTGCTTGCTCTTCGCTGCGTACGCGACGGAGCCCCCGGCCACGACGACTGCGGCCGTGGCGCCCACGGCCGCGATGATGGACTTGTGCACTGTGCTCCACAGGTAGGGCGACCCGGGCACGGGAGGGGACTGCACTTGGCCGATCGCCGCAGATTCCGGGCATGGTGGGCCCGGCAGGTACGGTCATCGCCCGAGGGGCGTGCGGTCCGGAACCTTCCCCGATCCCGGCTAACGTTACGAGACCATAACGAACAGTTGGCAAAAGCACCAAATGTCTGGCCGAAACCGCCGGTCTTGGTGTAATGCGCCAATCACTGTTCGTGAACGCCCCAGTGGCCCCGATGGACCACTTCGGGCACCTCGCGACGGCCCCTCTTGAGCGATGGCGACCTGCGATTGGGCCGCGGATAACCGACCGAAACGACCCCGATCGGGGCATACCCGTCGGGTACGCCGAACTCCGCGCGGACCGCTTCGACCCGGTCGGCCGGTACGCCGAAGAAGCACGCTCCGAGCCCTTCGTCGACGGCGGTCTGGAGCATCAGCAGGGTCGCCATCCCGGTGTCGATGAACCAGTACGGCGCTGACCAGTGCGACTCGTCCCGGTCGGTCCAGCCCTTGTCCGGCTCGGCGTACCGGTCCAGGTAGCCGTCCTTGTGCGCGAACGCGATGATCAGCAGCGGCGCGCTGGCGATCCCGCGCAGCCACTCGTCGTACGGCTCGTCGCCGGCGGCGGCTCCCCAGAAGCGGGCCCGGTCGTCGCCCTCGATCACCAGGAACGCCCAGCCCTGGCTGAATCCGGCACTGGGCGCGTGCAGCGCGTTGGCCAGGATCCGCTCGCGGATCTCGTCGGGCACGGGCCGGTCCGGGTCGTAGTTGCGGACCATCCGGCGCCGCCGGACGACGTCGGCGAACTGCATGTCAGAGCTCAGACCGGCTCAGGAGAGCAGTTTGGCCGCGAGATAAGTCTCGGTGCCGGCCAGCCCGACCGAGCAGAACACCACCGTCTGGTCCGGCGAGGTCCGGCCCTTGGCGTCACCGGCGAGCACCGCGCCGAGGCTGGTCAGCCGCTTCTGCTGCGGCGTACCGGCGAGCACGAACGGCGGGTCGTACGCCTCGGTCTGGGCGATCGAGTCGGTCACCGCGACGTCGGCGCGAGCGATCAGGTCGGGCCCGAACTCGGCCCGGCCCTTCTGCTTCGGCCCGACCGTGGTGACGTACGCGCCGTCGGTGACCCAGGACGCCTCGATCACCGGCGTAGGACTGTTGGTCGCGAGCACGACGATCTCCCGGTTGGAGACGGCCAGCTTCGGGGTCGGCGCGATCACCGCGTCCAGCCCGAGCTCGTCGCGGGCCCGGGCCACGAACGCCTCCCGGCGCGGCCGGTTGCGCCCGTACACCGCGACCCGGCCGAGCCTGCGCACGGTCGAGATCGCCCACAGATGGTTCCATGCCTGTACGCCGGTCCCGACCAGGCCGAGCGTGTCGGCATCCGGTCTGGCCAGCGCGTCGGCCGCGACGGCCCCGATCGCACCCACCCGGCGCGGCCCGAGTTCGTTGCCCACGACAACACCGCGGACGGTGCCGTCCTTCCAATCGTGGACGACCACGACCTCGGCACCGGGGTGGGCGTCGAAGGAGTCGTACGAGCGGTACCCGAACCACTCACCCTCCAGCGCGCCGGTGGTGAACACCAGTCGGCCGTCCCCCAGATCGGTGCTGACGCGCGGCGGAGTGCGCAGCCGGCCCGTGTGGGCGTCGATGACCGCGTCGCGCATCCAAGTGACTGCGGTCCGAGCATCAAGCCGTTCTGCGATGTCGCTATCGGTCAGCACTGTCCGCATGGTGCCATACTTCAGCCGACTCCAGACCTGAAGTCAACGGGCAGTTCTACCGTCGTCTTCACCGCCGTCGGCACAGAGTGAATACGAACCTCACCACGGACCGCCGAACGCGGCGTCGGCGTTGGCCGACAGCGCCTCGCACAATTCTGGAACTGAGATGTTCAGCACACCCGCCATCCTGCGGACGGTATGCGGAATCAGGTACGAGGCGTTGGGCCGGCCGCGGTGCGGTGAGGGGGTCAGGTACGGCGCGTCGGTCTCCACCAGGATCCGGTCAAGCGGAGTGACGGCGAGCGCGTCGCGCAGCGACTGGGCGTTCTTGAACGTCACCACCCCGGCGAAGCTGAGCCAGGCGCCGCGCTCCACGCACCTGCGGGCGAGTTCGGTGTCGCCGGAGAAGCAGTGCATGACGAACCGGTCCGGCACCCCCTCACGATCCAGGATCGCCAGGATGTCCTCGTGGGCGTCGCGGTCGTGGATCATCAACGTCTTGCCCAGCCGCTTGGCCATCGCGATGTGCGCGGCGAACGACTCCTGCTGCGCGGCCCGGCCATCGGGCCCGGTACGGAAATAGTCCAGCCCGGTCTCGCCGACCACCCGGACCCGGTCCGACCCGGCCGCCAGCCGCTCGATCTCGGCCAGCGCCGCGTCGAGGTCGGCCACCTTCGGCGCCTCGTTCGGATGCAGGGCTATGCCGGCGATCACGCCCGGGTAGGTGCCGGCGGCGTCTACCGCCCAGGCGGCGCCCTCGAGGTCGCAGCCGACCTGGACGATCCGGGTGACGCCGACCGACGCCGCCATCCGGACCGCGTCGGCGGCGCCGAGCCAGGCGCCGTCCTCGCCGTCGGCGATGTCGAGATGGCAGTGTGCGTCGACGACGCTGATCGGCAACGGGTCCGGCAGTGGCGGGCGGCTCAGGTCGCGCGATCGGCCGTCCTCGCCGGTCGTGGCCCGCGCCCGAGTCGGCCGGTGCACCTGTATGCCGTCGGAAGCCATACCCGCCAGCCTAGTTCGAGCCTCAACTGTGTTTGACGAGGCGCTACGCCGCGGCTGAGGTGGCGGCCGCGTCGCCGGACAGCCGTTGCGCCAGCCAGACCGGCACGATGGACACGATGATCAGCGCCGCGGCGACGACGTTGACGATCGGCGCCTGGTATCGGCAGCGTCTGCTGCCGCGCCCCGGCGGTGAACGTGGTCACGATGATCTCGTCGAAGGACAGCGCGAACGCCAGGAGCGCGCCGGCCAGCAGCGCGGAGCGCAGCATCGGGAACGTCACCAGCCGGAACGTGGTCAGCATCGACGCACCCAGGTCGGCACTGGCCTGCTCGAGGTTCGAGCCGAGCCGGCGCAGCCGGGCGATGACGTTGTTGAACACCGTGACGATGATCAGATCTTCTCCGAGTAGGCCTCGTCGCCCGCGTGGTACGTCGCGCGGTGCGACTTGTCCGCGGTCAGCGCTTAGGCCTTGCCGTTGGCCGGCGACTCACCGAAGTACTCGGCGACGGCCGCGTTCGCCTCCGGGCTGATGATGTGGTTCATCCACATGTAGCCGCAGTTCTTGTTCTTCGAGGTGGCGCTCAGCATCCAGGTGTCGGACCAGCCGGTCACGCCCTCGGTCGGCACCCTGACGTCCACCGGCACCTTCTCGCCGCTCGCGACGTTCGCGATCACCTGCCAGGTCGTACCGAGCACCGAGTTGCCGCTGGTGAACGCCTGAACCTCCTTGAGGTAGTCCGACCAGTACTCCGAGATCAGCGTCTTCTGCTGTTTGAGCAGGTCGACCGTGGCCTGGAACTGCTTGTCGTCGAGGGCGTACGGGTTTCTTGATACCCAGGTCCGGCTCGGTCGCCATCAGGTACATCGCGGCGTCGGCGATGTAGATCGGCGAGTCGTACGCCGTGACCTTGCCCTTGTACGGCGAGTTCGGGTCGAACACCGTCCCCCAACTGGTCGGCGCCGGCTTCACCTTGTCCGTACGCCACATCAGCAGGTTCGCGCCGTACCCGTGCGGTACGCCGTACATCTGGCCCTTGACCGAGTTCCACGACCGATTCTTCAGGTACGGGTAGATGTCGGCGTAGTTCGGGATCAGGTCGGTGTTGATCGGCTCGACCAGGCCACCGGCGATCAGCCGCAGCGATGCGTCGCCGGAGGCCGACACCACGTCGTACTATCCGGTCTTCATCAGCCTGACCGCCTCGTCGGAGGTGCCGAACGTCTTGACCGTCACCTGGCAGCCGGTCGCCTTCTCGAACGGCGTCACCCAGTCGACCTTCGGGTCATTGCTGCCGTCCTCGGCGTACCCGGGCCAGGCCAGCACGCTGACCTTGCGCTCACCGACGCCGAGCTTGTCCATCTTGGGCAGGTCGGGCGCGGTGAACCCGGTGGTGCCGGCGGCACCCTCGTCGCCCGAACCGGCGGCTCGGCGAGCTCAGCCTGGCCCAGCTGCGCGACCTGGGCGACCACTACGGGTGCGATCGCCGGCACCTCGGCCCGGCTCGCCGCCGAGCGGGCCACGCCGGAGGACATCGAGCGGCTGCGCGGCGTCTGCGACGCGCTCGAGAGCGCCGACGGCGCCGGGGCCCCGGCGGCGTGCCGACGGCCAGTTCCACATCGAGGTCGCCGCCACGGCGCAGTCCACCCGGCTGTACCGGGCCGAGGTCAGCCTGCAGGCCGAGGTCGGCACCCTGTTGTGGCTCGCGTTCGGCGACGACGAGAGTCACCGCGGGACGGTTCGCAGTTGCCTGACCGTGGTCGACGCGGTCGCCCGTGCCGACGGCGAGGCCGCCCGGACCGCCGCCGAGGAGCGGGTCGCGGACTCGACGGCCCGCCTGATCGACCTCAGACTGGCCATGGAGCACTGATGGTGACCACGGCTATTGGCGGCGCTGGCTCAGCGCACAGCCAGATCCTCGACCGGGCCGGCGAGTTGATCGCCGAGGCGTTCGGCCTGGCCGAGCGAATCGCCGCGATCGTCACCGAGGCCTTCGCCACCCATGACGCGGTACGCCGTGCCGACCTGCCCGGGGTCGGCTCGCTGGTGATGCCGGTACTCAAGGACCGGCACTGCCGCCTGCAGGGCGCGGGCTTCGTCGCCGCGGTCGATGCGCTGGCCGACTCACGCTGGTGGCTGGAATGGTTCATGCGCGCCTCCAGCGGGGCACCGGAGCGGCTGCTGGTCGACACGGACCCGCGTGGCGAGAACTTCTACGACTACGTGGCGATGCCGTGGTACGACGTACCGCGCGACACCGGCCGTCGGCACATCACCGGCCCGTACGTCGACTACCTCTGCACCGACGACTACACACTGACCTTCACCATTCCGGTCACCGACGACGGCCGGTTCGTCGGCGTGGCCGGCGCCGACGTCCGGGTGCTGACCTTCGAGCAGGCGGTGATGCCGTCGCTGCGGTCCGGCCCGAAGGGAACCGCCATGGTCAACGCCCAGGGCCGGGTGGTGCTGAGCAACAGCGCCCGCCACGTCAGCGGCACCCTGATCCGCGACCCGGATGTGGCCGGCCTGTGGGCCACCGGCGACCCGCGGCTGCACCGGATCGACGACCTCCCGCTCGCCCTGGTCGATCTCGCCCTGTGAGTAACCTCTTGCGATTTACTTAGTCGGCTACTAATTTTTGCTTAGCCGACTAAAGATAGAGGAGACCTGATGAAGGTCGGACTGAGCATCGCCCGGTTCAACTGGCCCGGGCAGCCGGACAGCTTCGGACCGGGGCTGACCGAGATCGCCACCAACGCCGACCAGGGCGGCGTCCACAGCATCTGGGCGATGGACCACTTCTGGCAGATCGGGTTCAACGGACCGCCGGAGGACCCGCTCCTGGAGAGCTACACCCTGCTGCCCTACCTGGCCGGTATCACCCGGCACGTCCAGCTCGGCGCGCTGGTCACCGGTGTCAGCTACCGGCACCCCGGCGTGCTGGTCAAGGCGCTGACAAGTCTCGATGTCCTGTCCGGCGGCCGTGCCTGGCTCGGCATCGGCGCCGCCTGGAACGCTGCCGAGGCTGCTGGGCTCGGCATCCCGTTCCCGCCGCTGGCCACCCGGTACCGCCAGCTCGAGGAGACGCTGCAGATCGCCGAGCGGATGTGGTCCGGCGACGAGAGCCCGTTCCACGGTAGGGAGTACCGGCTCGAGCGACCGCTGAACTCGCCGGGCGCGATCCGGGAACCGCACCCGCCGATCCTGATCGGTGGCGGCGGCGAACGCCGTACCCTCCGGCTCGTCGCGCAGTACGCCGACGCGTGCAACCTGTTCGATCAGGGCGACCCGGCGCCGCTCGAGCACAAGCTGGCCGTGTTGCGCCGGCACTGCGACGAGGTCGGCCGCGACTACGACGAGATCGCCAAGACCACCGCGGGCTTCCTGCCCGCGGGCGGCCCGGGAGCGGTGGCCGAGCACTTCGGGCGGCTGGCCGACCTCGGCATCGACCTGGCCGTCGTCGAACTGCCCGGCACGGACGCGTCCGCCGTCGAGCCGGTCGCGGCGGCGGCTCGTGAGGTGGCCGGATACGGACGGCCGACCCCAGCGGTGCTGGAACCGGCCGCCACAGGGCTGCTTCGGCGCTAGCTTGCTTAGGTCGGTTTCAAGAAGTGGCTGGCATGGACCGCTGGCCACGCCCACGAGCTAAGTGTTGTGGGTTCGCGCGTCTTGTTGTGGGTTCCTGCGAAGCACGCAGCGCCCCAACCCACAACAATGTGCGGGAGCCCTCAATCCCGCGCCCGCCCGGACGCGTGCAGTCAGGCTGCTGAGCAGACACGCCCAACGAACCGCAACGGCCCCCTGCCACCGGCGTCATCGGACGCGTCTGGTCAAGGGAACGTGACCAGACGCGTCCGATGAGCGACAAGGGGGGCGCGGCGGTCTCGGGGTGACCAGACGCGTCCGATGAACGGGCGGGATGGGTTAGCTTTCGACCTGCTTCTTCAGGCCGTCGAGCATCTGCTGCCACATGCCGGAGGAGTGCTCGGCCTCCTGCTCGCTGCCCGCGTTGTCCTGGGTGAGTGCGACGTGCGTGTGCCCGTCGTGCTCGTCCAGGTCATACGTCACCGTGTGGTAGTTCTCCGGTACGTCGTCCTGCCCGGTGAGCGGGCTGAAGTGGGTGACCCTGAGCCGGCGGCCCGGCTCGACCTCCAGCACCTCACCCTTGTCCTCGTACGACTTGCCCTCGTACTCGCCCTTCCACCGGATCGGGCCGCCCGGCGTCCAGTCGGTCTCGACCTGGGAGCCGAACATGTACTCCTTGATCTGGTCCGGATCGGTCATCGCCGCCCACACCCGGTCGGCGGACGCGTTGATCTCGGTTTGTGCCTTGGCCGTGTAACCGGTCATCGTTCCGTCCTCCTTATGTCCAGGACGCTAGTAGCAGTGCCCGGTGGGGAGCTTGGAGAAACGCGTCAAAAGGTCCGCTCGAGCCGTGCCAGTTCCTCGTCGACGATGCCCGGGTCGAGTTTCGCGAAGATCGGTGTCGGGGGTTCGACCCGGGTACCGGGGGTGACCGGTTCGGAGCGCCAGGCCGGCTGGTCGTCGTACCGGCCGGTGATGATCGGGTACGGCGTACCACCGTCGAGGTCGTCCACCTCGCGGATCACGGGTTCGGGCAGGAACAAGCTGCTGCCACCGAGTGCGTTGTGGACCTTCGCGGCCGAGTGCGGCAGGAACGGCGCCAGCAGGCGGTTGCAGTCGGCAACGACCTGGGCGGCGACGTGCAGCACCGTCGCCATCCGGTCCGGGTCGGTGTTCTTCAGCTTCCACGGCTCCTGCTTGGACAGGTACTGGTTCGCCTCGGCAGCGATGCGCATCGCGTCGCTGATCGCCTGCCTCACCCGGTGCCGTCGGAGCAGCCCGCCCACGGTTTCGAACGCCCGGTTCGATGCCGACAGCAACGTCTGGTCGGTCTCGGTCAACGAACCCGCTTCAGGGATCGCGCCGAGGTTCCGCGCGATCAGCGACGCTGTCCGGTTGACCAGGTTGCCCCAGGTGCTGACCAGTTCGTCGTTGTTGCGCCGGACGAACTCGGCCCAGGTGAAGTCCGTGTCCTGCGACTCCGGCCCGGCGACCGAGATGAAATACCGCAGCGCGTCCGGCCCGTACCGTTCCAGGACGTCGCGGACGTAGATCACGACGGACCTCGACGACGAGAACTTCCGCCCCTCCATCGTCAGGTACTCGCTGCTGACCACCTCCGTCGGCAGGTTCAGCCGCCCGTAGTCACCCGGCGGAGTGTTGTACGCGATCAGCTCGGCCGGCCAGATCTGGGCGTGGAAGGTGATGTTGTCCTTGCCCATGAAGTAGTACGACAGCGCGTCCGGGTCGTTCCACCACGCCCTCCACGCGTCGTCGTCACCGGTACGCCGGGCCCACTCGATCGAGGCGGACAGATAGCCGATGACCGCGTCGAACCAGACGTACAACCGCTTGTTCGGGTTGTCCTGCCAGACCGGCAGCGGTACCGGGATACCCCAGTCGATGTCCCGCGTCATCGCCCGGGGGCGCAGGTCGTCGAGCAGGTTCAGCGAGAACTTGAGGACGTTCGGACGCCAGTCCGTCCGGGCCCGCATCCACTTCCCGAGCGGCTCGGCCAGTGCAGGCAGATCGAGGAAGAAGTGCTCGGTCTCGACGAACTGCGGCTTCTCGCCGTTGATCCGGCTCCTCGGATTGCCGAGCTCGATCGCGTCCAACTGGTTGCCGCAGTTGTCGCACTGGTCGCCGCGGGCTCCGTCGTACCCGCAGATCGGGCAGGTGCCCTCGATATAGCGGTCCGGCAGGGTACGCCCGGTCGACGGCGAGATCGCGCCCATCGTGGTCTGCGCGACCATGTACCCGTTGCGGAAGACCGTGCGGAACAACTCCTGTGCGACGGCGTAGTGGTTGCGTGTCGTGGTCCGCGTGAACAGGTCGTACGACAGGCCGAGCCGGTGCAGATCCTCGACGATGACGCGGTTGTACCGGTCGGCCAGCTCCTTCGGGCTGACGCCCTCGGCCTCGGCCTGGACGAGGATCGGCGTGCCGTGTTCGTCGGTGCCGGACACCATCAGCACATCGTGCCCGGCCATCCGCATGTACCGGGCGAACACGTCCGACGGCACCCCGAACCCCGACACGTGCCCGATGTGCCGCAGCCCGTTCGCATACGGCCAGGCCACACCGGCGAGCACGTGCGTCATCTAGGTCTCGCTGATCCGCGGGAACAGCGCCTCGCCCTTGACCAGATCGGCGCCTGGCGGGAGCTGACCCCAACCGCCGGCGTCCTGGACATGCTGGTCCGCCAGCGCACCGAGCTTGTCCTCGGCACCCAGCAGCGTCCACAGCTTCGCCGCGGTCTTCGGCATGGTCGGGTTGTGCAGCACTGCCACCGCGCGCAGGACCTCCGCGGCGGTGTAGAGGATCGTACCCAGCCGAGCGCGCCGCGACTCGTCCTTGGCTACCTGCCACGGCTCCTGGTCCGAGACGTACCCGTTCCCCGCACCGACCAGGTCGTTGATCGCGGCCAGCGCGTCGTGGAACGCGAGCGTGTCGATGGCCTTGTCGGCGGTCGCCACGGTCTTGGCGAGCCGGTCCGCGATCGCCTGCTCGGCCGGGCCGAAGTCGGTTGCCTCCGGCAACTTGCCGTCGAAGTACCGGCCGACCATCGCCGCGATCCGGCTGGCCAGGTTGCCGAGTCCGTTGGCCAGCTCGGAGGTGTACACCGCGCTGAGGTGCTCCCACGAGAACGAACCGTCGGACCCGAACGCGATCGTGCGCAGGAAGTAATACCGGAATGCGTCCGAGCCGAACGTGTCGGTGATGTCCTTCGGGGCGATGGCGGTCAGCTTCGACTTGCTCATCTTCTCGCCGCCGACCAGCAGCCAGCCGTGCGCGAACACCTGACGCGGTACGTCGACCCCGGCGGCCATCAACATTGCCGGCCAGATCACCGCGTGGAACCGCAGGATGTCCTTGCCGACCAGGTGTACGTCGACCGGCCACAACTCGGCGAACCGCTCCGGGTCGGTCCCGTACCCGGCCGCCGTGACGTAGTTGAGCAGCGCGTCGATCCAGACGTACAGGACGTGCTTGTCGTCCCACGGAACCCGGATGCCCCAGTCGAACGTCGACCGGGTGATCGACAGGTCCTGCAGGCCCTGTTCGACGAACGCGACCACCTCGTTGCGTGCGCTCGCCGGTGCGACGAAGGCCGGCCGGTCCCGGTACAGCTCGAGCAACCGGTCGGAGTACTGCGATAGGCGGAAGAAGTAGTTCGTCTCGCTCACGATCTCGAGCACCGTGCCGTGGATCGGGCAGCGCTGCGTGCCGTCCTCGTCGGTGAGGATGTCGGCGGGCAGCTTGAACTCCTCGCAGCCGACGCAGTACGGGCCCTCGTACTCACCGGCGTACACGTCGCCGCTGTCGTACAGCCTCTGCCAGAACTCGCGCACCCGCTCGGTGTGCCGCGGCTCGGTAGTCCGGATGAAGTCGTCGTAGTCGATGTCGACGTCGCGCCAGGCCGGCTTCCACGCCTCCTCGACCAGCTTGTCGGTCCACTCCTTCGGCGTCATGCCCTGCGCCTCGGCGCTGCGCATCACCTTCTGCCCGTGCTCGTCGGTACCCGTCAGGTACCACTTCCGCTCGCCGCGCTGGGCATGCCACCGGGTCAGGACGTCCCCGGCCACCGTGGTGTAGGCACTGCCGATGTGAGGCGCGGCGGTCACGTAGTAGATCGGCGTCGTCGCGTAGAAGGCCTTCTGGTCTGACACAGC
This sequence comes from Actinomycetota bacterium, assembly GCA_046765875.1. Taxonomy (GTDB): domain Bacteria; phylum Actinomycetota; class Actinomycetes; order Propionibacteriales; family Kribbellaceae; genus DASRHY01. Next base: position 24,581 of record JBKPSJ010000269.1, read on the forward strand.
TATGAATGCTAGTTGGCACGTGGTAGGTCCCGGCACCGGATTACGTCGGCCAATGGCCGAGCGTCGTTGCCACCCTCGCGGGACTGTCCGCGAGGTGCTCTACAGTCGAAACTGTGATCGATTCCAGTGCTGCGACGTGGGCCTTTCGGGGCAACCGCTCTGCGGGTGAGGCGACCGACCCAGGCGTGGTCGGCGCCTTACTCGGGCTGGTGGACTGGCTCGGCGAATTGCCCGGCGCGGCCGACGATGCCGAGCGCATCGACCGAGTCGCGGCCCTTGAGCGGCTGCGGGGTGCGATCGCCGCAGCGCAGGCGCGCGAGACCGCCGAGTTCGCCGACTCGCAGCTGGCAGGCCAATCAGCGGCCGGTGTACCGGACTCGCGGCGCGGTCGAGGGATCGCCGAGCAGATCGGGTTCGCCCGGCGGATGTCGCCCGCAGCGGCAGCGCGCCAGATCTCGCTCGCGCGAGTCTGGCGGCTTGACCTGCCGGCGGTGCTCGCGCAGCTGCGCCGTGGCCACACCTCGGAATGGGCGGCCTCGATCGTCGCGCGCGAAACGACCGGACTGCCCCGGCACACCCGGCGCCGCATCGCCGACGACCTCGCGCCTGACCTGCCGCGGATGTCTATCCGGCAGATCGAGGCCGCTGCTCGCCGGCTCAGCTACCACGCCGACCCGGAAGCGATCATGGCCCGTGGCCGCACCGCACGTGAGGACCGGCGTGTCACGGTCCGGCCCGCACCGGACACCATGGCCCTGGTCTCGGCGTTCGTGCCGGCCGAACAGGGCGTGGCGGTCCACGCTTCTCTCGACCGGCACGCCCGCGGCCTGCGTGCCGCCGGAGACCCGCGAACACTGGGGCAGATCCGGGCTGACACCCTGGTCGAACGCGTGACCGGCCAGGCCGCCGGAACCGCGTTCCCAGTCGAAATCAGCATCACCATGACCGCCGACAGCCTGCTGTCACCCGACGGCGACCAGACTCCGGCCGAACTCGACGGCTACGGCCCGATCCCGGCCGACCTCGCCCTCGATCTCGTGACTGGGACAGACGACAACTCACCTGAGGAGCTCGGCGCCGCGGTGTGGGTGCGCCGGATCTTCACCGACCCGGTCGACGACACGGTCGTCAACATCGATACCGGCCGGCGCCGATTCGACGGTCATCTGGCGCGGCTGATCCGGCACCGCGACCGGGTCTGCCGCGATATGTACTGCACCGCGCCGATCCGTCATCTTGATCACGTCAAGCCCTACCGCGACGGCGGGCCTACGTCCGCGACGAACGGTGCAGGCTTGTGTGAGAGAGGCAACTACGTCAAGGACATGCCCGGCTGGACGCGCCGTGTCGTCAGCGAGCCCGGGACACCGCACTCCATCGAGATCGAGACGCCCACCGGCCACCGATACACCTCCACGCCACCACCCGTACTCGGCCCCGGCGGCAACTACGCCGAACAGATCCGGCGGGCAGGCCAGCGACGGTTCGACTACCTGCAGCGAGAGCGTCTGATCGCCTCGCTCGGCCGATCCACCCAGCTGGCGGGACGATCCGCCGAGCCGCCCTGATCCCCCCGCGGGGTGGGATCTCGGCGCGGCGGTCATCGGTCGCGCGTGGCTACGACGGCCTCGTAGACGGTGCGCTTGGGTATGCCGAGGCGCTTGGCCACGTCGGCGATGGCCTGCTTGCGCGGCGTACCGGCTGCCTCGTCGGCGGCCACCTCCGCGGCCAGCTCGGCCGGGGTCAGCTCCGCCTTGGTGGTGTCGGCGCCGGCTACGACGATGGTGATCTCGCCTCGTACGCCGTCGTCGGCCCAGGTCGCGAGCTCGGCCGCCGTGCCCCGGCGTACCTCTTCATAGGTCTTGGTGAGCTCGCGGCACACGACAGCACGCCGGTCCGCCCCGAACGCGTCCGCGATCGCAGCCAGGCTCGCGGCCAGCCGGTGCGGTGCCTCGAAGAACACCATCGTCCGGCGCTCGGCAGCCAGGTCGGCCAGCACGCGGGACCGCTCGCCCGCCTTCCGCGGCAGGAACCCCTCGAAGCAGAACCGGTCCACCGGCAAGCCCGACACCGCGAGCGCGGTCAGCACCGCCGACGGGCCCGGCACCGAGGTCACCTTGACCCCGGCCTCCACTGCCGCGGCCACCAGCCGGTACCCGGGATCGCTCACGCTCGGCATCCCGGCGTCGGTCACCACGACCACGGTCTGGCCCTCGGTCAGCGCGCCGACCAGCTCCCCGATCCGCTCCCGCTCGTTCCCCTCGAAGAAGCTGACCACCCGCCCCGGCAGCGTGACCCCGAGCTCCCCGGTCAGCCGCCGCAACCGGCGCGTGTCCTCCGCTGCCACCACATCGGCCCCGGCCAACACCTGCGCCAACCGTGGCGATGCATCCCCGACATCTCCGATCGGTACCCCTGCCAACACCAGAAGCCCAGCCATCCCCCCATACTCTCAACCGCCGGCGCGCCCATGGTCCACGACCGAGACCGAATTGAGTCGCGGGTGGTGCGGGGGTGGTACGGCGGCTCCGTACTATGG
>JBKPSJ010000270.1:0-16623 GCA_046765875.1 Actinomycetota bacterium
ACTGCTGCCCGCTCAACGACGGCGCCGCCGCGCTCGTGGTGACCAGCGACGTCCGCGCCCGCGAGCTGGGCCTGACCCCGCTGGCCCGGATCGTCGCGACCGGTGTGAGCGCGCTCTCGCCGGAGATCATGGGGCTCGGCCCGGTCGACGCGACCCGGCAGGCGCTGGCGCGGGCGAACATGACCATCGACGACATGGACCTGGTCGAGATCAACGAGGCGTTCGCGGTCCAGGTGATCGGATCGGCGCGCGATCTGGGCATCGACTTCGACAAGCTCAACGTGCACGGCGGCGCGATCGCGCTCGGCCACCCGTTCGGCTCCACCGGCGCGCGGATCATGACCACGCTGGTGAACGGGCTGCAGTTCGAGGACAAGCAGATCGGCCTGGAGACGATGTGCGTCGGCGGCGGCCAGGGCATGGCCGTGATCCTCGAGCGCCTCAGCTGATGTCCGGCACGATGAAGGGACGCACCGCGATCGTCACCGGTGCGTCCCGAGGGATCGGGCTGGCGATCGCGCACCGGCTGGTGACCGACGGCGCCCGGGTGCTGATCACCGGCCGCACCCAGGAAACGCTCGACGCCGCGGTCGCGGAACTCGGTGGCTCCGATCAGGCCGTAGCGGTGGCCGGCAAGGCGGCCGATCCCGAACATCGCGAGCAGGTGATCCGGACCGCGCTGGACACGTACGGCTCGGTAGACCTGCTGGTGAACAACACCGGGATCAACCCGATCTACGGATCGCTGCTCGACGTCGAGCCCGGTGTCGCGATGAAGATGGTCGATACCAACGTGCTGGCCGCGATCGCCTGGGTGAAGGCCTGTCGTGATGCGGGCATGGGCGCCAACGGTGGCGCGGTCGTGAACCTGTCGTCGGTCGCGGGTCTTGGGCCGTCACCCGGGATCGGCTGGTACGGCGCGACGAAGGCGATGCTGGCCCGCGTCACCAGCGAACTCGCGGTCGAACTGGCGCCGGCGATCCGGGTGAACGCGGTCGCGCCCGCGGTGGTGAAGACCAAGTTCGCCACCGCGTTGTACGAGGGGCGCGAGGAGCAGGTGGCCGCGACCTATCCGTTGAAGCGGCTGGGCCGGCCCGAGGACGTGGCCGGGCTGGTGTGGTTCCTGCTGTCGGACGAGGCGGCCTGGATCACCGGGCAGACCGTTGTGGTCGACGGCGGCCTGATGCTGAACGCCGGTTTCGCCTGACGTCAGCGGGGCTTGGTACGGCCGAGGTGGCCGCGCACGAACGCCGCCTGGCCGACGTGCTGCAGGTCGTCCGCGATCACGCTGACCAGCCGGACCGCGAGCGTCACCGGCGGATCCCACCAGGTGTCGACCACGCGCGCCAGGTCCTCGTCGGTCACCGTTGCGACATACCCGATCGTCTGCGCGTGAACCGCCTCGAAGTAGCCGGTGAGCAGGTCGCCGGACCCGACCCGGACGGCGGCGACCTCGTCCGAGCTGTGGCCGTACCCGGTGGCGGAGTCCTTGAACGGCAGGCCGAACCGCTCCGCCCAGCCCGCGGACGTCCACACCTGGTCGAACCCGGCGACACCGGCCACGTGGTCGTCCTGGATCCGGGTCAGGTGCCAGACCAGCCAGGCGATCGAGTTCGCGCCCTTGTCGATCCGGTGCGCGAGTTGCTCCGGTGTGAGGCCGTCGACGACCTGGTACACCGCCCCGCGGATCCGCTCGAAGGCGTCGGTGAGCAGTTCGGCGCTGGTCATCGCTGATCGGTCTCCTTCGGTCGACGAGGGTCGGTCCCTGCTCGCAGGCTATCGGCGCACGTCGCTGACGGGAGGGCGGGAGCCGTTTGAAAGTTACTCGCCAGGATCTGTAACGCAGCGTGTTGTTCAACGATAGAAGCCACAAGACGTGGTAGCCCCGGGGGATGACTTCGAGCCCACGGGTGTGAAGAGCTGATCACAGGGAACATGGCTTGGGCTCCGGGCCTCCCACGGGGGGAGGTCCGGAGCCCCTGCAATTGCGTGGCGCCTCGTCGACCTGCCGAGTAGCGTGCGGGCGTGCTCGACACCGTCACGATCCGCTCGGCAGTACCCGCCGACGCGGAGTCGATCGTCCGTTTGCGCCGCGTCGTCTACCCGTACCTGGTGATCAGCACGGCGGAGATCCGCCGAGACCTCGCCGAACCGGTTCCGGCCAGGCAAGCCGCCGAGTGGGTCGCGACCGGATCCGATGACGGCGACGTCGTGGGGGCCGCGATCTGCGGGATCAACATCTGGACGAGCGAGCCAGGCATCGCATACGCGGCGGTCGTCGTCCACCCGGACCGGCGCCGGCAGGGCATCGGTACCGCATTGCTCGACCATGTCATCGATCACCTGACCGCGGTCGGGGCGACACGGATCCAATCCTTCGTGCAGGACAGTTCGGCCGCCTTCGCCCGCCGCAGCGGCTTCGACCAGAACCGCGAGTTGCACTACGTCGGCACCGAACTGAGGTCGCTACCGCCGCGGCCGCCCACGCCGCCCGGCATCACCTTGGTGTCTGCCGCGGAGGCCGGGCCGGAATTGATGTACGCCGTCGACACGGCGGCGACTCTCGACGAGCCGAGCGACTCGCCCTCGGACGCCATCGACTACGACGACTGGCTGCGCAGCATCTGGACCGCGCCCTCGCAGCGCAACGACCTGAGCATCGCGGCACTGGCCGACGGAAAGGCCGTGGCGTTCACCGCGATCCAGGCCGACGGCGACCGGGCCTGGTCCGGGATGACCGGCACGCTGCGCGATTGCCCCGGCCGCGGCCTGGCCAAACTCGTCAAGTCGGTAGCGCTACGCCGCGCGGCCGGCGCCGGGATCCGGACGGCGGCGACGTCGATGGACGACCGCAACGGGCCGATGCGCGCGATCAACAAATGGCTCGGCTACCGCCCGGTCGCCACCCACCTGGGCATGACCCGAACCCTCGACCCGGCCTTACGTTAGTGACTAACATTTAGGTCGTGGTCGCTCTCACGTCGGCCCGCGCACTGCGCACGCGAGCCCGGATCCTCGACGTCGCACTCGACCTGTTCGAGAGCAACGGGTACGAGGCCACGACGACGGCGCAGATCGCCGCCGCTGCCGGTGTGACACCGATGACGTTCTTCCGGCACTTCCCGACCAAGGCTGCCGTAGTGGTGTCCGACCCGTACGACCCGCTCATCGCCGACGCTGTCGGGGCCCAGTCCGCCGGTCTGACGCCGCTGGAGCGCACCCGTCGCGGCATGCTGGTGGCTCTTGCGACGATCGGCCCGGTCGAGGACGCGACCGTGCGCAGGCGTGTCGCCCTGGCGGCATCGCAGCCGTCCCTGCGTGCCGCGGTGGCGGAGGCGACGGTGGCCACCGAGCAGGCCATCGTCGAGCGCCTGGTGGGCGGTGGCGCGGACCTGTTCGACGCCAGGGTCGCCGCCGGTACGTGCCTGGGCGCGGCGACGGCTGCGCTACTGGCGCTCACCGAAGTCGACGGCACGATTGCGCAGGCCGTCTCCCGGGCGCTGGCGCAGTTGGGGCCCGACGATCGGGGTGCCTCGTGAGTATCGCGTTGGAGCTTGACGACGTCAGCCGCGCCTTCGAGGGCCGGCCCGCCCTAGACGGATTCACGCTCGACGTCGAGTTCGGCGAGGTGGTCGCGATCATCGGGCTCAACGGTGCCGGCAAGACGACAGCGATGCGGATCCTCGTCGGTCGCCTGATGGCCGACCGCGGCGCGGCCCGCGTGCTCGGTGCCGTCCCGGTCCAACTGCCGCATGCCGTGTCCCTGCGTTTCGGCCATGTCGTCGACACGCCGCTGGTCTACCGCGAACTGACGGTCCGGGAGAATCTCCGGTGCGCCGGGCGGCTGCATGGTCTGGACGGTGCCGGCGTAGATCGGGCTGCCGACCAGGTGCTGTCCCATCTTGAGCTGGACCCGTGGGCGGATGTCCGGGCGCGGGCCCTGTCGCAGGGCAACCGGCAACGGCTGGGTATCGGCGCGGCGGTTCTGCACAGACCCTCCGCGCTGGTACTCGACGAGCCGACGAGTGCTCTGGACCCGCGGGGAGTCGTCATCGTCCGCGAGCTCGTCCGCGAGCTGGCCGTCGAAGGCTGCGCGGTACTGGTCTCCAGTCACCATCTCGACGAGGTCGCCCGCGTCGCCGACCGCATCGCCGTCGTACATGCCGGGCGAGTGATCGGATCGCTCGAGCCCGGGGAGGCTGACCTGGAGCGTCGCTTCTTCGCCATGGCGCTGGCCGACGACGAACGCCGGGCAGCGCATGGCTCAGCGGGGGGTGGTGGGCTATGAGCGCGGTCGCGACCGCCTGGTCCGTCGAGGTGCTCAAGCTGCGGCGCAGCGTCGTGGCCCGGGTGGTCACACCGCTGCTGGTGGTGGTCGTGCCGCTGGCGAGCGTGGGTTCGGTCGCGCTCGCACGCTCACCCAACCTGCCGGGGACAGCGGCCGCGAAGTTCGGTGCGTTCGCGACGGGTCCCTTGGCTGTGGCGCACCTCCAGGTATGCGGGCAGATTCTGTCCGTCGCCGCCCTGGCCGGGGGTGGCTTCGCGGCCGCTTGGACCTACGGGCGGGAGTTCGGCGAGGGCACGGTCGGCGCACTGTTCGGCCTGGCCGTCTCGCGACGCTCGATCGCCCTGGCCAAGGGGCTGCTGCTCGTGGGCTGGCTCGCCGCCTGCGTGCTCGCCGCGGTGGTCGTGACGATCGGCGCCTCGCTCTTGGTCGGCGGGCGGCTTCGCGCCGACGCCTGGCAGGCTGCGGGCATCGCGCTCGGCGCGGGACTTCTCGGCGTCGGGCTCGCGTTGCCGTTTGCCTGGGTGGCCACCATCACCCGCAGCCCACTGGGCACGGTAGGCGTACTGATCGGACTGGTCGCCGTAACCCAGGTCGTCGTGGTGGTCGGGGCCGGGTCGTGGTTCCCGTACGCCGTCCCTTCGCTGTGGGCCGGTGCCGGCGGGGCCGAGGCGGCTGCACGGATCCGTCCGGCTGCAGTGCTGCTCACCGCCGCCGTTGCACCCGTGGCGCTGGCAGCGGTCGGCCGGTCCTGGGCGCGGCTGACCGACGTGTGACCAGCGCTGCCGATCAGGGCACGAGGAGGACGACGGTTTCGGCGACGCAGGCGGGCTTGGGGTTGTTCTCGATCTCGATCACCCATTGCAGCGAGACCTGGATCCCGGATCCGATCTGCTGAGCTCCCGAGACCGTCGCGCCGGCGCGGATCTTGGCGCCCACCGGCACCGCCGCGGGGAAGCGCACCTTGTTCACCCCGTAGTTCAGCGACGCCGACACTCCCTCGACCTTGAACAGTTCTGGGCCGAACCGGGCGATCAGGCTGAGCGTCAGGTACCCGTGCGCGATCGTGCCGCCGAACGGCCCCTTGGCCGCGCGTTCCACGTCGACGTGGATCCACTGGTGGTCGCCGGTGGCGTCGGCGAACGTGTTCACCTGCTCCTGGGTGATCTCCAGCCAGTCCGTCTGGCCGAGCCGGGTCCCGACCGATGCGAGCACATCGTCGACACCGTGGAAGGTGTGGACCATCGGCGATCCCTCCCTAGTTCCGCGGGCCGCCGGCCACGTACAGGACCTGGCCGGACACGAAGCCGGCGTCGTCGCCGCAGAAGAACGCGGCCGCAGCGGCGACGTCCTCCGGCTTCCCGGTGCGCTGTACCGGGATGGCGGCGGCGTTCATCTGCTTGAACTCCTCGAAGTCGACGCCGACCCGTGCCGCGGTCGCGGCGGTCATATCGGTCTCGATGAAGCCGGGCGCGATCGCGTTCGCCGTCACCCCGAACTTGCCGAGCTCGATCGCGAGCGTCTTGGTGAAGCCCTGCATGCCGGCCTTGGCGGCGGCGTAGTTGGCCTGGCCGCGGTTGCCCAGCGCCGACGTCGAGGAAAGGTTGACGATCCGGCCGAAGCCGTCCTCGGTCATGTACTTCTGGCAGGCCCGCGACATCAGGAACGCCCCGCGGAGGTGCACCGCCATCACGGCGTCCCAATCGTCGTCGGTCATCTTGAACAGCATGTTGTCGCGGATGATCCCTGCATTGTTGACCAGGATGGCGGGCCGGCCGAGCTCGGCGACCACCCGCTCGACCGCGGCCGCGACCTGCTCGGCCTTGCTCACGTCGCAGCCGACGGCGATCGCCTTGCCGCCGTCGTCGGTGATCGTCTGAACCGTGTTCGCGCAGGCCACCTCGTCGAGATCGATCACGGCGACGGCGTTGCCGTCCTTGGCCAGTCGCCGGGCGATGGCGGCGCCGATGCCGCGGGCCGCTCCGGTGACCACGGCGACGCGGGTGGTCTGATCGGTCATCTGCGTCCCTCCTAGGCCCGGTCGAGACCGGTCGAGACCGGTCGTTGACGAGACTACCTACGCGCCCGTACGCCGGGGATGGCAGGATCAGCGTGTGCCTCGTCACGTCTATCAGTGCCCATTGCGCTGGGGAGACATGGACGCACTGGGTCATGTGAACAACAGCCGGTACGTCGACTACCTGCAGGACGCCCGCGTCGACTTCCTGTTCCGCAACGTCGATCTGGGCGGCGGCGACCTCGAGACCGGGCTGCTGGTGGCCCGGCACGAGGTGAACTACCGGGAGCCGCTGTTCTTCCGGCAGGCGCCGGTGCGGATCGAGTTGTGGGTCAGCGAGATCAAGGCGGCCTGGTTCAACGTCGACTACGAGGTCGTCGATCTCGAGCCGGAGCGGGTCGTGTACGTCGACGCCCGGACCAAGCTGGTGCCGTTCAACTTCCAGGCGAACTGCCCGCGGCGGATCACGCCGGCCGAGCGCGGTGTCCTGGAGGGGCTGGCCGCGGCATGACGTTCCGGTACCCGATGCTGGTCCGCTGGTCGGACATCGACTCCTACGACCATGTGAACAACGTTCGGTACTTCGACTACTTCCAGGAGGCCCGGATCGCGTTCCTGGCCGACATCCTCGGCACCGCGGCCGAGGGATACTTCGACACGTACCCGGTCGTGCTGGTGCACCAGACGGTGGACTACCTGCGGCCGATCCTGCTGCGCCACCCGCCGTACGACGTGGAGGTCTGGGTCGACTCGGTGGGCAGCACGTCGTACACGCTGGGGTCGCGGATCGTCGACCACGGTGAGGAACTGGTGTACGCGCGGGCGACCTCGGTGCTGGTCGCGGTCGACGGCGAGACGCACGCCAAGCGGGCGCTGACCGAGGGTGAGCGTACGGCGCTCACCACGCACTTGGCAGACTGAGTGGCGATGACCGAAGCACAGACCTTCTACGACGCGGTCGGCGGTGCGGAGACCTTCCGCAAGCTGATCGCCGCGTTCTACCGGCGGGTGCCGGACGATCCGATCCTGGGTGCGATATACCCGGCCGAGGATCTGGCCGGTGCCGAGGAACGATTGCGAATGTTCCTGGAGCAGTACTGGGGCGGCCCGCGGACCTATTCCGACCTGCGCGGGCACCCGCGGCTGCGGATGCGGCATGGGCCGTTTGCGGTGACACCGACCGCCCGGGACCACTGGCTGGAACTGATGCGGGCCGCACTGGACGAGATCGGGATGGATCCGGACCGCGACCAGGAGATCTGGACCTACCTGGTGATGGCCGCGCACAGCATGGTGAACACCGACGAGCCCGAGTACCCGGGCGCCATCGAGGTCAAACCCACCGATCACTGAGGAGAGTGGAACGCATGGCAGCAATCCGCACCGCGAACGCCCACTGGGAGGGCTCCCTGCTCCAGGGCGCCGGCCAGGTCACGCTGGTGTCGTCGGGCGTCGGTACGTATGACGTCACCTGGGCGGCCCGGTCCGAGCCGGAGGCCAGCGGCCGCACCAGCCCGGAGGAACTGATCGCCGCGGCGCACTCGACCTGCTTCTCGATGGCCCTGTCGCACGGCCTGTCCGGTGCCGGTACGCCGCCGGAGAGCATCGACACGATCGCGCACGTGACGTTCGTGCCCGGCGAGGGCATCACCGGGATCAAGCTCGAGGTGAACGGCAAGGTGCCGGGCCTGACCGCGGAGCAGTTCGCCGAGGCCGCCGAGGAGGCCAAGAAGAACTGCCCGGTCAGTCAGGCGCTGACCGGCACCACGATCACCCTGGACGTGAACTTCACCGCGTAGCGGCTATGTGCTGGGTTCGGTGACCGGGCCGACGGGTTCGTCCGGCTCGGCCACCGGATCCTCGGGTTTGCCCCGGTCGGAGCGGTTCCCGACCCGCGTCACCTCGCCGTTGCGGACGTACCAGACGGTGCCGTCGTCGCCGCGCAGCCGGGTGATCCGCAGGCCGACCGCCTCGACGGTGCCGGTCGCCTTCTCCATGTCGATGTAGTCGCCGACGCCGTACTGGTCCTCCAGGATCATGAAGATCCCGGCCAGGAAGTCCTTGACCAGGGTCTGGGCGCCGAAGCCGAGCGCGACGCCGACGATGCTGGCGCTGGCGATCACCGGCAGGATCTTGAACCCCAGTTCGTCCAGCACCATCACCAGCAGGATCGTGCTGAGGACGATCGTCGTCGTGCTGCGCAGCAGTGAGGCCACCGTCTCGGCCCGCTGCCGGCGGCGCTCGACGCTGGCGATGTTGTTCTCGACGAACGCGGTCGCGCGCCGTGACTTGGCCAGCATCCCTGGCACGTCGCCCGCGATCGTCCGCCGGGTGAACCGGTTGATCACCCGGTGCAGCAACCAGCGCAGTACCCAGAACCCGATCAGCAGCCCGAGGATCCGGGCCGGAATGACGATGACGTCGTCGGACCACTGCAACAGCGAGATCAGCATTTCCTCCATCGCCGCCCTACCTTAAGGCACGTCTCCGGCGTATCGGGCCGCACTCGTCTCGACAGACGTGCTTGCTCACGCAACGATGTATCCCGCCATTTGTCCATGCCTGATGGCGCTGATCTGGCACGTCGGTGACGACCTCGGCCTGACCATCACCGGCCCGCTGTTCAACTGGTAGCGGCGACATCGTCAGGAGCTGACGGCGTACGCCTCGATCTCGACTATGACGCGGTCGCCGCCCATCAGCGCGGCGACCTGGACCAGCGTGGCGGCCGGGCGGACCTCGGCGAAGATCTCGCGGTGCGCCTTCGCCACCAGCATCGCGTCCTCGACATCGGTGACATAGGTCACCGTGCGCACCACATCGGCCACCGATGCTCCGGCCTCCTCCAGCGCGGCGGCGATGATCAGCAGCGCCGCCCTCGCCTGGTGGTAGGCGTCGCCGTCCAGGTCGGTGTCGCGGGCAGTGGTGCCGGACACGTGTACGTGGTCGCCGGCCCGCACCGCGCGGCTGTAGCCGTACACGTCCTCGAACGGCCCGCCGGACCGGATGATCACTCGCTTCATACGCCTCACCCTAGGGACTGTAAAGAAACCGCTGATACGGCAGACTCGCTGTCGTGACAGTCCCGACCCCCGCTCTCGTCGACCTGGCTGTTGCGCACGGGGTGTCCACGGAGTACTGGGACTGGCAGGGCCGGCACATCGTCGTACCGTCGGAGACGGTGTCCGCGGTGCTCGCCGCGCTCGGCGTCGACGCCTCGACCCCGGAGAAGGCCCTGGTCGCACTGGCCGAACAGCGGCTGAACCGCTGGCGCCGGACGCTGCCGCCGACGCTGGTGATGCGCGAGGGCTGGACGCCGTGGTTCCCGGTGCACCTGCCGCACGGATCGTCTGCCGAGGTGTGGGTCGAACTCGAGGACGGCGGCCAGCGGCGCGACGTAGCGCAGCAGAACAACTGGGTCGATCCGCAGTGGGTCGACGGTGCGCTCGTCGGCGAGGCGACGTACCAGCTTCCAGGCGATCTGCCGCTCGGGTACCACAAGCTCAAGGCGCGCACCGATCGGGAACTGGCCGAGTGCGTGCTGATCGTCACGCCGCACCGGCTGCGGCCGCGGACCGACCGCCGGTCGTGGGGCTGGGTACTGCAGTTGTACTCGGTGCGATCGCGGGCGTCCTGGGGCACCGGTGACCTCGGCGACCTGTCGGACCTGGCCGCCTGGTCGGGGTACGAGCTGGGCACCGGATTCGTACTGGTGAACCCGTTGCACGCGGCCGAGGCGTCCGGCCGGATGGAGCCGTCGCCGTACCTGCCGTCGTCGCGCCGGTTCGGCAACCCGATCTACCTGCGGGTCGAGGCGATCGACGAGTACGGCGAGCTCAAGGGTGATCAGCGCCAGCGGATACGTACCCTCGCCGGGCGCGCCCGTAAGCTCAACGAGAACGCCGACGCGCTCGACCGTGACCGGGCCTGGGCGTTGAAGCGGGAGGCGCTCGAGCTGCTGTTCGACGTACCGCCGTCGATCGGCCGGGACGCCGAGTACGCCGCATTCAAGCGCCGCGAGGGGCAGGGGCTGGTCGACTTCGCGACCTGGTGCGCGATCGCCGATCTGCACGGCTCGAACTGGCACAAGTGGAACTCGGAGCTGAGGGATCCGGACGGGCCGAAGGTCGTTGCCTTCCGCAGGGATCATCCGCGGCTGGTCGAGTTCCACACCTGGCTGCAGTGGCAGCTGGACTGCCAGCTCACCCGGACCCAGGCGCGGGCACTGGCCGCCGGGATGCCGACCGGGGTGATGCACGACCTGGCGGTCGGGGTGAACCCGGACGGTGCGGACGCCTGGGCCCTGCAGGACGTGCTGGCCGGCAACATCCAGGTAGGCGCGCCGCCGGACGCGTTCAACCAGCAGGGCCAGAACTGGTCGCAGCCCCCGTGGCGACCGGACCGGCTCGCCGCGACCGGGTACGCCGCCTGGCGGAACCTGGTCCGCGCGGTCGTGCGGCATGCCGGCGGACTGCGGATCGACCACGTGCTCGGCCTGTTCCGGCTGTGGTGGATCGCGGGTCCCCGGCCGACCGAGGGCACCTACGTCCGGTACGACCACGAGGCGCTGATCGGCATCCTCGTACTCGAGGCGGCCCGCGCCGGCGTCGTCGTGGTGGGCGAGGACCTCGGCACGGTCGAGCCCTGGGTACGCGACTACCTTTCCGAACGCGGCATCCTCGGCACCTCGGTGCTGTGGTTCGAGCGCAGCTGGCCGGACGGCACGCCGTTGCCGCCGGAGCGCTGGCGCGAACTGTGCCTGGCGACGGTGACGACACACGACCTGCCGCCGACGGCCGGGTACCTGTCCGGCGACCACGTGGCGCTGCGCGACCGGCTCGGCCTGCTGACCCGGTCGCTGGAGGATGAGCTCGCCGTCGACGTGGCCGAGCGTGAGGACTGGCTGCGGATACTTCGTGACCGGCGGCTGCTCGGCCCCCACGACAACGACATGCAGCGGATCATCGCCGCCCTGCACCGGTACGTCGCGCAGACGCCGGCCCTGCTTGTCGGAGTGTCGCTCACCGACGCCGTGGGGGAGCGGCGTACGCAGAACCAGCCGGGTACCACCGACGAGTACCCGAACTGGCGCATCCCGCTCGGCGGCCCGCACGGCGAGGTCGTACTCCTCGACGACCTCCCGAACAACCAGCACCTGTTCCGCCTGATTGGCGCGTTGTCTGTCTGACCCCTGTGGATAACCGGATGCCGGCTGCTGACGTCCGCTCCGGGGAGTGGTGTGGGGAACCACGCCACTCTCCGTACTAGGGTGGGCCCGTGATCGCGATGGTTGAGGCGCAGACGCTGCTCGTCTTCGTCGGCATCCCGCTGCTGGTGGTCTCGGTGGTGACCCTGCTGGTCTACGCGCCGTCGATCGCCAAGGGACCGCGGTACCGGCCGGGACTGTCCTGGTGGGCACCACCGGTCTGGATCGGCGGACCGGACGAGCAGCCTGACCAGCCGACCGGCGCTCCAGCGCTGGCGCCCGGACCGACGACCGCACCGGCCACCGCCGTGGCCCGGACCACGGGAGGCGCAAGTGCCAGCTGGTGAGGCGTTCACCCCGGACCAGTTGCACGACCTCGAGCGCGCGGTCCGGAATGCCGAGGACTCCTCCGGGCTGCGGTTCTCGGTCTACGTCGGCGGCGCCGACTCCGAGACGAGGCCGTTCGCGACCAAGTTGCACGGCATGCTCGACGACCCCGACCACACCGTCCTGGTGTACGTCGACCCGCCCGGGCGGCGGCTCGAGATCGTCACCGGCGACCAGGCCAAACGGCAGCTTCCGGACTCGCAGTGCGGGCTGGCGGCGCTGACCATGCAGGCCTCGTTCGCGGCGGGCGACCTGACAGGCGGGCTGGTCACCGGTATCCAGCAGCTCGGCGAGCACGCCCACCAGATCCCGATGCTGCACACCGAGAACGCCCCCGAACACAACCTCTGAGGGCTCGTTGAGCGCTTGTTGAGCAGGCGTTGAACCCTCGTTGACGGTCGCCGGGCAGCATGAGCGCCCTGCGGTGACCACTTGGGGAGGGGGTTCGATGAACAGGCCGACTGCGACGTACGTGCACGGGAGCGACCCGATCTCGCGGGCGGGGGTGATCAGCCAGCTGCGCGCGTGCCCGGAGATCCGGATCGTCGGCGACATGGAGGTCGACGAGGCGACGGTCGCGGTGTACATCACCGACACCGTGGACGACGACGCGACCCGGACGATGCGCGCGCTGCGCCGCGGCGACCTGCCCCGGCTGGTGCTGGTCGCGACCGTGCTGGACGAGGCGGCGCTGGTCTCGGCCGCCGAGGTCGGTGTCGGCGGCCTGCTGCGCCGGGCGGACGCGACGCCGGAGGCGCTGGTCCGCACCATCGTCAAGGTCGCGTCCGGACAGGGTGAGGTCCCGGCCGACCTGCTCGGCCGGCTGATGGAGCAGCTCGGCCGGCTGCAGCGCCAGGTGCTGTCGCCGCGCGGACTGACCTTCACCGGGCTCACGCCGCGCGAGACCGAGGTGCTCCGGATGGTTGCCGAAGGCCACGACACCGCCGAGATCGCGGCCCGGATGTCGTACAGCGAGCGCACGGTGAAGAACGTGCTGCACGACCTGACTACGCGGCTGCAGCTGCGCAACCGCACGCATGCCGTCGCCTACGCGGTCCGCGAGGGCCTGATCTAGGAGATCAGCAGACCCTCGAGGGTACGTGTCGCTGCCCGGGCGGCGATCTTGTCCGACCTGCTTGTCAGCGGGTGCTCGGCTACGTTCTGCCAGGTGGCGAGCGCCTCCAGTGCGGCGCGGCGTACCTCGGTGGCATCCGCGCCGGCAGGCAGGCCGAGCCGGGACGCGGGGTCATGACCGCTGCCGCCGAACAAGCGGTCGAGCTCGAACTGCCGGTCCGGCGGCAGCGTGATCGCGCCCGAGCGAAGGTCGGACAGCAGCCGGACCTCCTGGAACTCGTGCGCGCCCGCGCTGAGCTCCTCGACCCGTGACAGCAGTTCGTGCGCGCCGTCGAACTCGCCGGCACGCAGGACGTCCTGCAATGCCGTGACGGCCGACCGCGCCTTGAGCACCCGGCTGCGGTCCTCGAACTGGTGGAACAGCACATCCCGCAGCCGGTTGAGCCCGCTGCGCTCGGTCAGCTCGGTGCTCAGCTGCGACGCGGTCGGTGTCGTACCGGACCGGATCAGCTCGATGCTCAGGCGTACGCCGAACAGGCCGAACCGCATCAGCAGGTGCTGACGTTCGATCTCGGTGATCGGCAGGTTGGTCGGCCGCGATGCCAGCCGGTCCGCGGTGAGCAACAGTTCCGCGATCTCGTCCGCGGACGCCTTCGCCAGGATGGTGAGCAGGGCGTACTCGGCCTCGCGCAAAGTCGTCGCCGCATGTGCGAGCAGGCCGTTCACCGGCACGATCACCGGGCACAGCCGTCGCAGCCGCGGCTCGGCTTCGTACCGCATCGCCACCCGCTGCGCTACTTGCATCGAGTCCAGCCGGCACGCCCCGATCTCGTCGGCCCTCGAGAGCACACCGACCGCGTTCATAGGGGTACCGTGCGCAAGTTCGTCGTCGTGGAACGACTCCAGGAACCTGATGTCGGTCGAGTGCGTGTGCCGCAAGAGGTAAAGCACCGCGTCGGCGACCGGCACCCGGCCGTCGTCGGCGGACAGCACCCGCTGGGTCCGGGCGGACACGTCCGCCGAGATCGACGCGATGCCCGGTGTGTCCAGGATGGTCAGGTCGCGCAGGCGACTGGTCGGCCAGCCGATCTCCAAGCGATCCACATCCGCCGGATCGGTGCCGCCGAGGTCGACCTGCAACGCGCCGTTGTCGCGATGGTACGGCCGTTCGCGCGGTACGCCCTCGTGCGGGAACAGCGTCGCGTGCGGCCGGTCGCTCTGGTGGTACCACGTGACGATCCTGGTGCACTCGCCCGCGTCGGTCGGCGCGAGTTCCTCGCCGAGCAGTGCGTTGAGCAGGGTCGACTTGCCGGCCTTGACCTTGCCGGCGATAGCCAGCCGCAAGGGCCCGGTCAGCCGGTTCGTGATCTCGTCGAGCTGATCGGCTGCCTGCTGCGTACTGGCCCGGCTCCGCGCCTGGGCCACGACCGCGAGGATGCCGCTCTGAAGGTCGTCAGTCATGACCGCCATCCGGGACGTCCGACGTACCGTCATCGGGCCCGTCATGGATCGCGTGGTCGACCAGCAGGCCGATGCCCGCACCGGTCGCGACCCCGGCCGCGGCACGGACCCCGGTGCTGGCGACCTCGCGCATCGTGGACCGGATCGTACGCAACTGCTCGGCCTCGGCTGCCAGCCGTGCGGCCCGGGCAGCCTGCTCGGCCGGCGTCAGCCGCGCGGCCCGGTTCGCCGCGTCGAGCGCGGCGATCGAGGATCGTTGCATCACCGTCGCCCGGTACTGGAAGTCGTCGCGCAGCTGACGCTGCGCCCGCCGCAGGCTGTCGCGGGTCTCCTTGTTCATCACGAACGCGACCTCGTCGACGAACCGCCGCGTGGCGGCCTTGGCCTGCTGCTGGCGGTACACCCGCTGGCGTTTGCGCTCGTCGCGGATCAGCTTGCCGCCGATCCCGGCGCCGAGCGTCGCGGCCACCCCGGCGACCGCGACCACCGGGAGCAGCACCGAGCCGATGCTGAACAGCACCATCGGTACGTACACCGCGCTGCGAGCCGCCACCATCAACGAGCCGAGCCGGCCGCCAGGCATCGACAGCGACGACGCCGACGCCAGTTCGATCGAGTCCAGCGACGGCGCCTCGGTACTCAGTTCGAGGTCGACGCCGGTGCCCGCCTCCAGGTCGAAGGTCTCGGCCACTCGTTCGCTGAGCTCGCGGGCCCGTGTCACCATCAGGTCCCGGTTCGCCACCCCGGCGACCGCCACCTGCCGGCGCAGCCATACCTCGATGTCAGGCCAGGTCTCGATCGGGTCGCCCTCGTCGACGATCGTCTCGACGTCTCTGAGTACGTTGCGGAAGCGCTCCTGCAGGTCGTGTTCGACATCGGAGGCCAGGTCGGTGATCCCGTCCGATAAAGTCTGCTGCCAGGTCGCCGTCGCCGCGGCCAGCTCGGTGGCCCGGCTCTGTGCCTGCTGCAGCTTCGAGATCACCCGTGGACCCTGCTTCGGCGCGGCCAGCACGACCCGCTCGGCGTCTGCTTGCTGCGCGAGCTGGCCGGCCACGAAACCGACCTCGTGCGCGACGGTCGCCGCCACCCGCTCGGTCGCCGGTACGACGACGGCGCCGGCCAGGAACTGCACCAGCGGCGCATACCCGGACTCGTCATTGAGCTCGGGCTGCTGTACGGCCCGCAGCCGCAGGAACGACGACACCGGTATCACTGGCACGTCGATCCCGGCGGTCGCCAGGTGCTGCTGGTCCAGCTCGACGATCTGGCGCCAGTGCGGATACAGGTCGGTCTTGGTGACGATCAGCGCCGCGGCGGGGCAGCGCTTGATCGCGGTCCGGAGGAAGTCGAGCTCGGGCGCAGTCAGCTCCTGCGCGGCGTCGGTGACGAACAGGACCGCGTCCGCGCGCTGCAGGCTGGCGACGGTGAGCTGGCCGTGTACGGAGTCCAGCCCCCCGACGCCCGGGGTGTCGAGCAGGCACAAGCCGGACCGCAGCATCCGGTGCGGCACCCTGACCTCGACCGTCTGGATCTTGCCTTCGTCGGTAGGAACAATCCGCTCCGAGACCAGCCGTGGTATGTCGGCAAGCGCCGCCTCTTCCGGTACCGGCTCGGCGTCGGGACCGGTTTGCCGGTAAGCGGTGACGCCGGGCCGGTCGCCGTACCGGATCAAAGTCGGCACAGCAGTGACGATGTCGGCGTCGACCGGGCACACCGCGGTTTGCAGCAGTGCGTTGACAAGGGTGCTCTTGCCTCGCTTGAACTCTCCGACTACGACCGCGGTGATCGTGCGCGACTCCAACCGCTCCCGCGCCGACTCCAACTTCACCGCAAGATCCCCGCGGTTGCGCTGCCCCGCCAACTCCTGGCTCCCATCGATGGCGGCAATCAACCGCCCCACACTCGCCGGAACCCCCGGGCCCCCTTCCACCCCCACCCGCCGTCCTGGCGAACCCGTTGTGCCTGTTCCGTCCGGCGAGCTGCCGTCGCGTTCAGAGCTGGCTTCGCCGGCCTGGGCTTGAGTCCGCCTGTCGGTCGGTGCGTCGGTCGCCGCGTCTGGCCAGCTGTCCGTTTGTGCGTCGCTGGCCGCGTTGGCGTGCGTTTCGGTCGGCGGGGCGGTCGGTGCGTCGGTCGGCGGCTCTGGCCAGGTGGCGGTGGGTGTGGCGCCGGATGTGACGGTTGGTTCGTCAGTCG
>JBKPSJ010000271.1:0-29670 GCA_046765875.1 Actinomycetota bacterium
CCGGTGCGGCCGGCAGTGCGGGCAGCGCGGCGGCGACCGCCGGCAGTGCCGCCGCCGGTGCCGCGACGGCGGGTATCGCCACAGTCGCGATCGAGGCCGCCAGGGCGACCGCCAAGGCGACCAAACAGGCCGCCGACACGGTCAAGGAGGGTGTGCAGGAGTCCGTCGACTCGAACTCGCAGCACATGGACGGACCCAGTGGGAGCCGCTGAGGCCTGACATGATCGCGATGGACATCTTCCAGCCGATCGTCGACCTGATCAACGAGGCGATCGGGGCGACGCTGATCGATCTGGGCACGTTCTGGGTCGGTACGCCGACCGAGGCCGTCGACGATCCGAACGGCCCGATCGCCTGGCTGCACGGCGAACTGAGCTATCTGGTGTTCGCGATCGCGACCGTGTCGGTCATCATCGCCGGCGCGAAGATGGCTCTGACACGGCGCGGCGAAGCGGCTCGCGACATCGTACGCAGCCTGCTGACACTGATCGTGGTGATGCTGCTCGGGCTGTCGATCATCGGTCTGCTGGTGAAGGCCGGCGACGAGATGTCCAAGTGCATGATCGCCTCGTCGGTGACGCCGGGGCTGGGCTCGAAGGACGCGACCCAGCTCAGCTTCGCCGACCTGCACCCGCCGGGCTGGAGCTGTACCGTCACCGACCAGACCAGGAAGGACTTCGGCGCGAACATCCTGGCCGCGCTCGGGATGACCGGTCCGGGCGGCAGCGCGCTCGGCATCGTCGGGATCATGTTCATCGGCATCTGGGCGATCATGGCGTCGGTCATCCAGATCGCCATGATGATCGTCCGCAACGGCATGCTCGTCGTGCTGATCGCGGTGCTGCCGCTGGCGGCCGCGGCGACCAACACCGAGACCGGTCGTACGTGGTTCAAGCGCTGCGTGAGCTGGCTGGTCGCGTTCCTGCTGTACAAGCCGATCGCCGCAGTGGTGTACGCCGCGGCGCTGCGGCTGATGTCCGAGAGCGCGCTGGCCGCGACCTCTGCGGAGAACACCGGCCAGTTCGCCACCGCACTGAAGAACGGCATCACGGCCGCGGTGATGATGACGCTGGCCATCCTCGCGTTGCCGGCGCTGATGAAGTTCCTGACACCGCTGGTGGCCGCGACCGCCGGTGGAGCGGGCCTGATGGCAATGACCGCGCAGGGCGCGGCCGGGCACCAACTTGTCAGCGCGGCGCACGACGACGGCTCGGGAGACACCGCCGGCCCGACCGGCGCTGCGACGACCGGCGGTTCAGAAACGGCCAACGGCCGACGTGGTGCCACCGGTTCGCGCGGTACGACTGGAAAGCACGGCCGGCGGGGAAGCGAAGGCTCGAGGGGTGGCCGCGGCGGCGCCCAGAGCCAGGGCTCCGCCGGCCAACCGGCCCAAGGAGGTTCACACGGCGGCCAAGGCCAAAGCCCGGGCCAGACCGGTGGCGGTGGTGGTGGCAGCGGCGGGGGTGGTGGTGGCGGTGTTGTGACCGTGGCCGTGGCTGCCGGTTCCGGTGGCGGCAGCTCCAGTGCCCCGCGGGGTGGGCACCCGTTCGCGAATAACTCCAACGGATCCGGCCGCTCCGGCCAAGAAGGCGATCCGAACGATTCCAACGATCCTGCTGAAGGGCCGCGCCGGGAGGGTGGAACGACACACGGCGGACCCGCGGGTGCCGGCGATCTGCAGCCCGGCCAGACCGGCCAGGGACCGGCCGGCGCGATGGAGGCGGCCGACGCGGTGAGCCGGATCAGCAAGTCGGTCGAGAATATGGGCCGGACCACGAACAACGTGGTCGACGACGCAGCGGATGAGGGACCAAGTGGCAGCTACTGAGAGCGCTCCGCCCCGGGCGCGTACCTACGGGAACTGGCGCAAGCCGACCTCGGCCGGCATCGCCGGGCTCGGTGCGCTCGGCACGATGGTGATGCTCGGCGGCCTGATCGCCGTCATCCTCGCCATGGTGATCGGTGGCCTGCTAGCGGCCTTCGTCGTCGCGGTGCTGCTCGGCCTGACGTTGTTCCTGCTCATGACCAAGGACAAACACGGAAAGACGGCTCTGCAACGTATGTCTGTTCGACTCGGATTCCAGCGTGCCAAGGCCACCGGCCAGAACATCTACCGCAGCGGCCCGCTGGGCCGGACGGTATGGGGCAAGTTCCAGCTCCCCGGGCTCGCCGCGGCGTCACAACTCAGCGAGAACCAGGACTCGTACGGCCGCCCGTTCGCCCTGATCTACTACCCGAGCACCCGGCACTACACCGTGGTGATCAACGCAGAGCCCGACGGCGCCTCGCTGGTCGACGAGGAGCAGATCGACGTCTGGGTCGCCCACTGGGGCCAGTGGCTGGCCTCGCTCGGACATGAGCCGGGGATCGTCGCCGCCTCGGTGACGGTCGAGACCGCGCCGGACACCGGCACCCGGCTGCGCCGCGAGGTCACGCAGAACATGCGTATCGACTCGCCGCCGATCGCGCAGGCGATGCTCACCGAGGTGGTGCAGACGTACCCGGAGGGCTCGGCGCTGGTGAACGCCAAGGTCGCACTGACCTTCAAGGGCGTCGACCGCGGCGGCAAGCGGCGCAGCGAGGAGGACATGGCCCGCGAGTTGGCCTCCCGGCTCCCGGCGCTGACCCAGAGCCTGAACGCGACCGGTGCCGGTGCTGCCCGCCCGGTCGGCGCGCAGGAGTTGTGCGAGACGATCCGGATCGCGTACGACCCCGCGTCGGCGCTCCTGATCGATGAGGCCCGCAGCCAGGGCATCGCACCCGAGCTGACGTGGACCGACGTCGGCCCGTCCGGCGCGCAGGCGTTCTGGGACAAGTACCGCCACGACACCGCCTGGTCGGTGACCTGGTCGATGTCCTCGGCACCGCGCGGCGAGGTGTTCTCCAACGTGTTGGCCCAGCTGCTCGCACCACACCCGGACATCGACCGCAAGCGGGTCACGCTGCTGTATCGTCCGCTGGACGCCGCGACCGCGGCCCGGATCGTCGAGACCGACAAGCGCAACGCGTCGTTTCGCGCCACCACGTCGACGCGGCCGTCGGCGCGCAACGTGGCCGAGGCCCGGGCCGCCGAACGCAGCGCGATGGAAGAGGCCCGCGGTGCGGGTCTGGTGAACTTCGGCATGGTCGTGACCGGCACCGTGATGAACAACGAGCAGTTGCCGGACATGGTCGCCGCGGTCGACAACCTCGGCGCTACCGCCCGGATCCTGCTGCGGCCGGTGTACGGCTCACAGGACTCGGCGTTCGCGGCGGCGTTGCCGCTCGGCCTGGTGCTGCCGACCCACCTGGCCGTCCCGGCCACGATCAGGGAGTCCTTGTGACGTCGACGCAGCCCGAGCGCAGGAAGAAGCGCCAGCCGATCGGCAAACGCCCCGGGCCGCGTGGCTGGGCGGGGCGCGGCGGCGGTATGTCGACCTACATCCAGGCGGCCGACGAGTGGCGCGGCACGACAGTTCAGGTGTGCGGCCTGTGGCCATTCACGTCCGGCACCGGTAGCCCGATGGTCGGCGTGCCGATCGGGCGCAACATGATGTCCGGAGCAACGATGTGCTGCGATCCCATCAGCTGGTTCATGCGCGCCAAATTGATTTCCAATCCCTCTATGTTTGTGTTGGGGAAGCCGGGACTTGGGAAATCAACTATAACTCGGAGAATGGCGCTTGGATTAGCCGGATATGGAATTCAGCCGCTCGTTCTGGGTGATTTGAAGCCGGACTACAAGGATCTGATCGAGGCGCTCGGCGGCCAGGTCATTCAACTCGGCCGTGGCCGCGGTCACCTTAATGTGCTCGATCCCGGCGAATCCCGTGAGGCCGCGCTACGACTGACCGGATCGGCCCGGCAGGCGATCCAGGCCGACGCACACGGCCGCCGGCACACGATGGTGTCCGCGCTGATCTCGATCATGCGCTCGCAGCCGCCGTCCGACCGCGAGGAGACGATCCTCGACGAGGCGCTCAAGGTGCTCGACGACCGGCACCAGGGCACGCCGGTGCTCAAGGATCTGCTGCAGGTGATCAAGGACGCCCCGGACTCGGTACGCGACGTCGCGCTCGACCGCGGCGACATCGAACGGTACCGGGAGATCACCGAGGGCCTGGAGGCGTCGCTGATCGGTCTGGTCGGCGGTGGCCGGCTCGGCGAGATCTTCTCCGAGCAGACCGACAACCCGATGCAGATGGACCGTCCGGTGGTGTTCGACGTGTCCAATATCGACGACTCCGAGATGAACCTGCAGGCGGCGGTGCTGCTGGCCTGCTGGTCGTACGGGTTCGGGGCGGTCGCGGTAGCGCAGGCGCTCGCCGACGCCGGGCTCGAGCCGCGGCGGCACTACTTCGTGATCCTCGACGAGCTGTGGCGGGTGCTGCGGGCCGGCCGCGGACTGGTCGACCGGGTCGACGCGCTCACCCGGCTCAACCGGCAGCGCGGTATCGGCCAGGCGATGATCTCCCACACGATGTCCGACCTCCAGGCGCTGTCCCACGAGGAGGACCGGATGAAGGCCCGCGGCTTCGTCGAGCGCTCCGGGATGGCGATCCTCGGCGGCCTGCCGCGTGCCGAGATGCGCCAGCTCACCTCGGTGGTGCCGCTGTCGCAGGAGGAGCAGGACATGCTGATCGGCTGGCAGGACCCGCCGGCCTGGGACCCTGCCACCGGTAAGGAGGTCGCGCCGCCCGGCCGTGGCAACTTCCTGATCAAGGTCGGCGGCCGGCCGGGCATCCCGGTGCACGTCGACCTGACCTCGGTCGAGCGCGAGATCAACGACACCAACAAGCTGTGGAAGACCGGCTCGGAGGGCCAGCCGGTCCAGGTCGCGGTGGCGCCGGACGGCAGCGAAGAGGTCATCAACGAGCTCACGCTCGACGACCCGGCGCTGCTGCCGCCACCCGACCCGTCCACCCGTCGCTACTTCAGGGATGCGGGCTGATGGCACAGGGCAGGAAGTACACCGGACCGGGTGCGCTGTCGCCGGAGGCGATCGCGCTGTTCATCGGGATCGGCCTGATCGGGTTCGTCTCGATCGGGACCTGGATCGCCGCCACCCTCGGGGCGAGGATCAGCGGCGTCGACGGCCCGGGCGGAAACCCGTTCGGGGTGCTGATAGGCGTCATCACCGGGGACTACACGTGGCCAGGTGCCGCCACCGGAGTGCTGATCGCGGAATTGGTGCTGATCCTGCTGCTGGTAGTCGGCGGCTTCCTGCTCGTACGCCGATTCCGCGGCCGGCGGTCCCGCGTCGACCGGCACGCCGAGCTGATGTCGAAGCGTCACGAGATCCGCAAGATCACCCGCGAGGGCGCACAGGCCACGGCGGACCGCCTCGGCGCCGGACATGCCGGCCCTGGTGTCTTCATCGGCCGCACAGTCCGCGACGACCTCGAGGTGTACGGCTCCTGGGAAGACATGCACGTAGATATCTGGGGACCACGCACCGGGAAAGCTCTATTTTCGGCGACTCCTGTATTGACGCCGCACGGATGGGTGCCAATAAAGGAGCTTTCCCGCGGGCATCGGGTGATCGGCCGCGACGGTTGCCCAGTGAATGTGACAGGGTTTTTTCCGCAGGGAATTCGCCCGGCTTACCGAATGCATTTCAGCGATGGTACGTCCGTCGTCTGCGATCCGGACCATTTGTGGACGGTGCGGCCAAAGATCCGCAGGGACAAGAAGCATCCGGAGGCGTGGCGGACCTGGACCACCCAGCAGATGTTGGACAACGGACTTCGTCGTGCGAGCGGAGGCGCGAAGTACTACCTGCCGATCGTCGAGCCAGTCGAGTTCGAAGGAGTACTGCCGCCAGGCAGCCCTGATCGCCCGGTCTCGATCGACGGCAAGGGACGGAACATCCGGCCGCTGTATCCACAGAGCCCCTTACCAATCGATCCCTATCTCCTTGGAGTGCTTATCGGCGATGGCAGTTTGAGCCGTCCCCACGCGGTTAGATTGACGACTGCCGACGATGAGGAGCTGCTGCCTCTCCTCGAGCCTGTTCTTCCGTACGGCGTCAGCCTGCGGCGGGTGGCGGGTACGAGCTACGACTGGTCCATCACAACTGGCCGTGCCGCTGGTGGGCGCAATCAGCTTATCAGTGACCTGCGACGCCTACGCCTGATGGGGCATACGGCGCTGACGAAGTTCATTCCGCAGGACTATCTGCTCGCCGACGTCCACTCCCGGCGGCTGTTGCTTGCAGGGCTGCTGGACACCGACGGCTCGATCGACGTCAAGGGAAGCATCGAGTTCTCGACGTCGTCGATGCAACTGTCGGAGGACTTCCGGTTCCTCGTACAGTCGCTCGGCGGCACGGTGACGACCACACGGCGGGACACTATGCATCAGCCGTCGTACCGGTCACTGATCCGGTTGCCGCTGGACGCGCCGACGCCGTTCCGGCTGCCAAGAAAGTACGAGCGCTGCGAGCAGGCTTGGTCGAAGCGGCGCAGTGAGAAGCCCGTGCGGGCCATCGTCGCGATCGAACCGGAGGGCGAAGCCGAGATGATCTGCATCTCGGTCGACGCGCCGGACGGCCTGTTCGTCACCGATGAATTCATCGTCACACACAACACGACGAGCCGGGCGGTGCCGGCGATCGTCGCCGCGCCCGGGCCGGTGGTCGCGACCTCGAACAAGCGCGACATCGTCGATGCCACTCGCGACCCGCGGCAGAGCGCCGGACCGGTTTGGGTCTTCGATCCGCAGGAGGTCTGCGGCGAGGAGCCGAACTGGTGGTGGAACCCGCTGACCTATGTCACCGACGAGGTCAAGGCCCGCCAACTGGCCGACCACTTCGTCGCGTCGCAGCGGTCGGAGACGGCGCGCACCGACGCCTTCTTCGACGCCGCCGGTACCGATCTGCTCGCCGGCCTGCTGCTCGCGGCCGCGGTGGCGAAGCGGCCGATCACGCAGGTGTACTCGTGGCTGGCCGATCCGCGCAACGACGAGCCGGAGCGGATCCTGCGTTCGACCCCGGGCCTGCACTTGTCGGCGGACGCGCTGTCCGGTGTCATCAACGCACCGGACAAGCAGCGCGCCGGTGTGTACGGCACAGCTCAGCAGAGCGCGCAGTTCCTCATCAACCGCCAGGTCACCCGGTGGGTGGTGCCGCAGGGGCCGAACGACCCGCGCCCGCAGTTCAACCCGCACCAGTTCGTCCGGGACGGGGGCACGCTGTACAGCCTGTCCAAGGAGGGCCGCGGCACCGCCGGGCCGCTGGTCACCGCACTGACTGTCGCTGTCGTCGAAGCGGCCGAGGACTACGCCAAGACCTGTCCGAACGGCCGCCTGCCGGTCCCGCTGGTCGGCGTACTGGACGAGGCGGCGAACGTGTGCCGGTGGAAGGACCTGCCGGACCTGTACAGCCACTTCGGCTCTCGCGGCATCGTGCTGATGACGATCCTGCAGTCGTGGGCCCAGGGCGTCGAGTGCTGGGGCGAGCGCGGCATGGAGAAGCTGTGGTCGGCCGCGAACATCCGCGTGTACGGCGGTGGTGTATCCGACGCGAACTTCCTCGAGCGACTGAGCAAGCTGATCGGCGACTACGACATCACGTCGGGCTCGGCCACGTACAGCAAGGAGGGCCGGTCGAGCAGTCGGCAGACCCAGCGGCACCACATCATGGAGGTCTCCGACCTCGCGTCGATGCCGCCGGGCCGCGCGGTCGTGTTCCCGTCCGGCATTCCCGCGACCATGATCAAGACCGTGCCGTGGATGGCCGGGCCGTACGCCGCCGCGGTGCGGGCCTCGATCGCGCACCACGACCCGGGCGCGACAGGCGGTGGAGCGAGTGCTGCCGGTGGATCCGGGGCGAACGCCTGGGTTGCCGCGGGCAACCAGTTCTCCGGCAACGGCCGGGCGCCGCAGCATCAGTGGAACCGGCCCGCACCCGGTACGCCGGTGTGGAACACCCAGCCGTCGGGTCAGGAGTACGGGCAGGAGCAGGAGGGCGACGGCCGTGGATGGTGAGCAGGAGCTCTACTACCCGCATGTCGCGGCGTTCGTGTCCGACCGGCTGGTGCATCTGTACACCCGGCGGATCGGGCAGCAGTTCGTCTGGTGCCCGGAGTGGTACCGGCATGCGGAGGCGCTGAGCCGGCTGGACTCGATCTGGCGCGCCTGGGAGCACCTGCGGCTCGACCCGGCGACCGGGATGTCGGTGTGGTGGCGCGACCACGCGGACCCGCACATGATGGCGCTGCTCGACCCGGACGGGCCGTTCGCGGCCTGCCGCAACGGGCAGCACACCGACTACCCCATTCCGCCGCTGCCGCTGGTCGAGCCGCCTGCGGGCCTGTTCTTCGACCAGCGCAAGCCCAACCTCAGAGGCCTGTAGGTCCCCTTCAGCGGTCGCGGCCCTCGCGCTGTCGCGGGGTTCGCTGGTTGGCCGTACGGCCACGCCGAGCCGCCGGAGCATGTGGCCGGTTCTCGACCGCCCGGTGTGCTGCCGCCTGGCTGCCGTCGGTCGGCGACAACCGGTCGTGTGTCGGCTCCACCGGTCCGGGTGGTGGCGCGGTCTCGGCCTGTGCGGCGTACGAATCGGCCTCGGCCTCGTCGGCCCGGGCGTTGCGTTCGTTGCGGGCGGCATCGGCATCCAGCCAGTCCGCCCGGCGACGATCGGCGATCGCTGCTGGGTCATCGCGGCCGGCGGCGCCCTCGCGCAACTCGTAGGCCTGGTCGTCGTCGATCCGCGACACCGACCGCTCGGTGCCGGCCCGGCTGCGCAGGTCGGCCGCGTCGGCAAGCAGTTGGCGACGTTCGTCATCGGTCAGTTCGCCGTCGGGACCGCTGCCGCGTAGCCGTTCCTCGCGCGCGTCCTGCTCGAACCGATCCACTACTTGTGCACTGCCCACGACGGGCGCGGTGCCGTCCGTCTCGGTCTCGCGGCGGTCCTGACCGGCCGCTTCACGGCCGGGCTCGCGACCCTCTACATCCTCACGGCCGTCGCGGAGTACCTGGAGTCGTCGCTCGTCGACCTCGGTTTCCTTGTCGTCAGCCATGCGTCACACCATGCCGCATGACGGGTTCACAAGGCCGTGCTGACTCAGCGGACCGCGCCGGTCACCAGCCAGGCATCGCTGCGCTCCCGCCAGACCAGCGTGACGAACCGGATCACCATGAACCCGCTGAACGCCCACCACAGCGCCTGTATCGATCCGCCGAACCACAGCACCGAATAGGCCATCGGCGCGAACCCGGCCAGCCCGATCACCCCGGCCACCGCGAGGTACGTACCGTCACCCGCGCCGATCAGTACGCCGTCCAGCACGAACACAACACCGTTCAGCGGCTGGCATATGGCCGCGATGACGATGATGCTCGCGAGCGTCTGACGTACCTCCGGGTCCGATGTGAACAGCGGGATATAGAGGTCACGCAGACCCCATAGCAGTAGGCCTCCGACGAAACCGGACAGCACGCCCCACCACATCATCCGGCGGGTCGCGGCCCGCGCCCCGCCGACGTCGGAAGCGCCCAGGTATCGGCCGGTCAGCGCTTGGCCCGCGATCGCGATGGCATCCAGCGCGATGGCCAGGAACGACCACAGCGTGAAGGCGACCTGATGGGCGGCCAGGGCCGTCGTGCCGAGCCCGGTGGCGACGAATGTCGTCAGCATGATCGCCGCCCGCAGCGTCACGGTCCGGACCACGAGCGGTACGCCGGATTGGGCCGAAGCGATGATGCCGGGCCGGTCCGGACGCAGCGGAGCACCGGCGCGCTCGGCGCCGCGTACCACCACCGCGACCAGCGCGACGGCCGCCGCTGTCTGGGCGAGCACGGTGCCGAGGGCGGAGCCGGCGATGTTCATGTCGAGCCCGTACACCAGTGTCACGTTCAGGACGATGTTGGCCAGGTTGGCGCTCACGGCGACAACCAGCGGAGTCCGGGTGTCCTGCAATCCGCGCAGTACGCCGGTCGCCGCGAGCAACAGCAGCATCGATGGCACGCCGAAGCACGAGATTCGCAGGTACGTCACCGCGTACGACGCGACCTGCTCCGACGGGTTGAACCAGCCGACCAGTGGGCGGGCCAGGACCAGTCCGGCCAGCGCCAGCACGAGTCCGAGGACGAGGGCCAGCCACATCCCGTCCACACCCTGTGCGAGTGCGCCGCGGTGGTCGCCGGCGCCGATCCGCCTGGCCACCGCGGACGTGGTTCCGTACGCGAGAAAGATACAGACGCCGACTACGGTCTGTAGCAGAGTGCCAGCGATGCCCAGCGCGGCGAGTTGGGGCGTACCGAGGTGGCCGACGATCGCGCTGTCGGCCAGCAGCATCAGCGGCTCGGAGACGAGTGCGAAGAAGGCCGGCACGGCGAGCCGCAGGATCTCCCGGTCCTGGTTGTGCACATCGGTCATTGAGCCGGACGGTACTGACGGGTCAGCACCCGTCATTCCACCCTGTCCGCAAGGCGGATACGGTCTTGCGGGTAATTCTGATCCACACCTTGTGCGGACGAGAAACCGCAGGTCACGACGGGTTTCCTCAGCGAGCAGTTACTTAATCCACAGGAATGTACCCAGCCTGTGCACACGAGGTCACCCGGTTCTCCACAGTCATCCAGAGTTTACCCACAGGGGGTGTGCACGCCGGGCTTTCGTGTCGGCGCGCGGTGGGCGTACCTTCTCCGAACCGGCATCCCATCGTCCGCCCCGGGCTCTGCGGCATCGTCGTCCACGGCAAACTGTCGGTGGCGGATGACACCGTTGTGATTCGGGTCGACGACGATGAGCTTGGTGACTGTCGGTGGTGATCGGGAGGACGGGGACAGTGAGCGTTGCCGAGTTCCGGGGCTCCCAGGGCCGGGAGGACCGAAACCCCGAGATGGGGTTCGACCGGACGCCACCTCAGGATCTCGCGGCCGAGCAATGCGTGCTCGGAGCCATGCTGTTGTCCAAGGACGCGATCGCCGACGTCGCCGAGATCATCAAGGGCGCCGACTTCTACCGGCCCGCGCACGAGATCGTCTACGACGCGATCACCGACCTCTACGCGCGGGGTGAGCCTGCCGACGCCATCACCGTCGCCGCCGAGCTCACCAAGCGCGGCGAAATGGCCCGGATCGGCGGCGCGCCGTACCTGCACACCCTGGTCGCGTCGGTACCGATGGCGGCCAATGCCGGTTACTACGCCCACATCGTCCGGGAGAAGTCGATCCTGCGCCGCCTCGTCGAGGCCGGCACCAAGATCCTCCAGATCTCGTACGCGGGCGAGGGTCAGGTCGACGATGTGGTCGACCAGGCGCAGGCCGAGATCTACCAGGTCACCGAGCGGCGTACCGGCGAGGACTACGCGCCGCTGAAGGACATCATGGAGTCCACCCTCGACGAGATCGAGGCGATCGATTCTCGCGGCGACCAGATGGTCGGCGTGCCGACCGGCTTCACCGACCTCGACGAACTCACCAACGGCCTCCATCCCGGCCAAATGATCATCGTCGCCGCCCGCCCCGCCATGGGGAAGGCACTGGCCCTGGACACACTGCTGCCCACTCCCGACGGCTGGACCACGATGGGCGAGGTCCAACCCGGCGACTACCTCCTCGGCGCCGACGGCCGCCCCACCCGTGTCATCGCAGCCACCGACGTCCTCACCAACCGCCCCTGCTACGAACTGACCTTCTCCGACGGCTCGACCCTCATCGCCGACGCCAACCACCAATGGCTGGTCGCGCGCGCCATGCATGCCGAGATCCGCACGACCCGCAGCCTGTACGACCACCTGGCGGCCGGCGCGGGCTCGATCGTCATTCCGCGTTCCGCCGTCGATGAGTCGGAGGATCGCAGAATCGAGTGGATCGAGCCGGTCCCGAGCGTGCCGGTGCGATGCGTTGAGGTGGACAACGACGACCATCTGTACCTCGCGGGCAAGACGATGATCCCTACGCACAACTCCACCTTGGGGTTGGATTTTGCGCGGTCGGCTTCGATCAAGCATGGGCTGACGTCGGTGATCTACTCGTTGGAGATGAGCCGGACCGAGATCACCATGCGGTTGTTGTCTGCCGAGGCGAAGGTGCCGCTGCACCACATGCGCAACGGCAAGATGAGTGACGAGGACTGGGCGAAGCTGGCGCGCAAGATGGGCGAGGTCTCCGAGGCCCCGCTG
The DNA here is from genome assembly GCA_046765875.1 of Actinomycetota bacterium. Classification (GTDB taxonomy): domain Bacteria; phylum Actinomycetota; class Actinomycetes; order Propionibacteriales; family Kribbellaceae; genus DASRHY01. The sequence continues at coordinate 12,105 of JBKPSJ010000271.1, forward strand.
TTCATCGACGACTCGCCCAACATGACGATGATGGAGATCCGTGCGAAGTCCCGGCGGCTCAAGCAACGCCACGACCTGAAGCTGATCGTCATCGACTACATGCAGCTGATGACGTCGGGCAGGAAGGTCGAGTCCCGCCAGCTCGAGGTCTCCGAGTTCTCCCGCTCGATCAAGCTCCTCGCCAAGGAGCTCGAGGTCCCGGTCATCGCGATCTCCCAGCTCAACCGAGGCGCCGAACAACGTACCGACAAGCGCCCCATGCTCTCTGACCTCCGCGAGTCAGGGTGCCTGACGGCCGACACCAGGCTCATGCGGGCGGACACCGGAGCGGAGGTGTCACTCGGCGAACTCCTCGCATCGGGTGCGCGGGACGTACCGGTCTGGTCGCTCGACGATCGGCTGAAGCTTGTGCCGCGGACGCTGACGCATGCGTTCCCGAGCGGCGTGAAGGAGGTCTTCCGCCTGCGGCTGGCGTCAGGTCGCGAGATCAAGGCAACAGCCAACCATCCGTTCTTGACGTACGACGGCTGGAAGCCCCTCGGTAACTTGGTTGCCGGCTGCCGCATCGGCTCCCTGCGCCACGTGCCGCCACCAATGGCTGTACGACGCTGGGACGACGACGAGGTCGTACTACTCGCGCACCTGCTGGGGGACGGCTCGTTCGTACGCCGGCAGCCGATCCGGTACGCCAGCATCGACGAGGCCAACTTGACCGCCGTCGCCGAGGCGGCCGCGCGGCGGTTCGGAATCACTGCCATCCACGATGAATACGCCGCCGCCCGAGTGACGACCTTGCGGCTTCCGGCTCCATACCGACTGACCCATGGCCGACGGAATCCGATCGCAGCTTGGCTGGACGAGCTCGAACTGTTCGGTCTCCGCAGTCACGAGAAGTTCGTACCGCCCGGCGTATTCGGCCTGCCGAGAGAACAGGTTGGCACTTTCATCCGGCACCTGTGGGCAACCGACGGTTCGGTCCGCTGGGACGAGAAGGCTGGACAAGGTCGGATCTACTACGCATCCACGGGCCGCCGCCTGATCGACGACCTCGCTCGGCTGCTGCTGCGGCACAACATCTTCAGCCGCATCAAGACGGTCCGGAAGAGCGGGTATCGCGATGCTTATCACCTCTATATCTATGGCGTGGAGAACCAGCTTCGCTTCTGCGACGAGATCGGCGTTCACGGCGCGAGAGGGGAGCGGGCGGCGGAGGTCGCCGAGCGCCTGCGGGCGGTTCGTGCGAACACCAGCCTCGACACTGTGCCGAAGGAGGTCTGGACCCAGGTCCGTTCGGTCCTGATCGACCGTGGGATGACTCATCGCGAATTCGCCGCACGGATGGGAACGAGTTTCTCCGGCTCCACCATGTGGAAGCACGCGCCGAGCCGCCAGCGCCTGGCCGAGGTGGCGAGGGTTCTCGACGATGCCGACCTCGATGTCCTGGCGACGAACGACATCTTCTGGGACACGGTCACGTCGATCGAGAGCCTGGGCATGCAGGACGTGTACGATGCGACCGTCCTCGGCACCCACAACTTCGTCGCCGACGGCATCGCCACCCACAACAGCCTGGAACAGGACGCGGACATGGTGATCCTTCTCCACCGCGAGGACGCCTACGAACGCGAGTCCACCCGGCCGGGCGAAGCGGACTTCATCGTGGCCAAGCACCGCAACGGCCCGACCGCCAACGTCGTCGTCGCCTTCCAGGGCCACTACTCCCGCTTCGTAGACATGGCTCACGACGCCTGATTCAGCTCGAATACGCGTGTGGCGCTGGAGGGCGAAAGTTGTTCACGGGGCCGGTGCCGCCGGGGGAGGGTGGTGCGGGGGTGGGTCGACGCGATAGGGATTGGGGTGGGCGTCGAATGGCGGCCGATGACTTTGAGGGCTCGAGATCTAGGAGAGCGTGATGGCGTCTGTGCTCAACCCGTACATCAGCTTCAAGGACAATGCCCGCGAGGCTCTGGAGTTCTACAGGGACGTGTTCGGCGGCGAGCTTCGCATGAGCACGTTCGGCGAGTTCGGTGACCAGAGTGCCCCCGACCCGGACAAGATCATGCACGGGCAGCTGGAGACCACCAACGGGTTCACGCTGATGGCGGCCGACACGCCTGCCGGGATGGAGTACAACCCGGGTACGAACATGTCGATCAGCCTGAGCGGTACCGACAGCGAGGAGCTGCACGGGTACTGGAACAAGCTCTCCGACGGCGGCATGGTGACGGTGCCGATGGAAAAGCAGATGTGGGGTGACGAGTTCGGCATGTGCGTCGACAGGTTCGGCGTCGGCTGGATGGTCAACATCACGCAGCCGCAGAGCTGACCCGCGCCGGGGGGAGTGCGGTGGCCGCGACCGGATGGTTCGTCCGGGCGGCCATCGGCGATGTCGTCGACGGCCTGCTCGGGAGTGAGGAGTTCCGCCCGGTCCAGCTTCCTGCGCTGGACCGCCAGGAGGTCCGGCTTGCCGTGCGCGAGTCTTCGGACGAGCTCGAAGCCGGTACGGCACCGGAAGGCCGTCGTGCGTACCAGGCGACGGCCGCTGCGGTCGTGGTCGACCTCGCGGTCATCGTGGTGCTGGTCCTGTTCATCCGGGAGGCGCTGAACTGGTTCGATCCGGTCACCACCGAGCAGGTGCTCGCCGTTGTCGGCGTACTGGCATTGATCGGCGGCGCGGTGGCCGTGTCGCTGTCGGCGCGGGTCGCGTGGGTAGGGTGGGTCGACCGATTGCGGAAGCTGGTGACGCCACGGTTGCGGCTGGCCGTGAACGAGCACGTGACGGCGATCAGTCCGACGGAGCTGCGGGTCGACCGGACACCGGAGCAGGACGACACATGGCTGGTACCGCGTTCCGAGCAGTCCCGACTCCGCCGGCTCATCACCGATCTGGGTGCGCGCACGATCGCGGTGAGCGGACCGCGCGGAGTCGGCAAGAGCACCCTGCTGCGGCTCGAGGGTGACCCGGGCCGGTCGGCGTTGCGGGTGGTGGTCGAGGCGAACCAGGACGCTCGCGACCTCGTACAAAGGTTGTCCGTGCAGCTGTGCCTCGCCGTACTGGCGGCCGCACGGGACCGCAGCTGGCGGCGTACCTCGAGGAATGTCTGGGTCTTGGCGTGGGCGGTCCGCATCGTCTGCCTACTCCTCGCCGCGCTGCTCGTCCTACACCGCGGGCTGCACGACACAAGTGACCCGGACGGCCAGCGGATCGACGACGCGATCGAGAAGGTGTTGCGTCCGATCGGGTTGAGCCACGGCGTGCCGGACTGGACGCTGCTGCTGATGCTCATCGGGCTCGCCGGGCTGTACGTCGGGGCCGAGTTCATCCGCCCGGCACGGAACCGGGTCCTGGCCAAGCAGGCGTCGGCCCAGCTCCGGCGACTGCGCAAGGTGCCCGACCGGACGCTGCCCGAACTGGCCGCGGACTACCGCGACCTGGCCACCGAGGTCGTCGGGTGGCGGTCCGGCCTGGTGGTCGCGATCGATGAGTTGAACCGGATCCCGGACGCCGAGACCGCTGAACGGTTCATCGAACGGATCAGGCCGGTGTTCGGGATCCCAGGCGTGGTCTACTTGGTCGCGGTGTCGGAGGAGGTGCTCGCACGGTTCGAGCGCCGGGTGTCGGACCAGGAGTCCGGAGTGGAGGCCACGTTCGACGACATCATCCGGCTCGACGAGTTCGGGCTGGACGATACACTCGCGCTGCTGCGCCGCCGGGTCACCGGGTTCCCGGACCTGTTCATCGCCTTGTGCCACTGTCTGTCGGGTGGCGTACCGCGGGACTCCATCCGGGCGGCGCGGGCGCTGGTCGACGCGCGGCGTGAGGTCGGGCGGAACGACATCGCCGACATCACCGCGGGTGTGGTGCACCACCAGCTTCAGACATACCGCAGTGGTTTCCTCGCCCGGCCCGGCACCGACCGGCTCGAGGCGGAGTTCGTCGGCCTGGTCGCCGAACCGGGCTGGCCCGGCACCGGGCCGTCGCTGAACGCCGCGGTCGGCACCCTGCTCGAGCCACGGTTTGACGCGATGGACCCGGCCCGGTCCGAGCTGGCCGCGGTCGTGTACTACTACGCGACCGTGCTGGACGTGTTCGGCAACCGCACCGAGCACCTGATCCCCGCGCTCGCCGAGCCCGCCGACATACGTCGTGAATACCTCGCGCAACTTGCCGGTGTACGCGGGTTGATCGGGCTCAGTCCGGCCATGGCGATCGACCAGCTCAACTGGTTGCGTCGCGGTTTCGCGCTGGCAGCACTCACCCGCTGAGCATCACGCCGCGCCTCGCGCGTCCAGTGACCGGCGCCGCTGTGTGGCGTCGGTCAGCGACCGCGGCGCCCACGCGTCGTCGACCCGGTACAGATCGGTGCCTGGGGCAACGATCTCGTCGATCCGGTCGAGGGTGGCGTCGTCGAGGGTCAGGTCGGCACCCTTGAGCGTGGCGTCGAGATGTTCCATCGTCCGCGGTCCGGTGATCACCGAGGTGACGGCAGGATGCGAGACGACGAACGCGACCGCGAGCTCGGGTAGCGAACGGCCCAGCCCGTCGGCGACCTCGGCCAGCCGCTCGACCGCGTCGTACTTGGCCGCGTTCTCCGGCCGCTCCGGATCGAACCGCTCCGGTGCGAGGGCCGCCCGCCCGGAGGTGAGGTCGATCGACCGGCCCTTGCGGTACTTGCCGGACAGGAAGCCCCACGCCAGCGGGCTCCAGGTGAGCACGCCCATGCCGTACCGCTGTGCGGTGGGCAGCAGCGACCGCTCCACACCGCGGCCGAGCATCGAGTACGGCGGCTGCTCGGTACGGAACCGCATCAGCCCGCGCCGTTCCGCGACGACGTGCGACTCGACGATCCGTTCGGCCGGGAACGACGAGGAACCGAAGGTACGGACCTTGCCCTGCCGGACCAGGTCAGTGAGCGCGGCCAGCGTCTCCTCGATGTCGGTCGTCTCATCCGGCCGGTGGACCTGGTACAGGTCGATCCAATCCGTACCGAGGCGGCGCAGGCTGTTCTCTACGGCGCGCATGATCCAGCGGCGCGAGTTGCCGCCGTGGTTCGGGCCGTCACCCATCGGGAAGTGCACCTTGGTCGCCAGTACGACGTCGTCGCGCCGGCCCTTGAGTGCCTTGCCGACGATCTCCTCGGACTCACCCGACGAGTACATGTCGGCGGTGTCGACGAAGTTGATGCCCCGGTCGAGGGCGGAGTGGATGATGCGTGCACCGTCGTCGTGGTCGGGATTGCCGATCGAACCGAACATCATGGCGCCGAGGCAGTAGGTGCTGACCTCGATGCCGGTGCCGCCGAGAACGCGGTAGCGCATGTGGGTTGCTCTCCTTATCGCGGTGATCCGGTCGGCCGGACCACGAGGGTGTTGATGTCGACCCCGGCCGGCTGGCCGAGCGCCCAGGTGATCGTCGCGGCGAGTTCGCCGGCGCTGATCAGGTCACGGCCGGCGGGTGGTCCGCCGGCGCGGTCGAAGAAGTCGGTGTCCACCGGCCCGGGTGCGACCAGCGTGACGCCGATCTTGTCCGCGGCCACCATCAGCCGGGTGTTCTCGGCCAGGCCCGTGATCGCGAACTTGGTGGCGCCGTAGATGTTGCCGGGGCTGTGGACAAACCCGGCCACGCTGCCGATCAGCACTATTCTTCCGTGTGACTCCCTCAGGTGAGGGAGCGCGGCCCGGATCAGGTACGCCGGTCCGAGCACGTTGGTCAACACCATGTCCCGCCAGCCCTCGGGATCGCCGTCACCGAGGCCGTCGTGGGTCGCGAAGCCGGCACTGGCGACGACATTGTCGAGCCGTCCGAACTGTTTGACCGTGGAATCGACCGCCGCCTCGACGTCGGCGTATACGGACGTGTCAGAGGGGAAGGTGAGCAGGCTGGAGGGATGATCGAGCGCGGCCGCAAAGCGGTCGAGCCGGGCCGCGTCGCGACCGGTGACGGTAACGCGATGGCCCTGCTGTAGGAGCTGTCGTGCGGTGGCGGCGCCGATGCCGCTCGAGCCGCCGGTGATCAGGTTGACTGGTGCCTCGTCCACAACTCGGACGGTACGAGTTGGAGTGGACTCTAGGTCAAGTTACTTATCCTGGGTCCGTGATGAGTATCGGCGAGGTGGCCGAACGCACTGGTTTGAGTGTCCATGCGCTGCGGTTCTACGAGCGCGAAGGGGTATTCGTCGGCCCGGTACGCCGCGATCCGAGCGGCCGGCGGGTGTACGACGAGGACGACCTGGAGTGGATCGAGCTCTGCATCATCCTGCGTGAGTCGGGCATGCCGGTCCTGGACATCCGCCGGTATGCCGACCTGGTCCGCGACGGCGACGGCAACGAGAAGGAACGGCTGGCCCTGCTGCGTGCGCACAAGGAGCGCGTACTCGCGCAGAAGGCTCAGCTCGACAAGTGCTTGGACATCATCACGTTCAAGGTCGGCGTGTACGAAGACATCGTGGCGGGGATCGTCTAGCGCGATACCGATCCCTGGCAGAATGCCGCGGGCATTCATCGAGGGAAGGACGAGGGGCGTGGGGTTGACGTCGGTCGAGCGACGGATAGCAGACGAGCTCGGGGTACGGGAAGGGCAGGTCGCCGCCGCGGTGCGGCTGTTGGACGAGGGCTCGACGGTGCCGTTCATCGCGCGCTACCGCAAGGAGGTCACCGGTTCGCTCGACGATGCTCAGCTCCGCATGCTCGAGGACCGGCTGCGGTACCTCCGCGAGCTGGAGGAGCGCCGGCAGGCCGTGCTCGACTCGATCCGCGAGCAGGGCAAGCTCACCGATGACCTCGAGCTGCTGATCCTGGCCGCCGACACCAAGGCCCGGCTGGAGGACATCTACCTGCCGTACAGGCCGAAGCGTCGGACGAAGGCGCAGATCGCCCGCGAGGCCGGGCTCGAGCCGCTGGCCGAGGGCCTACTCAGCACGCCCGACACCGACCCGCAGGCTGCCGCTGCTGTATTCGTCGACGTAGAGCGAGGTGTGCTAGACGCGCAGGCGGCACTCGAAGGCGCCCGCGCGATCCTTGTCGAGCGGTTCGCCGAGGATGCCGACCTGATCGGCGAACTGCGCGAACGACTGTGGTCGCACGGTCAGCTGGCGTCCGCGGTCCGCGAGGGCACGGAGACCGAGGGCGCGAAGTTCTCCGATTACTTCGACTTCGCCGAGCCGTTCGGATCGATGCCGTCGCACCGGATCCTGGCGATGTTCCGCGGCGAGGCCGAGGACGTGCTCACGCTGACGATCGAGCCGGGCGAGGCCGAGTACGAGGCGAGCATCGCGAGCCGGTTCGGCATCGCGAACCGAGGCCGGCGGGCCGACGCCTGGCTGGCCGACACGGTCCGCTGGGCCTGGCGTACGAAGATTCTGGTCCACCTCGGCATCGATGCCCGGACCAGGCTGCGCCAGCAGGCGTCCGACGAGGCCGTGCATGTGTTCGCGGCGAACCTGCGCGACCTGCTGCTCGCCGCACCGGCCGGTGCCCGGACGACGATGGGCCTGGACCCGGGGTACCGGACCGGCGTCAAGGTCGCCGTTGTCGACGCCACCGGCAAGGTCGTCGATACCGCGGTGATCCACCCGCACCAGCCGCAGAACCAGTGGTCCCAGGCACTGACCACTCTGGCCGCCTTGGTCGCGAAGCACCAGGTCGAGTTGATTGCCATCGGCAACGGTACGGCGTCGCGGGAGACGGACAGGCTCGCCGCGGACCTCGTCGCCAAACAACACGGGGTGACGAAGGTGGTCGTCTCCGAGGCTGGTGCGTCGGTGTACTCGGCGTCGGCGTACGCGTCCCAGGAGCTGCCGGGGATGGACGTGTCGCTACGCGGTGCGGTGTCGATCGCGCGCCGGCTGCAGGATCCGCTCGCCGAGCTTGTCAAGATCGACCCGAAGTCGATCGGCGTCGGCCAATACCAGCACGACCTGCCCGAGGCGTCGCTGTCGCGCTCGCTCGACGCGGTGGTCGAGGACTGCGTGAACGCGGTCGGCGTCGACGTCAACACCGCATCGGCACCACTGCTCGGCCGGGTGTCCGGCATCACATCCGGCCTGGCCCAGAACATCGTCGGCCATCGCGACCACCACGGTCCGTTCCGCGGTCGCTCTGCGCTCAAGCAGGTACCACGGCTCGGGGCGAAGGCGTTCGAGCAGTGCGCCGGGTTCCTCCGGATCACCGGTGGCGACGATCCGCTCGACTCGTCCAGCGTGCACCCGGAGGCGTATCCGGTGGTCCGCCGGATCCTGGAAGCGACCGGCTCCGATCTCAAGGGCCTGATCGGCAACACCCGGACCCTGAAGTCGCTCAAGCCGGTGGACTTCGCCGACGAGATCTTCGGCATTCCGACGGTGACCGACATCCTGGCCGAGCTGGACAAGCCGGGCCGAGACCCGCGGCCGGCGTTCCGAACCGCGACCTTCGCCGAGGGCGTGGAGAAGATCGCCGACCTCAGGCCGGGGATGAGGCTGGAGGGTGTGGTCACCAACGTCGCCGCGTTCGGGGCGTTCATCGACATCGGTGTGCATCAGGACGGGCTCGCACATGTGTCCGCGCTGTCGCGCAACTTCGTCAAGGATCCTCGGGATGTGGTCAAGCCCGGCGACATCGTGAAGGTCAAGGTGCTCGACGTCGACGTACCGCGGAACCGGATCTCACTGACCCTGCGGCTCGATGACGGCCTGCCGTCGAAGCAAAGCGAACGTCAAGGCCACAGCGGCCAGGGTCAAGGTGGCAAGGGGCAGAGTCGCAAAGGGGCAGAGTCGCAAGGGCCAGGGTCGCGAGGGCCAGGGCCGCGACGGTCGAGGGCAGAACAGCGGGCAAGGCGGGGGCAAAGGGCAGGGACGCGGTCGCGAGGAGCGGCAGCCCGAGGGTGCGATGGCGGATGCATTGCGCCGGGCCGGACTGGTGAAGCCCTGATGCGTCAGCCGCGTGGCGGGGTTCTTCTAGACCGGGCTCAGAGGTCCTTGAGGAGCTTGCGGAGGATGTCGGCGGTCCGGTCCCGCGGCTCGGCCGTGACGCTCAGCTGGTCCATCACCGCCAGGTAGCGATCGACGTCCGGCCGCTTGTCCAGGTACAGCGCGCTGGTCAGCTGCTCCAGGTACACGACGTCCGGCAGGTCCGCCTCCGGGAACCGCAGGATCGTGAACGACCCGCCGGCGGCCGCGTGCCCACCGACCTCGTACGGCAGGATCTGGATGGTGATGTTGGGCCGCTCGGCCGCCTCGATCAGCCGCTCGAGCTGGGCCCGCAGCACCGGCTTCCCGCCGATCGGCCGGTGCAGCGCGGCCTCGTCGATGACCGTCCAGAAGACCGGTCCGCCGGAACCGAGCAGCACCTCCTGGCGCTTCATCCGCAGGTCGACGCGGCGGTCGACATCGTTCGGGGCCTCGCGGCCGTGCACCAGCCGGATCACCGCTCGTCCGTAGTCGGCGGTCTGCAGCAGGCCGGGCACGAACTGGGTCTGGTAGGTCCGCATCACCGACGCAGCCTGCTCCAAGCCGAGGTAGATCTCGAACCAGGGCGGCAGCAGGTCGCCGTACCGGTGCCACCAGCCCGGCGAGTTCGCCTGCCGGCCCAGGTTGAAGTACCTCTCGCGCTCGGTGGGGTCGGTCACGCCGTACAGCGTGAGCAGGTCGGAGATGTCGCGCTCCTTGAAGCCGACCCGGCCCAGCTCGAGCCTGCTGATCTTGGCGTGCGAGGCGCGGATGGCCTCCCCAGCCTGTTCGCGGGAGATGTCGCTTTCCTCACGGAGCTTGCGGAGCTGGGCACCGAGTGTCATGCGCACGACCGTCGGACCGCCGGCAAGCTGTATGCCTGCCGGCGTCCGGTCGGCCTCGTTGCGCCGCACCGTAGCCACGTCAGTACCCCACCGGTCCCCTGTTCTGCGCTTCAGAGGCGACCAGTCTGTCATAGCAAGTCGGTAATCGCGCAACTACGCACGCGCAAATCAACTTGTCAAGACGAGCCGTCAGCTCAATAGGTAATCGAACTCGCCGTCCTTGACGCCACCGAGGAACGCGTCGATCTCCGATCGGGTGTAAACGATCACGGGTCCGTCTGTCTGCTTCGAATGCCGTACAGCAACCTCGCCGGTGCTCAGTTTCGCCACCTCGACGCAGTCCCCACTGGGGTTGCTACGCCGACTCTTGCGCCACACCAGCTGCTGGTCCCCCGGAGTGTTGTTTCGCATCGGTCCGCTCCTGACCCTGTTCACTGGGCGTTGACATTTGATCACGGATTTTGCACTTGCATTCGTGCTTGCATCCGTACAGTACATGGGTAACAGTGGTTTCCGTAACGGTCCGCCGCGAATCAGCGGCAGATTGTTTCGAATGACTGCACAGAACTGGCCCCGCCCGGACCGGTCCCACCCAGATCGTTCCGGCATGACGGGACGCCCTGCCGGACCCGTGACCTGGGAGGGAACGTGAGGCGCCGATCCACCGCTCGCCCTAGCGCATCCAGCGGCGCCCAGGAGCAGCCGTCGCCGGCCGGCCGGCGACGGCGCAATAGCCTCGCCCCGACCGCTTGGCCCGTGCCATGACCGCTGTTCTCATCGTGGCCTCGCTCGCTCTGTCCGGGCTGCTGACGTACGCGCTGCTGGACACGCGCAGCCGAGTCCGCGAACTGGAGCGAAAGCTCGTCGTCGCCGATCAGGCGGCGCACACGGACCCACTGACCGGCCTGGCCAACCGCGCCGGCCTCGATCGAGGCCTGTCCGCCCAGCGCGCCGCCGCCGGTGCCGGGGACCATCTGGCGATCGTGATGCTCGACCTGGACAACCTCAAGCAGGTCAATGACATGTACGGGCACGACGTCGGCGACGCGGTCATCACCCAGGTCGCCGCGCGGATCGCCCGGCCGCGTGCGCACGTCGTCTGCTCGGCACGGCTCGGTGGCGACGAGTTCGTCGTGCTGCTCGCGCCGCAGGCGAACCCGACCAAGGCCAGCCAGTACGCCGAGCAGTTCGCGCACGCTCTCTGCGCCAGCATCGCGCAGCCGATGATCGCCGACAGCCAGCCGCTGAGCGTCTCGGCCAGCGCGGGTGTCGCGGCGATGCCGGCCGAGCACTTGGACCGGCTGATGGCGGCAGCGGACAAGGCGATGTACCGGGCCAAGTCGACCGGCGTGGCGCTGTGCCGCTACCTGCCCAGGATCGACGGTCCCGCGCAGCCGCAGCACCGGGCCGCGCACCGGCAGCGTGACCAGGTCAGCGACGCGGACGCCGCAGCCACCCGCGACCGGTTCGCTACGGTCGAGTCGGCCGAGGGCTGGTCGGACACATCGGCCGGTCTGCTGAGCTGACAGCCCTCAACCAGCGGCGGTGGCCAGCTCGGGAGCCCGGCGCGTGGTCGGCGTACGGCCGGGGAGGACGACGGCGGTGAGCGCGCCGGCCAGTGAGAGCACAGCCGAGGCCACCATCGCCGCGACGAATCCGTCGCTGAACCGGGCCTGCGAGCCGTAGCCACCGAATCCGGTGAACACGGCGGCGAGTATCCCCACGCCGAACACCGCACCAAGTTGACGGACCGTGCTGAGCGTGCCTGATGCCTTGCCCATCTCGGCCGGCGCGACTGCGCCCATCACCGTGCTCTGGATCGCCGGGACCGACATGGCAAGCCCGGTACCGGACAGCACCAGCGGCGCCACCAGTTCCGAGTAGCCCGATGAGGTTCCGGCGATGACCGCGATCCACGCCATCGACACCGCCTGCAGGAGCATCCCGCCGCCGATCAGCGGCCGCGGACCGGTCCGCGGCAGCATCCGCCCAGCCAGCTGCGGAACCAGGAAGGTGACCGCACCCCACGGAACCAGCCGGACGCCGGTGCCGAGCGGACCGTTGCCGAGCACGGTCTGCAGGTACTGCGCCATGAAGAACACGGTCCCGGCCACCGACGCGGACCAGAAGAAGATCGCGGTGTTACCGGCGGAGAAGCCGCGGGACGCGAACAGCCGCAGCGGCAGCATCGGCTGGGCGACCCGGCGCTCGTACAGCACGAACCCCACACCGAATGCGACTCCGGCCAGCAGCGAGACCACGACCTCGGAGCTGCCCCATCCCAACGTTGTGCTGCGCATCAATCCCCAGGCCAGCCCGCAGCAGGTCGCGGTCACCAGCACGACGCCGCCGAAGTCGATCCGCGTACGCGGGCCGAAACTCTCGGCGATCCCGGTGCGGCTGAGCACGATCAAGGTCACAGCGATCGGTACGTTCAGCCAGAAGATCCACGCCCACGAGATGCCTTCGACGACGGCACCGCCGACCAGCGGCCCGCACAGTACGGCGACACCGGTCACGCCGCTGAAGACGCCCGTCGCCCAGCCGCGGCGTTCCGGTGGAAAGGCGGCGCCGACGAGCGCCAGCGCGAGCGGCATCACCAGAGCCGCGCCGACGCCCTGGACTGCGCGGGCGGTGACCAGCCAAGTCACGTTCTGAGATAGCGCGCAGGCCGCTGACGCGGCGGCGAACAACGCAAGGCCGGCCACGAACACCCGGCGCCGGCCGAGCCGGTCACCGACGGCCGCGGCGGTCATCATCAGTACGGCGAAGCTGAGCACATAGGCGTTCACGGTCCACTCGAGTTGCCCGAGCGAGGCATGCAGATCGATACGGATCGTGCTCAGCGCGGTCGACACGACCAGTGCGTCCAGCGCGACCATGAACGACGCGACCGCGCCCACACCGAGCACGAGCCCGGATCGTTGCTGTGTCATCTCGTCCTCCTGGAAGTCGGTTCGCACTGCTGACGAATGACCGACCGCCAGGGGGACAGCGATCTACAACTGATTGAGGCGTTTGCGCAGGAAGCGGCGTTCGCGCTCGTCGGTCGCCAGTTCGAGCGCCCGGTTGAACGCGTCGCGCGCCTCGTCCACCCGGCCGAGCCGACTCAGCAGTTCGCCGCGGGTCGAGTGCAGGTACTGGTAGCCGTCGAGGTCGAGCGCATCGGCGATCGCCAGGGCTTCGCGAGGCGAGCCGGCCTGCGCCAGCGCGACGGCACGGTTCAACTCGACGACCGGTGAACCGGTGCGGTCGGCGAGTTCGGCGTAGAGGGCCGCGATCTGCGGCCAGTCGATCGGGTCCGCCGCCTGCAGGGAGGCGATCGCGGCCTGCAGCGCGTACGGGCCGCGCCCGGACAGCGCCCGGCCGAGCAGCCGGCGGCTCTCGGCGATCTGGTCTGCGTCCCACAACGAGCGGTCCTGGTCTTCCAGCAGTACCAGGTCGGCACCGTCATAGCGAGCCGCGCGGCGGGCGTCGTGACACAGCATCAGCGCCAGCAGGCCGTACACATCCGGCTCGTCCGGCATCAGTGCGAGCAGCACCCGGCCGAGCCTGATCGCCTCGCCGGCCAGGTCGATCCGCCCACCGTACCCCTCGTTGAAGATCAGATAGACCACCGCGAGCACGGCCGCCAGCCGGTCCGGCAGCAGGTGGTCGTCGGGCACTTTGAACGGGATGCCGGCGGTCTTGATCTTGAGCTTCGCTCGGGACAGACGGCGCTTCATCGTGTCCGGCGAGACCAGGAAGGCGTGCGCGACGTCCTCGGTGCTCAGTCTGCCGAGGGTACGCAGCGTCAGCCCGACCTGTGCCTCGACGGCCAGCGCCGGGTGGCAGCAGGTGAAGATCAGTTCGAGCCGCTCGTCGCGGATCGACCTGTCGTCCATTACCGGCTCCATCTGTGTCACCCCCGGCTCGTCGAGAAGCCGCAGCTTCGTCGCCAGCGTCCGGTCGCGGCGGATCCGGTCGATCGCCCGGTTGCGGGCGGTACGGACCAGCCAGCCGGCCGGGTTGTCCGGCATACCGTCGCGCGGCCAGCGTTCGGCGGCGATCGCGAACGCCTCCTGCACGGCCTCCTCGGCGAGGTCGAAGTCGCCGAGGAAGCCGATCAGTGAGGCCAGTACCCGGCCCCACTCGTCGCGGAAGACCTGTTCGATCACTTCGGCGGCGGGACGTACCGGGCCACCGGGCGTACCTCGACGGCACCGCCCAGCCGGGTACTCGGGATCCGCTCGGCCACCTCAAGCGCCGCCTCGATGTCGTCGGCCTCGATCAGATAGAACCCCGCGAACACCTCTTTGGTGTCGGCGAACGGGCCGTCGGTGATCAACGTCTTGCCGTCCGGGACCCGGACCGTGGTGGCGCTGTCGACCGGCTTGAGATGGGCGGAGCCGACCATCCGTGGGTCGTCCGCGATCGCCAGGTACTCGGCGGTCACCGCCTGCCGCTGCTCGTCGGTGTGGCCGTCCTGTGCACCGGGAACGGTGTAGATCAGCAGTGCGTACTGCATGGTTTGAGCTCCTCTGTCGGTCGGTCCTGACACCGTGCTGACGAACGGATCAGCCGCCGGGGGACATCTTCGCGCGGAAGCGCCGGAAGAACTCCCGGATGTCGCCGACCAGCAGGTCTGGCGCCTCCAGCGCGGCGAAGTGCCCGCCACGGGAGAACTCCTTCCAGTGCACCAGGTTGTGCTCCCGTTCGGCGATCGCGCGGAACGCCGTGTCGTGCGGGAACACGGCGAACCCGGTCGGCACCGGCGACCGCTCATGGGGCACGTCAGCGATCCGGTTCTCGTAGTAGAGGTGTGCCGACGTCGGCCCGGTGCCGGTCAGCCAGTACAGCGTGACGTCGGTGAGCAGCAGGTCGATGTCGACCGCGTCCTCGGGCAACTCCCGGGCCGGGTCGGTCCAGTCATGGAACTTCTCCACGATCCAGGCCAACTGGCCGACCGGCGAGTCCGCCAGCGCGTAAGCCAGCGTCTGCGGACGGGTCGACTGCAGATCGGCGTACCCGGTGCCCTCCCGGCGTACCCGCTCGGCCGCCGCCAGCCGCTCACGCTCGGTCTCGGTGAGGTCGTCCGGTACGCCGGACGGGTACGCCAGCGCGCCGTTGACGTGTACGCCGACCACGTGCTCCGGATCGATGCGGCCGAGTTCGGGCGACACGACCGAGCCGGTGTCGCCACCCTGGGCGCCGTACCGGTCGTAACCGAGCCGGGCCATCAACTCCTTCCACGCACGGGCGATCCGGCCGTGGTTCCAGCCGGGCCGCGCCAGCGGTACGGAGAAGCCGAACCCGGGGACCGACGGCGCCACCGCGTGGAAGGCGTCGCGCGGGTCGGCGCCGTACCGGGCCGGATCGGTGAGCGGCCCGAGGATCTCGAGGAACTCCACGATCGAGCCGGGCCAGCCGTGGGTGAGGATGAGCGGCAGCGCGTCCGGCTCGGCCGACCGTACGTGCAGGAAGTGGATCGTCTGCCCTTCGATCCGCGTCGTGTACTGCGGGTACGAGTTCAGCCTGGCCTCCGCGGCCCGCCAGTCGTACGCCGTCAGCCACCGGTCGACCAGTCCGCGCAGGTAGTCCAGCGGTACACCGCGCTCCCAGCCGGTGCCCGGGATCTGCGCCGGCCACCGCACCCGCTGTAGCCGTTGTCGCAGATCGTCCAGCTCCGGCTGCGGAACGTCGACTCGGAACTCGATCACCCGGCCATTCTGCGTTCCGGTTGAACCGACCCCATGCAGGACCCGTATGGGTTCCAACTGATCGGAGCGGGTCACGGGCCCGCACCAACCGAGGGGGCACAACAGATGAGTCATGCACGACGACGCGGCCTGAGTGTGGCGGCAATCGGCGCCGTGGCGGCCGGGATCGCGCTGAGCGTCGCCGGTACGGCGGCGGCCGATACGCAGGGCACGGTGCAGATCGACAATCGCCAGCTGATTGTCACGGGGACCGCCCACGCCGACGACATCGCACTGCGGGTACCGGCGGCGGACCCGACCGTACTGCAGATCGACTTCGGCAACGACGGTACGGCGGACAAGTCGGTCAAGCTGGCCGACTTCGGCGCACTGCTCGTGAACACCGCCCGCGGCGACGACAGCGTACGGATCGACTTCGGCACGCAAGTCCAGCCGCCCACGGTGGTCGACACCGGCAGCGGCGACGACTTCGTGTCCGGTGGCAGCGGCAACGAGTTGTTCCGCACAGGGGACGGCAACGACTTCGTCGACGGCAACCGGGGCAGCGACACCGCGCTGATGGGTAACGGCAACGACACGTTCCAGTGGGATCCGGGCGACGGCTCGGACGTCATCGAGGGTGGCCGAGGGAACCACGACACGATGCTGTTCAACGGCGCCGCCGGAGCGGAGAAGTTCGCGGCCGCCGCGAACGGGGAGCGGCTGCGGTTCACCCGCGACCTCGGCAACATCGTGATGGACACCGACGACGTCGAGCGGGTCGACCTGCACGCTCTCGGCGGGGCCGACAGCGTCGAGGTCGGCGACCTGAGCCGGACCGATGTCCGCAAGGTCGACGTGGATCTGGGCGCCGGCGATGGCGCGGTCGACGCGGTGACGGTGCACGGCAACGACCGCAAGGACCACATCCGCGTCTCCGGCGCGAACGGCACCGTGCGGGTCGACGGGCTGCGGGCCAAGGTGACGCTCACCGGAGCCGAGCCGGCCGACCAGCTGACCGTCGACACGCAGGCCGGCAACGACACCGTCAACAGCAACCACCTGGCGCCGAACACGATCGTCTTCAGCGTCCTGTAGTTGCCACAACAAGCTCCTCCCGGACCGGCCCTTGTCCCCCCAGACGAGTCGGTCCGGGAGGCCTTGTCTTGTGATTGTTCGTGATTGTCAGAGGCACACGGCAGGCTTGGTCGTGCCATGGAGGAGCGCGACTGGATCCTGCACGTCGACCTCGACGCCTTCATCTGTGCGGTCGAGGTCCGGCGGCATCCTGAGCTGCGCGGGCTTCCGGTGATCGTCGGCGGCCAGGGTGATCCGAACCAGCCGCGCACGGTGGTCGCGGGGGCGTCGTACGAGGCCCGCGCGTTCGGCATCCACTCCGGGATGCCGCTGCGGACCGCGGTTCGCCGGTGCCCGGACGCGGTGTTCCTGGCCAAGGACGACCCGGCGTACGAGGAGGCCTCCGAGGAGGTCATGGAGGTGCTGCGGACGTTCCCGGTGGTGGTCGAGGTCTGGGGCTGGGACGAGGCCGTGATCGGCGCCCGCACCGCGGATCCCGAGAAGCTGGCCGAGGAGATCCGCGCGAAGATCTACGCCGAGACGGGCCTCACCTCCGGGGTCGGCATCAGCGACAACAAGCAGCGGGCCAAGGTCGCGACCGGGTTCGCCAAACTGCGACGGCCGGACGCGGTGTACACGCTGACCGACGAGAACTGGATGCCGGTGATGGGGGACCGGCCGACCGACGCGCTGTGGGGTGTGGGCGCGAAGTCCGCGCGGAACCTGGCCGAGCTCGGCTTCAGCACCGTGCGGGAACTGTCCGAGGCGGATCCGGAGGTGCTGAAGAAACGGTTCGGCCCGGTGATGGGCGGCTGGTTCCGGATGCTCGCGCTCGGCCGCGGCGACGACCAGGTGACCGCCGAGCCGTGGGTGCCGAAGTCGCGCAGCAAGCAGGTCACGTACGCCGAGGACATCACCGACCGGGACGAGATCGAGCGCCAGGTGCTGGTGCTGGCCGCCGACGTGCTGGCCGACATCGTCGGCGAGGGCCGGATCGCGCAACGGGTCGGCGTGACCGTGCGGACCAAGACCTTCTACACCC